>JAKLER010000001.1 GCA_022711615.1 Acidobacteriota bacterium
GTACGCCGGGCCGAGCCTGTGCTTGACGGTCCTCAGGCTGTCGAGGATCTTCTTCTCGGTGAGGTCCTCGAAGCGTTCGCACGAGTCGATGTCCTTCCGGAGAAGGCCCAGGGCCTTGACCGACGCCGTCAGCTCGGCTGCGGGCGCGGGATTGCGGCGGACGAGCCCGAGGAGCGAGGCGAAGAGCTTCGTGAGCTCCTGCGGGAACCGGGGCAGGTATCTCCCGTCGTCGAGCGACCGGCGCGCCCCGACCAGCGTCAGCAGGAAGTCCATCTTGTCGAGCGCTTCCGGCGACACCTGGCGCGCGTGGAAGTAGAAGCGGAGGATCGCGAGGAGGAGCTTCTCGTCCTCCGTCCGGACCTTCTCGAAGAAGCGGCGGACCCAGCTCGCCGCGATCTTCTCGTCGTCCGCCGAGAGGGCCCGGTAGACGACGTCGAGCCGGCCGTCGAGCTGGTGGATCCGGTCGATGACGACCGGCGGCGGCTCGACGTTCATGACCGTCGTCACGGCCCGGATCTCGTCGTAGAGCCCCTGGAAATCCACGTTGTAGCCCGGCGCGTCGCCGAAGAAGGTCTTGTGCACCCCCTGGAGGAACTGATGGAACGTCCAGAAGGTCTTGAACTTCTCGGTCAGGCGCGTGTAGGCGTCGTGAATGGTCTTCAGATCGACGATCGACGTGCTCACGTGAACCTCTCGGAGTTGCGCCTGCATTATAGTTTCGTCCCGTGATCGACCGCATCCTCATTTCCGAGCAGCAGATCTCGGCCCGCCTGGACGAGCTGGCCCGGGAGATCGACTCGGCCTACGCGGGCCGGGAGATCCTCGCCGTCGGCGTCCTGAAGGGCTCCGTCTTCTTCCTCACCGACCTCCTGAAGCGCCTTTCGACCCCGGTGGCCGTCGACTTCCTCCAGGTGAGGTCGTACTCCGGGACCGCCTCCACCGGGAACTTCGAGCTCGTCCGCGACCTCTCCTCGGACATCGCGGGACGCGACGTCCTGATCTTCGAGGACGTCGTCGACACGGGCCTGACGCTCCGCAAGCTCCTCGGCCTCCTCGGGACGCGGGGCCCGCGCTCCGTGAGGATCGCCGCGCTCCTGAAGAAGGACCTCCCCGAGAACGCCGACCTCCCGGTCGACTTCCTCGGCTTCACGATCGGCCCCGAGTTCGTCGTCGGCTACGGCCTCGACCTCGACGAGAAGTACCGTAACCTTCCCTACGTCGCCATCTGGGACCCGAGCAAATGAGCCAGCTGAAGACCATCGCCGTCGAGAACGCCCCGAAGGCCATCGGCCCCTACGCGCAGGGGATCGTGGCCGGAGGGTTCCTTTTCAGCGCCGGACAGGTCCACCTCGACCCGGCCACGATGAAGCTCGTCTCCGGGACGATCGCCGAGGAGACGAACCAGGTGTTCGACAACCTCGAGGCGGTCCTCGCCGGGGCCGGCTGCACGCTCGCCGACGTCGTCAAGACGACCGTCTTCCTGACCGACATGGGGAGCTTCGCCGAGATGAACGGCGCCTACGCCGCCCGCTTCGGCGACCACCGGCCGGCCCGCTCGACCGTCCAGGTCGGCGCTCTCCCCGGGAATGGCCGCGTCGAGATCGAGCTGATCGCGAAGCTCCCCGGCGCCTGAGGAGGGGGCGGGCTCCGCCCCGCTCTCAGCTCATGCCCGCGGACTCCCGGAACGCCGCCACGCAGCGGTCCACGTCGGCGTCGCCGACGTCGGCGTGCGTCACGAGGCGGACCGACGCCGGACCGGCCGCCCCGGCGAGGATGCCGCGCGTTCGCAGCTTCCCGAGGGCGTCGTTCGCCGAGCCCCAGACGCGGGCGTCGAGGTCGACGATCAGGATGTTCGTCGGGAAGGACTCCGGGTCGACCGAGACCCCCCGGACGCCCGCCAGCTCGCGGGCCAGCCGGGCGAGCCGGGCGTGGTCCTCGGCGAGTCGACCTCGTTCGTCCTCGAGGGCGACGAGCGCCGCCGCGGCGAGGACCCCGGCCTGGCGCATCCCTCCGCCGAAGAGCTTCCTCGCGCGGCGCGCCTCGGCGACGAACGCCTCCGAGCCGGCCACGGCGCTCCCGACGGGGGCACGGAGCCCTTTCGAGAAGCAGACCATCACCGAGTCGACCCCCGCCACGAGCGACGCCTCGGAGACCCGGAGCGCGGCCGCGGCGTTCCAGAGCCGCGCCCCGTCGACGTGAACGGCGAGCCCCTTCCTCCGGGCGAGCGCCAGGACCTCCTCCACCGCGGCCCGAGGCAGGACCGTCCCCCCTGCGAAGTTGTGGGTGTTCTCGAGGCAGACGAGCGAGGTCCGCGGGAGGTAGTAGACGGACTCGGGCCTCACCCAGGCTTCTGCCTCGGCCTCCGGCATCCGCCCTCCCGGCCCGAACACCGGGCGCGGGAGGAGCCCCGACAGCGCCGCCATCGCGCCCATCTCGTAGTGGAACACGTGGCTCCGCGCCTCGACGATCACTTCCGTGCCCGGCCGGGCGTGGACGCGGAGCGCGATCTGGTTCCCCATCGAGCCGGTGGGGACGAAGAGGGCGGCCGGGAAGCCGAGGAGCTCGGCCGTCCGCGCCTCGAGGCGGGCGATCGTCGGGTCCTCGCCGTAGACGTCGTCCCCGACCTCGGCCTCGGCCATCGCGCGGCGCATCGCGGGGGTCGGCTTCGTGACGGTGTCGGAGCGGAAGTCGGAGATCGGAGCGGCGCTCATCGGCGGGAGTCTAGGCCGAGGCGCCCCGGGACCGTGTGGCAGACTCGGCCGCCATGGGCCTCGTCCTCGTGGAGACCTTCCCCGTCGCCCCCCTCGGCTGCAACTGCGCGATCGTGGCCGACCCCGTGTCGAAGGCGGCGATCGTCCTCGATCCGGGCGGTGAGCCGGACCGCGTCCTGGCCTCGCTGGCCCGCCACGGCCTGAACGCCGTCGCGCTCGTTCACACGCACGCCCACCTCGACCACTGCCTCTCCTCGGCGAGGCTGTCGAAGGAGACGGGCGCGCCGATCCTGATGCACGAAGGAGACCTTCCGCTCTACGGCGACCTCGGCCGCTGGGGACGGATGTTCGGCCTGACTCCCGAGGCTCCCGGTCCCGTCGCGAGGACTCTCGGCCACGGGGAGCGCGTCGCCTGCGGCGCCGGGGCTCTCGAGGTCCTTCACACGCCTGGTCACACTCCCGGGAGCGTCTGCTTCCGGCTGGAGGGCGACAGCCCCCTCCTCTTCTCGGGCGACACCCTCTTCCGGCGCTCCGTCGGCCGGACCGATTTCCCCGGCGGCTCCTGGGACGACCTCGTCTCGTCCATCGAGACCCGTCTTCTGACGCTTCCCGGCGACCTCGTCGTCCTGCCGGGTCACGGCGAGGAGACGACGATCGGCGAGGAGTCGAGGCTGAACCCGTTCCTCGGCGACCGCTCCCGGCCCGTGGCCTGAAGGCCCCCACCCCGCGCCCCCCACCCACCGCCCTTCGCGGTGCGCGCTTCGCGCGGGCGGGATGAACGCGGGGCGCGGGGTGGGACGCGAGAAGACGCGTTGCGCGCGCCCCCCGGCCCCCCTCTTCAGCTCACTCGTACCGCAGCGCCTCGATCGGATCCAGTCTCTCGCCGCTCCCGGGGGGCTTGGCTCCGCGCGCCCCCCGGACCCCCCGCTTCAGCTCACTCGTACCGCAGCGCCTCGATCGGATCCAGTCTCGAGGCTTTGAGCGCCGGGTAGAAGCCGAAGGTGACGCCGATGACGGCGGAGAAGACGAAGGCGAGCGACACGGAGCTGGTCGTGACGGCGACGGGCCAGCCGGCGAGCTTCGCCACGGCTTCCTGGATGCCGACGCCGAGCGCGATCCCGAGGACGCCCCCGGCGATCGCGAGGACGACGGCCTCGACGAGGAACTGCGCGCGGATGTCGGATCCCTTCGCGCCGATCGCCATTCGCACGCCGATCTCGCGCGTCCGCTCCGTCACGGAGACGAGCATGATGTTCATGATCCCGATCCCGCCCACGAGGAGCGAGACGCCCGCGATCGACCAGAGGAGGATCGCCATCGTCTTCGACTGCTCCTCGGCGCGCGCGAGCATCTCGGTCTGGGAGCGGATCATGAAGTCGTCCTCCTGGCCCGCCGCGCGGTTGATCCGGTGGCGCTGCCGGAGGAGCGCCGTGATCTCCTCCTGGGCCCGGTCGACGAGCTCGGGCGTGGAGACGGCCGCCATGATCATCCCGACCGCCGTCGTCCCCATGATCTTCTTCCGGACCGTCTGGTAGGGGGCGACGACCGTGTCGTCCTGGTCCTGCCCCATCATCGAGCCCCCCTTCGGCTCGAGGACGCCGACGACGCGGAACGGGATGTTCTTGATCCGGATCGTCTTCCCGACGGGATCCTCGGTGCCGAAGAGGGTCGTCGCGACGGTCTGCCCGAGGACGCAGACCTTCGCTGCCGCCCGGTTGTCCTGGTCGGTGAAGAACTGCCCCTGCGCGACGTTCCAGGAGCGGATCGCCGGCCAGTCGACCTCGCCCCCCTGGATCGACGTCGACCAGTTCTGGTTCCCGTACACGACCTGCGCGACCGAGCGGATCGACGCGGAGACGTAGGAGACGGTCGGGACCTCCGCGCGGATCGCCGCGACGTCCTCCTCGGACAGCTTCGAGTTCGACCCCCAGCCCGACCGCGCTCCCGAGGAGGTGACCGTCCCGGGATGGATCATCAGGAAGTTCGTCCCGAGCGACTGGAGCTGCTGCTCGGTCTGGACCCTCGCCCCTTCTCCGATCCCGATCGTCGCCACGACGCAGGCGACGCCGATGATGATCCCCAGCGCCGTCAGGAGCGAGCGCATCTTGTTCCGCCCCATGGCGCGGAACGCGACCTTCAGGATGCTCGTCGTCTTCGTCATCGCGTCCCCTTCGCGGATCGACGCTCCTTCACCACGTCGTCGGAGACGATGCGGCCGTCGCGGAACGCCACGACCCGCCGCGCGTACTCGGCGATGTCGTGCTCGTGGGTGATCAGGACGACCGTCTTCCCCTCCTCGTTCAGCTCCTGGAAGATCCCCATGATCTCGTCGGAGGTCCTCGAGTCGAGGTTCCCCGTCGGCTCGTCGGCGAGGAGGATCGCCGGGTCGTTCACGAGGGCCCGGGCCACGGCGACGCGCTGCTGCTGGCCGCCGGAGAGCTGCGCGGGCGTGTGGTCCCAGCGTTCCGCGAGGCCGACCTTCGCGAGGCAGCCCCGGGCCTTCTCGAGCTGCCCGGCGTCCGAGAGCCGGTGCTTGCGGGAGTAGAGGAGCGGCAGCTCGACGTTCTCGAGCGCCGAGGTCCTCGAGAGGAGGTTGAAGCTCTGGAAGACGAAGCCGATCTTGTCGTTCCGGATCCCGGCCCTCTCGTTCCGGTCGAGCGTCGAGACGTCGGTCCCCTCGAGGACGTAGGTGCCGGAAGTCGGTCGGTCGAGGCACCCGAGGATGTTCATGAACGTGGACTTGCCGGATCCCGAAGGGCCCATGACGGCGAGGAACTCGCCGGGAGCGACGTCGAGCGTGACGCCGTCGAGGGCCCGCACCTCGGAGTCCCCCATCCGGTAGACGCGCGTCAGGTCGCGTATCCGGATGACCGGCTCGGCCGAGCTCGCGGCCACGCCTACATCCGCCCCATGCCGCGCGGCGCGCCACCGCCCGCGCCGCTCCCCGCCCGGGCCGTTGCGAGGCCGAGGACGACCTCGTCCCCCTCCTTCAGGTCGTCCGTCTCGACGGCCGTCAGGTTCCCGTCGGTCAGCGTCGTCTTTGCGCGGACGACGCGGAGCTTCCCGGTCGGGAGCTCGACGTAGACCTCTCCCGAGCGGGAGGGCCCGGAACGGCCGGCCCCGCCCCGTCCCGCGCCGCCGCCCGGCCGGCCCCCTTCGCCTCGGCCCGGTCGCCCGCCGGCCGGAGCCCCGGCCGTGCCGTTTCCGGCTCCTTCCGCACGTGCCGCGCCCGACGGCGCGGCCGCGTCGGGCTTCGCCTTTCCGCCGCCCTCGAGGTCGGCCGGGTCGGGCTTGAAGCGAAGCGCCGCGTTCGGCACGCGCAGGACGTCGTCCCGCCGGTCGACCGGGACGAGGACGTTGGCCGTCATTCCGGGCCGCAGCCGCAGCTCCGGGTTCGACACGTCGAGGAGGACCGGATAGGTGACGACGTTCTGGACCGTCTGGGGAGAGAGGCGGATCTGCGAGACCCGTCCCGTGAACGTCCGCTCGGCGAAGGCGTCGACGGTGAACGTCGCCTCCTGCCCTTCCTTCACGCGGCCGATGTCGGCCTCGTCGATGTTCGTCAGGACCTGCATCTTCGTCAGGTCCTGCGCGATCGTGAAGAGCACCGGCGCCTGGAAGGAGGCGGCGACGGTCTGGCCGATGTCGTACTGCCGGTCCACGACGACGCCGTCGATCGGCGAAAGGATCCTCGTGTAGGCGAGGTTCGTCTCGGCCTGCTTCAGGCTCGCCGACGACTGGGCCACGGACGCGGCGGCCCCGTCCCGGTTCGCCTTGGCCGTGTCGTATTCCGACTGCGCCTGGAGCTGCGCCTCGAGGAGCTTCTTCGCCCGGGCCAGGACGAGCTCGGCGTTGCGCAGCTCGACCCTCGCGCGCTCCAGGTCGGCCCGGCGCTGCTCCACCGTCGCCTGGAACGGCGTCGGGTCGAGCTCGGCGAGGAGCTGGCCCCGCCGGACCTCGGAGTTGAAGTCGGCGTGGAGCCTCGCGATGATCCCCGAGACCTGGCTGCCGACCTTGACGGTGGTGACGGCCGAGAGCGTCCCGGTCGCGGTGACCGTCGCGACGACGGAGCCCTTCGTCACCTTCTCCTTCCGGAACTTCGGCCCGCTCTTCTTGTCCTTGGAAAGGAGGAGGACGGCCGCCACCACGACGGCGGCGACGATCGCCGCTCCGACCAGAGCCTTCTTCATCGATTCAGCCTTTCGCGCCGCGGCTTCGGCCCGGCGAGTCCCCGAACGGGAAGCGGAGGACCAGGCCGAGACGGAACGCGTCGAACGTCCGGACGGTCTCTCCGATCCGGATTCGCCGCGCGGTGTACTCGACGATCGCCTCGATTCCCTTCCGGCCCTTCCAGACGGCCGCGGGCTGGTGGATTCGCTCGTTCGACGCGGCGCCGTAGTAGCGCCACTCGCTGTAGACGTAGCGGAAGGTCGACTCCGGGAACTCGACGCCGGCCCCGACGAGAAGCGCGCGGCCGTCCCTCTCGGCCTCCGGCCGGAACTCCCCCGCGACCGGTTCGTCCGCCCGACGCAGGAGACCCTGGAGCTGGAGGGAGATCGGCCCGAGCGTCGCCGAGAGGTCGGCCGAGGCGTCGCTCCGCCGGTACTCCGGCCTCCCGTCGGACGCGACGATCCTCGCCGTCGCGCCGGACAGGCCCGGTCGCACCGTCCAGAGCCCCTTGTTGAAGAGGAAGGAGACCCGGCCCGAGAGGCCGTCGCGAAGCCGTGCCGCGGGATCCGATTCGACGCCCTTTCCGTCCTCTTCCCAGGCGACCCGGTCGTTGCTCCCGGCCCAGCGCGCCGCCCAGTCGAGGGAGTGCCAGCCGAGCGGCCGGCTCCCGACGATCTGGACGCCCCAGTCGGGGTTCCGGTTGACTCCATTGAGCGAGAAAAGGGTCCCGCCGAACGTCTCGTCGGCCAGGCCGACGACGCTCGGGACCTTTCCCGCGCAGAGCTCGCCGAGCGGCGTTTCGACCCAGGCGTAGCCCTCTTCGAGCCACACCGGGCCCGGGAAGTAGTCGCGGAACCGTCCTTCGCGCGCCCGCAGCTCCAGGCGGGAGCCCCAGCCGTCCCGCTCGACCTCGGCCGAGAGGAAGGCGAACAGGAGCTCGCCGTCGCGCAGCTCCCTCTCGTGCACCGGCTCGAGGTCCGAAAGGGTCGCCCCGAGGACGAAGCGGGGCTTCCCGCCCTCCGCCGGCGTTTCGGCCGGAGCGGGCGCAGCGGCGAGCAGGAGCGACGGGAGGAGCGCCTGAAGGGGCCGGAGGACTCGCAAGCCTCCGGATGATACGGCGCGGCCGTCGCCGGGCCGCGCGGCGTGCGCCGTCAGGGCTCGGGTTCGCCGCCGAGCCCGGCGAAGCGGGCCTTGCGCCCCTCCACCGCGCGACGCACCCGGGTCCGGAAGGCGAGGACCTCGAGCTGCCGGAGACGGACCGCCTCGCCGGTTCGCCGGCGCTGCTGCTGACGCGCGACCGCGAGGAGGAGCGCGCTCCGGACGTACTCGCGGCGCTCGTCCGCGCGCCCGAGTCGGGCCTCCCGCCGCCTCCGCCACGGGCTGCCGAGGACGGAGAGGTCCTCCTCGGGGAGGATCCCGAGGCGGGCCTCCTCGCCGAGCTCGCTGCGAACGCGGGCCCGCTCCAGGAGGAGAGCCGGGAGCCAGGCCAGGAGCGCGGCGAGGGTCGCCGCGGCGGGCGCGAGGAGCGCGAGCCGTGCCGGAAGGCGGACCGCGAGCGCCACGATCCCCGCTGCGACGGCCCCGGCGAGGATCGCGCCGCTCCCCCACGCCACGCCACGCCTCCAGCCGGCCTCGGCGCAGGCGCGGGACCCCTCGGCGCCCCAGACGCCGACCGCCGCGAAGACCGCGCCTGCTCCGGCCGCCGCGCCCTGCGGCCCGGTGCCCGCGAGCGCGAGGGCCGTGACCGCACCTGCCCCCGCCGCGAGCGCGAGCGTGAAGGCTGCCGCCTCCGACACGAGAGGCGAATGGAGGTCCGCCCGGAGCGCTGTCAGGACGAGCGCGGCGGCCAGCAGGACGCCCCCGAAGAGCCACGGGGAAGGGAGCGCGGGCAGCGTCGCCCCGGCCGCCGCCGCGGCCCCGGCGGCGCCGGCCAGCGCCGCGCCGCGCGGCCTGCGCGCCCTGCGGACGAGGGCGAGAGAAGCGAGGGCGAGGACGACGCGCGGGAGGTCGGTGTCCACGCTCATCCCCTCCCGCGCGCGAGGAACCAGAGCCGGGTCGCCTCGACGTCGCGGCGGATCTGGGCCGTCAGCTCGAGCATCGACGGAAAGACCTGCTCGTCTCGGAGCCGCTCGTGGAACGAGAGGCGGATCGGCTCGCCGTACACGTCCGAGGAGAAGTCGAGGATGTACGACTCGATCGTCGTCGCGTAGTCCTCGTAGACGGTCGGCCGGCGGCCGATGTTCGTGACGCAGCTGAACGTCCTCTCGAAGGAGCGGAGAAGGACCTCCGTCACGTAGACGCCGTCCCGCGGGTAGAGCTCGTTCCCGGACCTCAGATTGATCGTCGGGAAGCCGATCTTCCGCCCCATCCGGTCCCCCTTCGCGATGACCCCTTCCATCGCGTAGGGCCGGCCGAGGAGGCGCCCGGCCTCCGCGACGTCCCCCGTCCCGACGAGCGATCGGATCCTCGTCGAGGAGACGGGGGCGTCCCCTTCCGAGACGACGTCGAGCGTCGCCACGCGGATTCCCGCCTCCTCGCCGAGGCGCGAGAGGAGCTCCACGTTCCCCCGCTTCCCGCAGCCGAACGCGAAGCCGGCGCCGACGTGGGCTTCCCGCACGCCGAGGGACCGGCCGAGGAGCTCGCGGACGAAGTCTTCCGCGGGCATCGCGGCGAAGTCGCGCGTGAAGGGGACGACGACGAGGCCGTCGACGCCGAGGGCGGCGATCGCCTCCTCGCGCTGCCGGAGCGTCTGGATCAGCTTCGGGGCCCGCTGCGGATGAAGGACCGTCGTCGGGTGCGGGTCGAACGTCAGGACGAGGGCCGGCGCGTCGAGCTCCCGGGCGCGCGCGACGACGGCCTGGAGCATCGCCTGATGGCCGAGGTGGACGCCGTCGAAGTTGCCGATCGTCACGACCCCCCCTCGCGGAAGGTCGGACCTGCGGAGCGGGTCGGGATAGACGTTCACGGCCGCCGCCGCCTCACGGGACGACGCGCCCGACGAGGTCGTAGTCGTGCGCCCCGGTCACGCGGACCCGCACCATCGCGCCGGGCCGCGGGACGAAGCCCTCGGGAACGTCGTTGACGAGGACCTTGCCGTCGATCTCGGGCGCCTGCCGGGCGAGGCGCCCCTCGAGGAGCATCTCCGACTCGGGCGAGGCCCCCTCCAGGATCGCGTCGTGCACCTTCCCGCGAAGCTCCCGGTTCTTCCTCCGGGAGATCTCGCGCTGCGCCTCCATGACCGCCGCGCACCGCTCCCCCTTCACCGGAGCCGGGACCGGGTCTCCGAGCCCTTCCGCCCCCGATCCGGGCTCGGGCGAGTAGGGGAAGACGCCGACGTGGTCGAGCCCGGCCTCCTTCACGAACGCGAGGAGCTCGGCGAACTCGGCCTCCCCTTCTCCGGGGAAGCCGGCGATGAACGTCGAGCGGAGGGCGATGCCGGGAACGGCCGCGCGGAGCCGCTCGACGAGGCGGAGACACGACTCCGGGTCGCCGCCGCGCCGCATCCCCGCGAGGACGGAGCGCGAGACGTGCTGGAGCGGGACGTCGACGTACGAGACGAACCGCGGCTCGGCCGCCATCCGCTCGAGGACGGAGTCGTGCAGGGTCTTCGGGTAGGCGTAGAGGAATCGGACCCACGGGAAGCCCGTCTCCCGGAGGAGCGCGGCGACGAGCGTTGAGAGCCCCTCCCGGCCGAGGCCGAGGTCCTCGCCGTAACGGGTCGTGTCCTGCGAGATGAGGACGAGCTCGGAGACCCCCTGCGCCTCGAGCCCCTGGGCCTCGCGGACGAGGGACTCGATCGACCGGGAGCGCTGGAGGCCGCGCATCTGCGGGATCGTGCAGAACGTGCAGGGGTTGTTGCACCCCTCGGCGACCTTCAGGTAGGCGTAGCCGCGGCGACCCGTCAGGACGCGCGGGGCGAGGTCGTCGTAGAGGCGCGTCGCGAGGGGCTTCGCGGCGAACCGCGCGAGCGACGGGAGGCCAAGGGCCGCGGCGGGCGCCTTCTCCAGCTCGTCGAGGCCCAGGAAGTGGTCGACCTCCGGGATCTCCGCGGCGAGCTCGGCTCCGTACTTCTGGACCATGCAGCCGGCGACGACCACGCGGTCGACCTCCCCGGCCTCCTTGCGGCGGACCTGCTCGAGGACGGCGTTCACCGACTCCTCCTTGGCCTGGTCGATGAAGCCGCAGGTGTTCACGATGACGACCCGGGAGGTGTCGGGGTCGCCCAGCTCCAGCCCCTCGCGCTTCAGGTAGCCGAGCATCACCTCGGTGTCGACGAGGTTCTTCGGGCAGCCGAGGGAGACGATTCCGACGGAGGGGAGCTTCAGGGGCATGCGTGTCGACGGACCGCGCCAGGGGGCCGCCGTCCGAACCTTTCATTATAACCGTCGGAGACCGATCCGGCTCGTTCCGGGGCGGGCGCGCTCCCGTTCACGCCATCTTCACCCCGAGCGCCTGCGCCATCCTCCGCAGGTCGCCCATCATCGCCGTGAAGAGCTCGGGGGTCAGCGCCTGAGGTCCGTCGCAGAGCGCCTCCTCCGGATGCGGGTGGACCTCGACGATGACCCCGTCGGCCCCGGCTGCGAGCGCCGCACGGGCCATCGGCGCGACGAACGCGGTGACCCCCATCGCGTGGGACGGGTCGACGATCACGGGCAGGTGCGTCCGCGCCTTCAGGACCTGGACCGCCCCAAGGTCGAGCGTGTTCCGCGTCGAGGTCTCGAACGTTCGGATGCCGCGCTCGCAAAGGACGACGGCGCGGTTCCCCGCGGAGAGGACGTACTCCGCGGCGAGGAGGAGCTCCTCGACGGACGACATCATTCCGCGCTTGAGAAGGACGGGCCGGCTGCTCTGCCCGACGGCCTTCAGGAGGGCGAAGTTCTGCATATTGCGCGCCCCGACCTGGAGCATGTCGGCGAACTCGGCGACCTTCTCGACGTCCTCGGGCGCGACCACCTCCGTAACGACCGGCAGGTGGTACTCGAGCCCCGCGCGGCAGAGGAGGTCGAGGCCCGGGATCCCGAGCCCCTGGAACGAATAGGGGCTCGTCCGCGGCTTGAACACGCCGCCCCGCAGGACGCGGCCGCCCCCCTCCCGCACGACGCGCGCCGCCTCGAAGAGCTGCGCCTCGTTCTCCACGGCGCACGGCCCGGCGATCACGACGAACCCCTCGCCGAAGACGACGTCCCCTACCTTCACCGGCGTCCGGGCGCCCGGGTCGGTCGCCCGCCGGGCCGCGAGGGGATACGCGACCGGGCTCTCGACGGGGACCGGCGTGCCGGCCGGCCAGGGCTCCGCCGGCGCGGCCTCCGTCAGGAGGTCGACGTCCTTCGGCACCTCGCGCGACGGGTCGGCCTTCCGCGGGTAGCAGCCGAGGACCCGGAGGTAGCGCGCGTTGCGGCCGACTCCTTCGAGGGCCTCCGCGAGGCGCGGGTCATCCACGTTCCCCTCGACGTCGACGTAGAACTGGTACTCCCACGGAGTCGCCGGCATCGACCGGCTCTCGAGCTTCGTCAGGTTCACGCCCGCCTTCGCGAGCTCGGCGAGGCAGCGCTCGAGCGCCCCCTCGCGATGGTCCGTCACGAGGAGAAGCGACGTCCGGCAGGGGATACGCGGGTCGAAGCGGAACGGCCGCCGGTGGACGACGACGAACCGCGTCTGGTTGTTCCTCTGATTCGCGATCGAACGCCTGAGGACGACGAGCCCGTGCCGCTCCCCCGCTTCCTCCGAGGCGATGGCGGCGTTCTCCTCGCTCCCGAGCTCCTTCACCCTCGCGACGCTGCCCGCGGTGTCGAACCAGCTCTCGGCCGTCGCCCCGGCGAGGCTCTCGAGGAACTCCGAGCACTGCAAAAGCGCCTGCGGGTGCGAGAAGACCCTCCGGACCCGGGCGAGCGGGACCTTCGAGAGGCCGAGGAGGCAGTGCTCCACGGGCCAGACTTCCTCGCCGACGATCGACAGCTTCGACGTGCCGAGGAGGGTGTAGGTCTCGTTGATCGCTCCGGCCACCGAGTTCTCGATCGGCAGGATCGCGAACTCGCACTCCTCCCGCTCGACCGCCTCCACCGCCTGGCGGAACGACCGGTAGCCGACGAAGATCGGCTCCTCGGCCCGGTCGGCGAAGAACTTCTTCCCCGCGAGGTGGCTGTAGGCCCCTTCCGTTCCCTGGAAGGCGACCCGAAGGAGCGCCGGCTCCTCGTCGATCGCGTTCGCGGCCCGCGTCAGCCGGCTCTCCTGCTGGCGCACGGAGGCCTCCACCACGTCCCGGAAGATCTTCACGACGTGGAAGGCGTTCAGGCCGCGCCTCTGCGCGTCCCGACCCACCTTCGAGAGGAGGTCGCGCTCCCGCTCGAGGTCGCGGAGGAGGAGCGCGTGCTCCCGGCTCTTGAGCGCCGCGACCTCGTCGACGACCGCAGCGCGCTCGGCGAGGAGGTCGAGGAGCGCAGCGTCGATCCGGTCGAGAGCCGCCCGGACGTTCGGGAGGTCCGTCACGTACCCCTCCGTCGCGGCGCCGCGGGCGCGGCCGCTCTTCCGCCGCGGAGGGGACAGGGAGAGCCGGGCTGGAACGGGCTTCCCGGGATCATGGATAGATGCGGTAGAGCATCCTCGGGTACGGGATGCACTCCCGCAGGTGCGGCACGCCGCACATCCAGGCGGTGAAGCGCTCCAGCCCCATTCCGAAGCCCGAGTGCGGGAAAGAGCCGTACTTCCTCACGTCGAGGTACCACTGGAACGCCTCGATCGGAAGCTCGTGCTGGCGGATTCGCTCGAGCAGGAGGTCGTGGTCGTGGATCCTCTGGGATCCCCCGATGATCTCGCCGTACCCCTCGGGGGCGAGCATGTCGAGGCCGAGGACGACCTCCGGGTCGTTCGGGTCGGGCTGCATGTAGAACGACTTGATCGCCGCCGGGTAGCGCGTGACCATGACCGGCGTGTCGAACCCCTCCGTGAGCGCCGTCTCCTCGTCGCCGCCGAGGTCGTCGCCGAACTTCACGGGGAAGCCCTTCTTCTCGAGGATCCCGATCGCGTCGCGGTAGTCGATCCGGGGAAACGGCTTCGCGACCGTCGCCTCGAGGACCGTCGTGTCCCTCTCGAGGCGCTTCAGGTCCTCCTTCCGGCGGTCGAGGACGCGGGCCGTCAGCTCCTTGACGAACTCCTCCGCGAGGTCCTTCAGGCCGTCGATCTCGAGGAAGGCGACCTCCGGCTCGACCATCCAGAACTCGCGCAGGTGGCGGCGCGTCTTCGACTTCTCGGCGCGGAACGTCGGGCCGAAGCAGTAGACCTTCCCGAGCGCGGCGGCGGCCGGCTCGAGGTAGAGCTGCCCCGATTGCGAGAGGTACGCCTTCTCCTCCTCGGTGTACTGGGTCTCGAAGAGGTTCGAGGTCCCCTCGCAGGCGTTCGGCGTCAGGATCGGCGAGTCGACCCTCGTGTAGCCGCGCGAGTGGTAGAAATCGTGGATCGCGCTCTCGACCTCGCTCCGCACGCGCAGGATCGCCACCTGCTTCGCCGAGCGGAGCCAGAGGTGCCGCTGCGACATCAGGAAGTCGACGCCGTGCTCCTTCGGCGTGATCGGCCAGTCGTTGCAGACCGAGAGGACGGTCAGCCCGGTGACGCCGACCTCGACGCCCCCCTCCTGCCGTGGCGCCTCCCGGACGACGCCCGTCACCTCGAAGGACGACTCCTGCGTCAGCCGGTCCGACTCGGCCCAGATCTCCTCGGAGACCTCCTTCTTCACGACGACGCACTGGACGTAGCCGGAGCCGTCGCGGAAGACGAGGAACCGGATCTTCCCGCTGTCCCGGCGGTTGTAGAGCCAGCCCCGGAGGGTGACGGTCTCGCCGATGCGGGAGCGGAGCCCGGAGACGGAAGCGACAGGTCCGGTCGACATAGCAGCGGAATTTAGCAGGCGCCGCAAGCCCCGGCTTCCCGAAGCGGTTCAGGGGGACCGGCCGCCGCGCCAGAGGCGCGTGGTCCCCCTTCAGGCGAAGCCGGCTCGGAGGGGGTTCGGGGGGACCGGCCGCCGCGCCAGAGGCGCGTGGTCCCCCCGAGAAAACTACCGTCGCGAACGGGCCGCCTGCAGGACCGTCAGCGCCTGCGAGATGCGGAGGAGCTTCCGGTTCTTCTTCTGGTTCCCGTCCACGTCGTCGACGGGGACGATGGACCCCCGGAGCTCGCGGGCCGCCTTCTCCAGCTCGGCCTGCAGCGAGAGCAGCTCGTGCGGCTCGTACTTCCGGAGCATTACGCCGTTCAGGGTGAGGTAGCCCTCGGTCACGTCGGAGGCCGTCTTCCAGGCGGGATTCGCCATCGGGGCGACAGGATGCGCCGGGCCCGCCGGCCCGTCAACGGCCGCATGCTAGATTCTCCCGTCCGCGCACGGCGAGGGGCCGTAGAGAGCCTCAGGAGGCGAATTCGTGGCATTTCAGGGCGTCGATTTCTACCAGCTCGACGGACTCCTCAGCGAAGAGGAGATCGCCGTCCGGGACCTCGTCCGGGACTTCGTCGACAACGAGGTCCTCCCCGTCATCGAGGACTGCGCCTACGAAGGGCGATTCCCGGCCGAGCTCGTCCCCAAGATGGCCGCGATGAACCTCTTCGGGCCGACGATCTCCGAGTACGGCCTCCCGGGCCTGTCGAACGTCGCCTACGGGCTCATCACGCAGGAGCTCGAGCGGGGCGACTCCGGCCTTCGCTCGTTCGCGTCGGTCCAGTCCTCACTCGTCATGTTCCCGATCTGGAAGTACGGGTCGAAGGAGCAGAAGGACCGCTGGATCCCGGCCCTGGCGAAGGGAGAGGCGATCGGCTGCTTCGGCCTCACCGAGCCCGACTTCGGGTCGAACCCGGGCGGGATGCGCACGGTCGCGAAGAAGGACGGGGAGTCCTGGGTCCTGAACGGCGCCAAGGCCTGGATCACGAACGGGACGATCGCCGACGTCGCCGTCGTCTGGGCGAAGGTCGGCGGACCCGACGGGCGGATCCACGGCTTCCTCGTCGAGAAGGGGACGCCCGGATTCACGACGTCCGAGCACCGGATGAAGATGTCGCTCCGGGCCTCCGTGACGGGCCAGCTCGCCTTCGAGGACTGCCGGATTCCGGCGGAGAACGTCCTCCCGGGCGTGGACGGGCTGAAGGGGCCGCTCTCCTGCCTCACCCAGGCCCGCTACGGGATCTCCTGGGGCGGCATCGGCTCCGCCATGGCGACCTACACCTGCGCGCTCGACTACGCGAAGTCGCGCGTGCAGTTCATGGGGCGTCCGATCGCCGCCCACCAGCTCGTCCAGGAGAAGCTCGCCTTCATGATCACGGAGATCACGAAGGGGCAGCTCCTCGCGCTCCAGCTGGGGCGGATGAAGGACGCCGGGACGATGAAGCCCGAGCACGTCTCGATGGCGAAGCGGAACAACGTCTGGGTCGCGCGGGAGTGCGCGAAGCTCGCCCGCGAGATCCTCGGCGCGAACGGGATCGTCGGCGAGTACCCCGTCTTCCGGCACCTCGCGAACATCGAGTCGGTCTTCACGTACGAGGGGACGCACGACATCCACACCCTCGTCCTGGGCCAGGCCGTCACCGGCATCCCCTCCTACAACCCGCCCGCCGAGTGAAGCGACGCGGCCCGCGGACCCGCCCGGAGACGGGCCGGTCCGCGAGCCGCCCCGGAGGGCCGGCCTCCCCGTAGAATGCCTCCCGGATGGCCATTACCGGAAACCTCCGGACGATGCAGTTGTCGGAGCTGCTGCAGTGGCTCTCGATGGGGCAGAAGACGGGCACGCTGGCCATCCGGGGCGGCGCGGGAGAGAAGCGGATCTACTTCCAGAACGGCCGGATCATCTCCTCGTCCTCGACGATCGAGCGCGAGTACCTGGGGCACTTCCTCGTCTCGTACGGCTACATCACCGAGGAAGAGCTGACGAAGGCGATGGAGGTCCAGGAGGAGTCGAAGATCCTCCTCGGGAAGATCCTCGTGATGATCGGCGCGATCGCCGAGGAGGACCTCGTCGAGCTGATCCGCCTCAAGGCGTGCGAGACGATCTACGACATCTTCCTCTGGCCCGAAGGCGCCTTCCAGTTCCTCGACGGCGAGATCCCGCAACGGCCGATGGTCCCGATCGCCATCGACGTCACGGGAATCGTCATGGAGGGCCTCCGCCGGTTCGACGAGTGGCAGCGGATCCGGGGCCGGATCCGGTCGCTGCGCGACGTCCCGACGATCGTCGCCCCGGTCGACGTCGAGAGCCTGGCCGAGCCGCACCGGCTGATCCTCCGCGCGATCGACGGAGTCCGCTCCCTCGGTGAGATCGCCGAGGCGACCCACAACTCCGACTTCCCCGTCGCCCGCCTCGTCTTCGACCTGATCGAGAGCGGGCACGTCGAGCTGGCGCCGGCCCCCGCCGTCGCCGCCCCGAAGAGCTCGGAGCTGACCCCCGAGGACCCGTACGAGACGGTCTTCGAGGAGGCGGCGACGCCGCACTTCGAGGGCGTCCCCGACACCGCCGACGAGCTGCCGCTTCCGCCCCCGCCGCAAGAGGGCCGGACGGCGCCGTCGAAGGACTTCGCCCGCTTCCTAAAGCGGGGCCCCGACAGCGGGTCCCATCGCGCACGGCCCGCCGGACCGGTCACGACGTCGTTCGCGGCTCCCGTCGCCGCGCCCCCCGCGCCGCCGCCGTCGACGAGCTTCCGGCCCTCCGCCGCGGCCTCCGCCGGCCCCCCGACCTCGGGTTCCCTGCGGATCGGCGCCCCCTCGGCCGCCTCGCTCCTCGAGGTCGGCGCCCCGCCCTCGAACGTCCCGTGGCCTGCGCCGGTCTCGGGTGCTTTCCGCGTTCCGGCTCCAGCGGCGGGCCCCTCCTCGGCGAGCCTTCGCGCGCCGGCTCCCCAGGGACCGCCCTCCTCCGTCTCGCTCCGGCCGCCGGCCTCTCCCCCGAGCTCGCAGAACAAGCTCGCGGTCCCGGCCTCCGCCTCCGGGAGCACGTTCGCGCCGACGGCGATCCCCTCCCTCACCCGTCCGATGGAGGAGCTGATGTCCTGGTCGTTCACGCCGAACGAGGCGTTCATCCTCTCCCGCATCAACGGGCTCTGGGACGTCCGCTCGATCGCGAAGATCAGCCCGTTCCCCGAGGGCGAGGTCCTCAGGGTCTTCGAGAAGCTCCACGACGGCGGCCTCATCCGCTGGCGCTGAGCGGAGGCGCCCCGTGGAGCCGCCCTTCCAGGTCGCCTTGCTTCTCGCCGCGACGGCGGCGGCGTGCGCAGCCGCGTTCCACGCCGGTCGCCGGGCCGCCGCGTCCCCGCTCCGGCGGCAGCTCCTCGAGGCGGAGCGGCGAGACGAAACGAGGGCCGAGGAGGACCGGCAGCTGTCGGCACGGCTCGGGCGCGCGAACGCCGCGCTGACCCGTCGCGCCGCCGCGCTCGAGAGGGTCCTCCGCGCGACGCCGGAGCTCCGGGCGCATCTCCCGCTCGAGTCGGTCCTCCGCCACACCGTCGAGGCCGCGCGCGACAGCCTCGGCCACCGGCACGTCCTCCTCTCGCTTCACGACCGCCTCGAGGGGGCGCTCGTGCCGCGGGCCCACGTCGGCCTCGAGGAGGCCTGGGCGTCGCTCGCCGAAGTCCGCGTTCCCGCCGGCCCGCTCGCCCACGACCTCGCCGCCCCGGAGACGGCCGAGGCGGCGCCGCTCCGTTCGCTCCGGCGGCGGCTCGGGCTCGCCCCGCCCGTCGCCGTGCCGCTCGCCGCGGGGTCGCGCGTCGTCGGGCTCCTGGAGCTCGCGGAGCCGGGGACCGGCGCCGTCGACGCGGAAGAGGATCGGGTCGTCCTCGACCTCTTCGCACTCCAGGCCGTCCAGGCCGTACGGCTCGCACGCGCCTACCGGACCGTCCGTCTCGGCACCCTGCGCGACGCGCTGACCGGCGTGGCAAACCACGGATCCTTCCAGGAGACGCTCCGGCACGAGATCGCGAGGCACGGGCGGAGCGCCGAGAGCCTCGTCCTCCTGATGGTCGACCTCGACGACTTCAAGGCGGTCAACGACCGGTTCGGGCATCCCGTCGGCGACGCGGTCCTGCGCGGCGTCGTCGCGCGGCTCCTCGAATCGGTGCGGGAGATGGACGTCGTCGCACGGTACGGCGGCGAGGAGTTCGCCGTCGTCCTCCCGCAGACCGACCCGGCGCAGGGGGCCCGCGTGGCCGAGCGGCTCCGCGCGGCGGTGGCCGCGGCCCCGCTGCCGGCCGGGCCCGAGGAGCCCCTCCCGCTCACCGTCTCGATCGGGCTCGCCGTCTATCCCGAGGACGCCGTGACGAAGGGAGCGCTCGTCGAGTGCGCGGACCGGGCCCTCTACGCCGCCAAGCGGACGGGGAAGAACCGGGTCGTCCGCTTCACGCGCGTCCCGTCCGCCGCCGACGACCTCCTCGCGGCTCCACGGCGAGCCCCGCGCGACGCGTGACGGCCGCACAGCCCGCCACCGCGAAGCGGAGCGGCCACGAGGCCGCCTCGCCCGCGTAGTCGACGCCGACCCTCGGCCCGACGAGGAGCGGACGCTCCTCCCCCGGGAGCGGCAGGAGGAGCTCGAGCTCCGGTCCGCGGAGAGAGACACCGGAGAGCTCCCGACCGACGCCGAGCGCCCGGCAGAGGCGGCCCGGACCGGACGCGGCGAGGAGCTCGTCCCGGGGAACGGGCAGTCCCGACCACCAGGCCTCGGGGACGGCCGCCCGCAGGAGGACCGCTTCCGGCACTCCTTCCTCGCGCGTCACGACGTTCAGGCAGTCGTGCATTCCGTAGACCCGGAAGACATAGGCGTGCCCCGCCGGCCCCCACATCGGCGCGACGCGCGCCGTCCGCCGGCCGTTCCAGGTGTGCGCGGCGCGGTCGAGGACGCCCAGGTACGCCTCGGTCTCCACGAGGACGACCGTCACCGGGGGACGGCCCGGCCGACGCCGCACGAGCCGGCACCCGAGGAGGGCGCGCGCGACCTCGACGGTCGTAAGGTCCCAGAAGTCCCGGGGCGGCTTCCCGGCTTGTCGGCTCCGCGGCACGCCGCTATTCTCGCGGACGAGCATGACAAAAGAGTGTCCTTCTCCCGCGCCCGGCTGCCCGGTCCTCGTCACGGGCGGCGCCGGCTTCATCGGATCGCACGTCGTCGACGCGCTCCTGGCCCTCGGTCACCGCGTCGTCGTGGTCGACGACCTCTCCACCGGCGACCTCCGGCGCGTGCCGGCCGAGGTCCGCTTCGTCCGGGGCGACGTCCGCGATCCGGGCCTCGACGCCCTCCTCGTCGAGGAGAGGATCGACACGGTCTTCCACCTCGCCGCCCAGGTCGACGTGAGGAAGTCGGTGGAGAACCCGGTCCTCGACGCCGAGGTGAACGTCCTCGGCACGATCCGCGTCGCGCTCGCCGCCTCGAAGGCAGGCGTCGCCCAGGTCGTCTTCTCCTCGAGCGGCGGCGCGATCTACGGCGACCCCGTCGGCGAGCGCGCCGACGAGGACCACCCCCTGAACCCGTGCTCGGCCTACGGCGTCGCCAAGCTCGCCGGCGAGAAGTATCTCGCCGCGCTCGCGCCGGACGGTGGACACCTCCTGACGGTCCTCCGCTACGCGAACGTCTACGGCCCGCGCCAGGACGGCCGCGGGGAGGCGGGCGTCGTCGGGATCTTCATGAACCGCCTCCTGTCCGGGCAGGACGCCGTCATCCACGGCGACGGCCTGCAGACTCGGGACTTCGTCCACGTCGCCGACGTCGTCGCCGCGAACCAGGCCTCGTTCCGCCGGCGCGTCGGCGGGACGATGAACGTCGGCACCGGGATCGAGACGAGCGTGAGAGAGCTCTACGGACTCGTCGCGGCCGCGTGCCACGCCGAGAGGCCCCCGCGCTTCGGTCCCGGCAAGCCCGGTGAGCAGCGCCGGAGCGTCCTCGACGTCGGGCGCGCCCGCGAGCGCCTCGGCCTCGCCGAGCTCGTCCCTCTCGAGGGCGGGATCCACGCGACGGCGGAGTGGTTCCGCTTGCACCGGGCGGGCCAGGGCCTCGGCGGTTGAGGCGCCTCTCCGCGGCGTCCCCGTCAGTCGGCTGACGGGGACGCGGCCGGGGAGGTCGGCCCTTCCGGCTGCGCCCCGCGCGGACGGCCCGTCCGGCGGATGACGACGACGGTCCGGTCGTCTTCCGCGGCCCGGCCCGCGCTGAACTGCCGGACCGTCGACATCAGCTTCTCGACCGTCTCCCGGGCCGAGCGCTTCCGGTAGTCGAGGAGGATCCGCCGGACCCGGTCGAGCCCGAACTCCCGTCCGCGAAGGTCGTGGGCCTCGACGATCCCGTCGGTGTAGAGGAGGAGCAGATCGCCCGGCTCCATCTTCGCGGCCCTCCGGCCGTAGACGGCGTTCGGCGACGGACCGAGGACCATCCCGGTCGACTCCATCTCCGAGAAGCTCCGCGTCCGGGCGTGGAGGTGGATCGGCCCGGGGTGGCCGGCATTGACGTAGATGATCTCGCCGTTCGCCTCGAGCTCGCCGTAGAAGAGCGAGACGAACTTCGTCGAGAGCCGGCTCTTGTTCAGGATCCGGTTGAGGCGCTCGATCGCGCGCGCGATCTTCAGGTCGCCCTTGATCCCCATCCGGAGGCCCACGTAGACGTCGCGGACGAGGAGCGCCGCGACGAGGCCGTGCCCCGACGCGTCGGCGATCGCCGTCCCGAACGCGTCGGGTCCGAGCGTGATGAAGTCGTAGAAGTCCCC
The DNA here is from genome assembly GCA_022711615.1 of Acidobacteriota bacterium. Classification (GTDB taxonomy): domain Bacteria; phylum Acidobacteriota; class Thermoanaerobaculia; order UBA5066; family UBA5066; genus UBA5066. The sequence goes on from JAKLER010000001.1 coordinate 21,579, forward strand.
GCCGACCGCCTCGGCCGGCTCCGTCGCGGCCCAGACCTCGTAGTCCCCCATCTCGGGGAAATGGCGCGGAAGGATGGACTGCTGGATCCGCCGCGCCTCCTCGAGGAGGTCCTCGAGCTGCTCGCTCTTGACCTTCGAGTCCAGGACGGTCCGGATGATCCCGAGGGAGACGAGCAGGTCGTCGGCCGCCACGCGCGGGTGGACGTCGAAGGAGAGGATGAACCGGTCGTCGCCGAACGAGACCGCCGCGAAGCGCGTGACGCCGAGCCGCGCCTCGAGCTCGCGGTCGACCCAGGGGTCCTTCAGGTCGGCCAGGACGACCCCTTCCTCGATCGCACGCCGGATCGGCTCGTACGAGGCCGGGACCGTCAGCCCCTCCGACACCTTCTTCGAGCGGCCGAACCCGCGGCGGAGGACGTACTCGCCGTCCTCGAGCTGGTAGAGCCGGCCGCCGATGATCCCGAGCTCGTTTCGGAAGTTCCCGACGACGGTCTCTCCCACCGAGGCGACGGTGGAGACGACGTCCTCGCTTTCCTCGATCGCGGAAAGGGTCTTCTCGACGTTCTTCAGGAGGGAGCGATAGTCCATCGGGGCCGCGCAGTATACGTCGCGGGCGCGGAGAGGTTCTCAGCCGAACCGCGCGAGCGTCGCGAGGATCCGGTCCTGGTAGGCGTGCCCGCTCCCCTCGCCGCATCCGCCGTTCGCGAGGATGACGAACGCGTAGCGCTGCCCGCTCCGCGCCTCGATCCAGCCGGCGAGCGTCACGACGCCGGCGATGTTGCCCGTCTTCGCGAAGACCTTCCCGCGCGTGTCGGGGCCGAGCATACGGTACCGGAGCGAGCCCGCCATGTCTCCGGTGACGGCGAGCGTCGGCTCGAACGCCGCGAAATGGGGCCAGCGCGTCGCGAGAGCCTGCAGGAAGTCGAGGTAGGCGGCGGCGCTCGCGCGGTTCTCGCGCGAGCGTCCCGAGCCGTCCGCGAGCCGGTAGCGCGCCGGGTCGAGCCCGAGCGACCGGAGGAACTCCGACACCTCGGCCAGCCCGTTCGCCCACGAGCCGAGTCCCCGGCGCTCGGCGCCGAGCGTCTTCAGGATCTGCTCGGCGAAGAACGACTGCGACCTCTTGTTGCAGACGGCGAGCGCCGGAAGGATCGGCGTCTCGTGGACGTGCAGGAGAGGGAGCGACATCGGGACCGACCGCCGCTCCGTCCTCACCTCGGGCTCGCCGCCGACGGCGATCCCCTCGTCCTCCAGGACTTTCGTGAACGCCGAAGCGAGGTAGAGCGGCGGGTCGACGACCGTGACGTCGCCCGACCAGGTCCGTCGCCGGCCGACGGCGCCCGACGCGACGACGCGCGGGCTCCCCGGGTTGCGCGAGACGCCGACGCTCACGCCGCGGCCCCGGTGCGTCGTCACCCGGCCCACGAGCGACATGAGGAACGGCTGCGCCGGGTAGAAGCCGAGGCTCGCCCGCCCGCCGGGGCGGAGACCGCCCGTGACCCTCACGAGAACGACGTTGTCGTTGTACGACAGCGCCGACACCGGGGCCTGCCACCAGTGCTGCTCCTGCGCGGCCGGCCAGTCAGGATGAGTCGTGACGTCGTCGAAGAACGAGGTGTCCAGCGCGAGGCCGTCCCTCACGGAGCGGACTCCGCGCGCCGCGAGCGCCGCGGCCCAGGGGCGGAAGACGGCCCAGGGGTCGTCGTCGTAGAGCCGGCCCGAGATCGCGGGGTCTCCGCCGCCCCGGACGACGAGCCGGCCCGCGAGCGTGCCGTCGGGAAGGAGCTCCCCGTCCTGCAGGAGAGAGGTCCGGAAACGGTAGCCCGGCCCGAGCCGGTCGAGCGCCGCCGCCGTCGTGAAGAGCTTCGTCGTCGACGCCAGGATCAGCTCCGTCCCGGCGTTCATCTCGAGGATCGGCGCCTCGCCCACCGGCGCGATCGCCACCGCGACCTCCGCGCGGTTCCGGACGGGCGTCCGGCGCGCGGCGGCCCGCAGGCGCTCCTCGAGCGTGAGCGGCCGCGCGGGCTCGGAGACGGCCGCCTTTCGGGGCGGGCGCCGCTTCGAACGGGTGGAATCCCCGTCCGCCCGGCTCGCGATGAAAGCCAGGATCAGCAGAACGAACGGCACGGCCCGGATGAGGGGCCGCTTCGACCCGGCGAAAGCCACCGCCCCGATTGTAGGCGACCTCGTCCGTAGAATGCCGCGTGCCGATTCGGGTCGACCTCGCCACGAGAACCGTCACCCTCTCGCCGGGCGCGCTCCTCGCCCCGACCGCGAGGCGGATCGGCGACGGGCGGGGCGGCTCGATGGAGCGGCGCTGGATCGGCCAGGCCGTCCACCGCCGCGTCCTTTCCGAGGCGCTCGCTTCCATTCCCGGATACGCCGTCGAGAAGGCCGTCCGCCACTCGTTCGCCGTCGACGGGTTCACCGCCATCCTGGAGGGACGGCTCGACGGCCGCTTCGAGGACCCGGACGGCACCGTCGTCGTCGACGAGGTGAAGTCGGTCCACTTCGCCGAGGAGCTCCCGCGGCTCGCCGGCTCGCCGCGCATGGACCGCTTCGCCCGCCAGCTCCAGTGGTACCTCCTGGCCATCGCCCGATCCGAAGGGCGCCCGGTCCGGGGCCGGCTCGTCCTGGCCGACATCGAGACGGGAAGCACGAAGCTGATCCCCGTCGAGTGGGACGAGGCCGAGGTGGCGGAGGACCTCCACGCGCGCGTCCGCGCCCTCCTCGAGGCCTTCTTCGACGACCTCGCTCTCGCCGAGGCCAAGGCGTCCGAAGCGGACGCCCTCACGTTCCCCTTCAGCCGGTTCCGGGCCGGTCAGCGCGAGATGGCGGCCGCCGTGGCCCGCGCCGTCCGACAGGGCGAGCAGCTCCTCGTGGAGGCGCCGACCGGCATCGGGAAGACGGCCGCCGCCCTCTTCCCGATGCTCGTCGAGGCCCTCCGGCGCGGACGGAAGCTCTACGTCCTCACGTCGAAGACGACGCAGCAGGAGATCTTCCGCAAGACGCTCGAGGCGATCTCCGCCGCCTCGGCCAGCTCCGTCCGCCTCCGTGCGAAGGAGAGGATGTGCGCGAACGGCGTCGTCCTCTGCCACGAGGACCACTGCGCCTTCGCGAAGGACTACGCCGCGAAGCTGGAGGCCTCCGGCCTCGTGGACCGCCTCCTCGCCACCGCTCCGCACCTCGAGCCCGACCTCGTCTTCGAGGAGGCGCGCTCGGAGATGGTCTGTCCGTTCGAGGTCTCCCTCGAGCTCGCCGAGCGGGCCGACGTCGTCCTCGGCGACTACAACTACGCGTTCGACCCGGTCGTCGCCCTCTCCGGGCTCCGCGACCCCGCCTCCCTCGACGGCGCGCTCCTCCTCGTCGACGAGGTCCACAACCTCGTCGAGCGCGGACGCGCCATCTGGTCGCCGGAGATCTCCGAGGCCGAGGTCCGGCGCCTCGCCCGCGCGATCGGGACGACGAGCCCGCGGACGGCCGCCGCGGCGCAGGAGGCCGCCGAGGAGGTCCTCGCCCTCGTCCTCGACGCGGCGTCCGGCCTCCCCGCGGCGCCCGACCCCTGGAACCCCTCCGTCGACCTCGTCCCCCTCGACCTGGACCGCCTCGACGACATCCGGCTGTCGATGGAGTCGCTCCTCGTCCGGCACCTCGCCGACCTCCGGAACGGCGGCGAGCGCGTCCCCGACGACCCGGTCCTCGCGCTCTACTTCCTCTACGCCGGCTTCCACGACGTCGCGCGCCGGGCCGCCCCGAGCGGGCGCCTCGTGGAGGCCTTCGACCTCCTCGCCTCCCGCGGTCCGGACGGCGCCCGCCTCGCGCTCCTCTGCAAGGACCCGTCGCGCCTCCTCGGCGAGACGTTCGACGCCGCCTTCGCCACCGTCGGGATGTCGGCCACGCTCCAGCCGCCCGAGTTCTACCGCGACCTCCTCGGGCTGGACCCCGACCGCACCTCCGTCCTCTCGCTCCCCTCCCCCTTCCCGAAGGAGAACCGCGCCGTCCTCGTCGCTCCGGGAGTCGACACGACCTGGAAGAGGCGCGCCGCCGCGATGCCCCGCATCGCCGCGCTCGTCGCGGAGATCGCCGACGCCTGCCCCGGGAATGTCCTCGCCCTCTTCCCCTCCTACCGCTTCGTCGACGACGTCCGCGCCCTCCTCCCGCCTCTCCCCGGCCACCGCGTCCTCCGGCCGTCCGACCGCTCCACCGAGCTCGAGCGGAACGGGGTCCTCTCCGCGCTCCGCGAGGAGGGGTCGCGCATCCTCCTCCTCGCCGTCTCGGGCGGACCGTTCGCGGAGGGCGTCGACTACCCGGGCGCGATGCTCCACGGCGTCGTCGTCGTCTCCCCCGCGCTCCCGCAGGTCCGCTTCGAGCAGGAGCGGATGCGCCTCTACTTCGAAGAGCGCTTCGGGCGCGGCTTCGAGTACGCCTACGTCATCCCCGGGATGACTCGCGTCGTACAGAGCGCGGGCCGCGTCATCCGCTCGGAGACCGACGTCGGAGTGATCGCCCTCGTCTGCCGCCGCTTCCTCCAGAAGCCCTACCGGACCTTCCTCCCGACGCACTGGTACGACGAGGCCCCCGACGAGCTCTCCTCGCGCGAGCCGGGCGAGGCGGTGAGGACATTCTTCGCCGGCGCGGCCCTCGGATCGGCGTCGGAGAGCGACCCGGCACGCCTCGGGCCCGCTACGACGGTGACCGCCGGGCCCCCGCCTCCGGGCCGCCGCAGAACCCCGTCGAGGAGGCCCCGTCGGCCCAGCGGCCTGCCGGGGCCCTCGGGCGATCCCGGCTAGCGTCTCGGACGCGCGACGACGACCGCGAAGTCGCTCGGCAGGTCTCCAGATGACACGAGAGCCCATTCGAGGTCGGCGATCGCCTCGAGCAGCGCCGGGCCGCCAGGACTCGTCGCGGAGAAGTTGCCGGCGATGTCGTGAAGCAGGAGGTGGAGGACCGTTCCGCCGTACGGCCTCACCTCGAGGAGCTCAAAGTGAGCCTCCGCCAGCTCCAGGATCTCGCTCGATCGGACGGCTTCGGACGGGTCCGAAGCGACCATCTCGGCGACGGTCGGGCGCGGAAAGCGTTCCTTCAGGCCGTCTCCCACGGTGCTTCGCCGGTACCGGGCCGGCAGGGCGCGAAGAAGACCGTTCACGACCTCGAGCTGCCGATCGGACCACTGGAATCGCGTCGGCCCGACGAATTCGTTCATGAAGAAGAGGCCGTCCGGCTTCAGCGACCGGGCGATCTGCTCGAAGAGATGCTCGAGCCGCTCGATGTGGTGGATCGAGTGGACGCCGAAGACGACGTCGTAGACGTTCGACTCCAGCGTCAGGTCGTTTCCGTTCGCCACGGAGTAGCGCACGCGTCCGAGGCCCGCCCCGGACGCCGCCGTCCGCGCCTTCTCGATCGCGCCCGGGGCGACGTCGAATGCGTCGTGGGATGCGGCGAAACCGTACGTCGCGAGACCTCGCTCGAGGTCGCCAGCTCCGCACCCGATCGTGAGCGCCCGAGCCACGGGGAGGCGGCCCTCGAGGCGCGTCCGGAGGAACCAGAGGTAGGGGTCCACGTCCTCGTCGCCTGAGACGCGCCGGTTCAGGATCGCCTGAACCCGGGCGAGCTCGGTCCAGTGTCGGACACCGCCGATACTCCAGGTCCCCGCCTGCTCGCCCCAGACCTCCGCCACGGAATCCGCTCCGTCGACGCCGGTCCGGCCCCTCCCCGCGCCCACCTTCGCGGCCAGGCGCCGGAGCACGCCGCGAAGAGTCACGCGAGCTTCCTGCGTCTCTCGAGACGATCCGAATCGGCCATGGCGATATCCGTCCTCCCTTACAGACGAAACGGCCCCGCGCTCGCGCGCGGGGCCGCCCGTCGTGGATCGGCTTTCGGGTTCAGCGGACGAGCGTGTTGTTGTTGACGACGAAGCGGCGCGTCCCGGCGGACCGGTAGTTGCCGCGGCCGTCGATGACCTCGACGAGGAGGTCGTGCTCGGAGTTCGTGAGCTTCGTCGTGTCGAGGTAGAAGCGCCAACGGGCGTTCGCGCGCTGCGGGTAGTTCGGGTAGACCGCCGAGACGTCGGGGCTCGGGAGGCCGTACTCCGCGTAGTCGCGCCCGGTCACGGCGTCGATCTGCGGCACGCCGTCGATCAGAACGCGAACCCGGATGACGCCGTCGAGGTCGAGCGCCCAGCCGAGGACCGGGTGGATCCCGCCGACGAACTGGTAGTTCATCGGGTCGGAGACGTAGCCGAGCGGCGACGGGTCGAGGTTCTGCGTGGCGCACTCGATGTGGACCGGCAGCTCCTTCAGGAGGGTGACGTTGTCCTCCTTGTCGGCCGCCTTCACCTGGAGCATGTGGTTCCCCTCCTTGAACCCCTTCTCGGTCAGGAGGTGGCCCACGTCGACGGCGAAGAAGTATCCGGAGTTCGCCGACTGCGGGAAGCCCGGGTAGAAGACGTTCACGTCGGGGCGGTAGAAGCCGTAGCAGTCGACGAGCGCGTTGTCGAGGTTGAACTCGCGCCGGCACCCGAGCGTGCCGAAGGCGCCGCGCGTGTCCTTCAGGACGACGCCGTCCATCTCGAGGAAGACGTGGGAGACGCCGCCGCGCTCGGCGTAGACCGAGGTGTCGAGCGCCCAGCCGGAGACGAACATGACGTAGCGGGTGTCGCGGATCTCGCCGCCGGACGGCCCGCCGGGGAGGCGGAGGCAGTTGCCGAACCAGGTCGCCTGGAGCATCGGCTGGTCGACGTCGCCGAACGGCGGGAGGTTCGGGGCGTTGTTGAAGACCTGGAACCGCCGGACGTCGATCAGACCCTGCTGTCCCTGGTCGTCGGTCGCCTTGACCGTGAGCGTGTGGACGCCGTTCGTCAGGCGGGTCGAGTCGATGAAGACGAGGAAGCCGGAGGTCGCGGCGCTGGGGACGTTCGGGTAGAAGGCCGCGACGTCGGGGCGGTTGATGCCGAGCACCGCGCCGCGCTCGATCAGACCGTCGATCAGGACGTCGACGTGATCGATCCGCCGGTCGTCGAGCGCCCAGCCGGCGACGGCGAGGACGCCGTTCGCGTGGACGGACGAGTCGGGGAGCGGGACGTCGAGGACCCCGAACGGCGCCTGGTTCTTCGCGTTGTCGATCCGGATCGTCCGGGGCGCGAGGAAGTAGCAGCAGCCGGTGACGTCCGTGATCCGGACGTGGAGCGTGTGCGTTCCGTTGGCGTAGTTCGCCGCGCGGAACGACATCTCGAACCCCGGCTGCTCGCCCGGCGTCCCCGCGTACTGCGGGAGCCACTGCGTGACGTCGGGACGCGGGAGGTTGATGTTGGCGCCGCCCGCGGGCGTGACCCGGTTCGCCTCGTCGGTCCCGTCGATGAAGAGATCGACGTTCGAGACGAGGTTCCCGTTCAGGGCGAAGCCCGTGACCCGGACGAAGCCCGAGACGAGGGCCCCCTCCGCCGGGGCCTCGATCGTCCCGAGGGTCTGCGCCGGGCAGCCCTCCTCCGGGCACTGCGCGAACGCGGGCGCCCCGAGCGTCAGCAGGACCGCCGCCGTCACCGGAAGGACCAGAGCGTTGAGCTTCATCAGTCTTCCTCCCCAGGCTCACGAGGTCTCAGGTTCACGGTTTCCGGCTCCATCGCGGAATCAGACCCGGAACTTTGAGAGCGTGCGTTCGTTTGCGGGAATTCTAGGTGGGGGCCAAAACCCTGTCAATTCGAGGGTTTCCCCCTGTTCGGGCCTTCCCCGGCCGCCCGGACGGGCCGGCCAAGGGTCTCCCTTCCCTCGGACCCGGTCCCGCCGCGTCGGCCGCCCCCTCTCCAAGTACCATGCGCCGGTGCCGAAGGCTGCCTCGAACGCCCTCCGGGCCGCCCTGTCGCTCGGTCTGGCGGCCCTCCTCCTCTGGCTCTTCTTCCGGAGCCTCGACCTCGCCGAGCTCGGACGGGCCCTCTCAGGCGCCCGCCCGGCCGGGCTCGCCGTCGCCCTCGCGATCACGGTCGTGAACGTGCCGCTCCGGGCCTGGCGCTGGATCCGCCTGCTCCGCCACGTGGAGCGGGTCTCCCTCCGGGAGTCCTTCGTCGCCACGACGATCGGCTTCGCGGCGTCCGTCCTCCTCCCGGCCCGGGCGGGCGAGATCGTCCGGCCGGCCGTCCTCTCGCGCCGGACGGGGCTTCCCTTCGCCCCGGCGCTCGCCTCGATCGCGGTCGAGCGGCTGATCGACCTCGTCACCGTGATCCTCCTGTTCGTCGCCTACGCCGCGGGAGGCTGGGCGCCGGCCGGGATCTCCCCGGAGGCGCAGGCCCGGATGGAGCTGCTGCGCCGCGCGGCGCTCGTCGTCGGGGCCGTCGCGCTCGCCGTCTTCGCCGGGCTCGGCCTCCTCGCGGCCCGGCCCGCTCTCGCCGAGCGCTTCCTCGCGCCGCTCGAGCGGCGGCTCCCGAAGAGGTTCGCGGCCCGGATCGTCTCTCTCCTCCGCTCCTTCCTGGGCGGGCTCGCGGCGATCCGGACCGGGCGCGACGTGGCGGTCCTGGCCGCCTCCTCGCTCGTGATGTGGCTCCTGAACGCGCTCCAGTTCCACGTGGTCGCCGGGGCCTTCGGCATCCAGCTCGCGTTCCCGATCTCCTTCTTCGTGATGACGTGGGCCGTCCTCGGCCTCGCGATCCCGACCCCCGGGGGCGTCGGGGGCTACCACGCGGCGGTCGCCTACGCGCTGACCGGCTTCTACGCCGTCGCCGCGGCGCCCGCGGCGGCGACGGCGCTCGCGACGCACGCGATCGCGTTCGTCCCGATCACGGTCGCCGGGGCCTTCCTCGTAGCCGGCAGCGGCCTCACGTTCCGCCGCCTCGCCACGTCCGGCCCCTCCGGCCCGGACTCCTCCGGGAGTAGTCTCCGGCCGTGAAGTGCCCGTTCTGCGGCGGTGTTTCCGACCGGGTCGTCGATTCGCGCGAGAGCCGCGAGGGCGAGGTGATCCGCCGACGGCGGGAGTGCCTCTCCTGCCAGCGCCGGTTCACGTCGTACGAGCGGGTCGAGGAGTCTCCGCTCGTGGTCGTCAAGAGCGACGGTCGCCGCGAGGAGTTCGACCGCGCGAAGGTCCTGCGCGGCCTCCGACGCGCCTGCGAGAAGCGCCCCGTCGAGGAGGCCCGGCTCGAGACGCTCTGCGACGACGTCGAGGGGCTCTTCCCGACGCGCGAGCCGCGCGAGCTGAAGACGCGCGAGATCGGGGCCTTCCTGATGGAGAAGCTGAAGGAGGTCGACCAGGTCGCCTTCGTCCGCTTCGCCTCCGTCTACCGGCGGTTCGAGGACGCCGGCGACTTCGTCGAGGAGGTCGAGACCCTCCTCTCCGACGCCCGCGACCTCTCACGGAGGAGCCGATGACGAAAGGACGACCGACGACGCGCTGGGTCTACGGCTCCGGCGCGGGCGACCCCGGCGCGCCGCCGCCTCACCTCCCCCCGGTCGACGTCGTCGAGGAGACCCACGGCTGGCGGCTCGTCTTCGAGATCCCCGGGACCGACCCGGAGTCGGTCCGGGTCGACGTGGCGGGGCGCGTCGTCGTGGTGCGGGGCGAGCGACGGCCTACGGAGCGGGCGCACGGCACGTTCCTCTGCGTGGAGCGCTCCGCGGGCCCGTTCGAGCGCGCGATCGAGCTCCCCGACGAGCCCGACCCGGACGGCGGGTCGGCCGTCTACGCCGACGGGCTCCTCACGCTCGAGATCCCCCGCCGCCCCGCCACCCGGCGGCGGACGATCCCGATCCGCCCGGCGCGGGGCCCGGAGAAGGGCTAGCCGATGGCCGAAGAGACCGCGAGCGTCGAGACGATCCAGATCCCGGACCTCCTTCCGGTCCTGCCGCTGAAGGACGTCGTCCTCTTCCCGTACGTGATCGTCCCGCTCTCCGTCTCCCGCGACCGATCGATCGCCGCAGTCGACGCGGCGCTCTCCGAGCAGCGGATCCTCCTCCTCCTCGCCCAGAAGGACCCGTCGGTCGAGGAGCCCTCGCCCTCCGACCTCTACGAGACCGGGACCGCAGCCGCCGTCATGCGGATGCTGAAGCTCCCCGATGGCCGCATCCGGCTTCTCGTCCAGGGACTCTCCCGGGTGAAGGTCGACGGTTTCGTCCAGGAGAGCCCGTCCCTGCGCGCCAAGGCGGTCCGGATCACCGAGCCCGAGCCGCCGAAGCCGGCGACGGAGGAGGCCGAGGCGCTCCTTCGGGCCGTCAAGGAGGGGCTGGAGAAGGCCGTCTCTCTGGGGAAGGCGATCTCCCCCGAGGTGATGCTCGTCGCGGCGGGACTCGACGACCCGGCGCGGCTGGCCGACCTCGCCGCCTCGAACCTCGACCTGAAGCTGGACGAGGCGCAGACGATCCTCGAGACGCTCCCCGGCCTCGAGCGCCTCAAGGCGGTGCTCGAGATCCTCCGCCGCGAGATCCGCGTCCTGACCGTCCAGCAGGAGATCTCGGGGATGGCCCGCGGCGAGATCGACAAGAACCAGCGGGAGTACTTCCTCCGGCAGCAGCTGAAGGCGATCCAGCAGGAGCTCGGCGTCACCGACGACGTCGCCGAGGAGGTCGAGCAGTACCGGAAGAAGCTCGAGGGGAAGAGCCTTCCGCCCGAGGCGACCGAGGAGGTCGAGAAACAGCTGAAGCGGCTCGAGCGCGGCAACCCCGACTCGGCCGAGACCGCGACGATCCGGACGTTTCTCGACTGGATCACCGGGCTCCCCTGGAGCGTCACCTCGCAGGACAACCTGGACCTGCCGAGGGCCCGGGCGATCCTCGACGAGGACCACCACGGCCTCGAGAAGCCGAAGGAGCGGATCCTCGAATTCCTGGCCGTCCGGAAGCTCGCCCCCGACAGCAAGGGGCCGATCCTCTGCCTCGTCGGCCCGCCCGGCGTCGGGAAGACCTCGCTCGGCCGGTCGATCGCGCGGGCCCTCGACCGGAAGTTCGTCCAGATGTCGCTCGGGGGCGTGCGGGACGAGGCCGAGATCCGCGGCCACCGCCGCACGTACGTCGGCGCCCTGCCGGGCCGCGTCATCCAGGGGATCAACCAGGCCGCCACGTCGAACCCCGTCTTCATCCTCGACGAGGTCGACAAGATCGGGGCCGACTTCCGCGGCGACCCGTCCTCGGCCCTCCTCGAGGTCCTCGACCCCGAGCAGAACCGGGCGTTCCGGGACCACTACCTCGGAGTCCCCTACGACCTCTCGAAGGTCCTCTTCATCACGACCGCGAACGTCCTCGACACGATCCAGCCGGCCTTCCTCGACCGGATGGAGGTGATCCGGCTCTCGGGCTACACGCTCGAGGAGAAGCTCGCGATCGCGCGCCGCCACCTCGTGCCGAAGCAGCGGAAGGAGAACGGCCTCTCCGAGAAGGGGCTCTCGTTCCCCGACGACGCCCTCCGGACCATCATCGAGGAGTACACGCGCGAGGCGGGCCTCCGGAACCTGGAGCGGGAGATCGGGAGCTGCTGCCGGAAGATCGCGGTCCGGATCGCCTCCGGGAGGACGAAGCCGGTGACGATGACCCCGGCGCTCGTCCGCGAGCTGCTCGGCGTGCCGAAGTTCCGAAGCGACGAGGCGCTCGCACGGGACGAGGTCGGCGCAGCGACGGGCCTCGCCTGGACCGCCGTCGGCGGCGACGTCCTCATCGTGGAGGCGCGCGCTCTGAAGGGGAAGGGGCGCCTCCAGCTCACGGGCCAGCTCGGAGACGTGATGAAGGAGTCGGCGCAGGCCGCGCTCACGCTCCTGCGCTCCCGCGCGGACGAGCTGCGGCTCCCGGCCTCCTTCTTCGAGACGCACGACGTTCACGTCCACGTCCCCGAGGGGGCGATCCCGAAGGACGGCCCGTCGGCCGGCGTCACGATGCTGACGGCGATGGTCTCCGCCTTCACCGGGACGCCCGTCCGCCGGGACGTCGCCATGACCGGCGAGATCACGCTCCGCGGCGAGGTTCTCCCGATCGGCGGCGTGAAGGAGAAGACGCTCGCCGCCCGGCGCGCCGGCGTCCGGACGATCCTTCTCCCCGCGCAGAACGAGCGCGACCTCGCGGAGATCCCAGAGGAGCTGCGGCGCGACCTCAAGTTCGTCTTCGTCGAGCGCGCCGAGCAGGTCCTCGAAAACGCCCTCGTCCGCCCCGCCGCGCACCGCTCGGGCACGCGCAAGGCGGCGCGAAGGAAGACGACCAGGAGGCGAACGTGAAGACGCTCCCCCCCGAGACCGACCTCCTTCGCAGCTTCGAACGCCTCTTCGCGACGCGCCGGCGCGACGTGAGGGTCGGCGTCGGCGACGACGCCGCCGTCCTCGCCGCTCCCTCCTCCCTCGCCGTCTGCACCGACGCCCTCGTGGAGGGGGAGGACTTCACCGCCGCCGCCGACCCGTATCTCGTCGGGCGGAAGGCGATGAACGTGAACCTCTCGGACCTCGCCGCGATGGGGGCGACGCCCCTCCACGCGCTCCTCACGCTCGGCCTCCCTCGCGAGACGCCGGTCGCCTGGCTGGACGCTTTCCTCGAGGGCTTCCGTTCGGCCGCGCGGGAGCACGCCGTGGCGATCGTCGGCGGCGACCTGACCGCCGCGCGGGAGCGCTTCGCTTCGGTCACCGTCCTCGGCCGCGTCCCCGATGAAGGGCCGCTGCGCCGCGGGGGCGGCGGCCCGGGCGACGAGCTCTGGGTCTCCGGGACGCTCGGCGCCGCCGCGGCGGGACTGTCGCTCGTCCTGCGCGGATACCGCCGCGACCGCGAGGGAAAGGTGACCGCTCCGCGCGGGCGCCGCGTGTCACCGGCCCGTCGCGACGAGATCGCCCGGCTCCTCCGGCACCAGCTCGACCCGCGCCCGATGGTGGATCTCGGCCGGGCGCTCGCCGAGGGGGGGATCGCGTCGGCGGCGATCGACCTCTCCGACGGGTTCGCTCGCGACCTCCACCGCCTCTGCCGCGCCTCCGGGACGGGCGCCGTCGTCGAGACCTCGACGCTCCCCGTCGATTCCGGCCTCCCGGCGCTGCCCGAGCTCCCGACCTCCCCGCGCGACCTCGCGCTCTTCGGCGGCGAGGACTACGGGCTCCTCTTCACGGTCCCTCCGGAGCGCCTCGGCGCGATGAAGAAGATCGCGGCGCGCTTCGCGGTCCGCCGGGTCGGCCGGCTCGACGGCACGTCGAAGGTCCTCCTCGCCGAGGGCGGCGCCTTCACGCCTCTCGCCGATCGCGGCTTCGACCACTTCGCCGGGCCGGCCGGATGACGTTCGAAGGACGGGGCGAGGAGAGCGGCGGAGGCCCCGGGGAGCGCTTCCCGATCTCGCCGATTCCCGAGGAGGGGTGGTGGCCGCGCTTCAGGGCGCAGTTCCTCGAGATGATGGGACGCCACCAGGATCCGGAGAAGGTCGCCGCGTCGTTCGCGATCGGCGTCGCGATCGCGTTCACGCCGCTCATCGGATTCCACTTCCTGATGGCGATCGTCCTCGCCCTCCTCCTCCGGCTCAACAAGCTGGACGTCGTCCTCGGGACTCTCGTCGTCAACCCCCTGACTCTCGGGCCCGTGAGCGCGGCCGCGCTTCCGGTGGGCCGGTTCCTCCTCCGGGCGCGCCAGGAGGCCGTCACCCACATGCCGCTGGGCGACCTGCTCCGGCCCGACGCCTGGGCGCAGGCCGGCCCGGCAATGCGGACGATCGGGATCCACTGGGGGATCGGGATGTTCGCTTTCTCGATCCTCTTCGGCGCCCTCACGTACATCGTCCTCGTCCGGGTCCTTCGCCGACGGCGCGACCGCGCCGCGCTCGTGCCGCCCGACTTCGCGGGCTGACCCTCCCGGAGGAACGGACCGCCGCGCCGCGTGCTCCTCAGCGGGGAGCGGCGCGAAGCGCCTTCGCGAGGCCGAGGCGGTCCTCCGGGGCGCCGCCGGAGACGGTGATCGCCGTCCGCCAGGTCTCGGCGGCCTCGGCCGCGCGGCCCCGCGCGAGGAGGAGCGCGCCGCGCCGCCGGAGGAGAGGGAGCGAGCGCGGGAACCGTTTCAGGCCGGCGGCGAGCGCCTCCTCGGCCGCGTCGAGACGCCCGGCCTCCTCCTCCACCTTCGCGAGCGTCCGCCACCCGATCTCGGAGTCGGGCTTGATCCGGAGGGACTCCCGCGCCGCGGCGCACGCCTCCACGTGGCGCCCCTCCTTCGCCGCGACGAGGCCGAGGAGGGCCCAGGCGTCGTAGTGGCGCGGGAAGAGGGCAATCGCCTTCTCGAGGTTCGAGCGGGCGACGGTCGTCTCGCCCCGGCCCCAGGCGAGCCAGGCCGCGTTGTAGCGGGCCCGGGCCGAGAGCGGGACCTTGACGAGCAGGTCGGCGAAGAGGCTCTCGTCGCTCCGGAAGACCTCGTTCCTCTCGACCGTCGCCGCGGCGTACGCCACGAGGGCGACGGTCAGCAGCGCCCGCCGGAAACCGGTGGAAGCGCGGGGCAGCGCGGCCACGAGCCCCGCGACCGCCGCGAGGAGCCCCGCCGACGGGAGGTAGGCGAGGCGCTCGGCGAAGATCGTCCCGATCGGGAACGGGACGTTCGAGGTCGGGAAGAACGCGCCGAGGAAGAGCCCCAGCCCGAGCGCGACGAGCGGGAGCCTTCGAGCCGAGAGGACGGCGAGCGCGGCGAGGGCGACGACGCCGAGCAGCCCGGCGATCGCCCTCGGGTCCGAGAGCGAGAGCGCCAGCGGGAGCGCGTGCGCCGAGTGGTCTGCGGAGAGGCCGAGCGGGACGAGCGTCTTCCCCGCATAGCGCAGGAGGAGCCAGAGGCCGTTCGCGGCGCGAAGCGGCGCCGCGAGGGCGACGAGCGGGTTGTCGAGCTCGAAGAACGCGCTCCCCTTCGCCACGAGGCCGCTCCCGACGAAGAGCGCCCGGACGGCGACGAAGACGGCCAGCGGGGCGAGGAGCCCGGCTGCCGGGAGGGCCTTGCGCCGGAGCCTCGCGGCGAGCGGCTCGCCCGCCCCGTCCCGGAGGAGCTCGCCGAGGAGGACGACGCCCGGCAGGACGACGGCGTGCTCCTTCGTGAAGAGGGCGACGAGGAAGGCCCCGAGCGCGCCGGCGTACGCGGCACGCCGCAGGCGCGGGCCGTCCGTGGCCCGGAGGAAGAGGAGCGCGGAGAGGAGGACGAGGAGCGCGACGAGGAGCTCGGCGCGCCCGACGACCCCGGTCACGGCCTCGGCGTGGATCGGCACGACCGCGAAGAGAGCCGCCGCGGCGAGCGACGGCGCGCGCGGCATCCCGAGGGCCAGGAGCCAGGCGGCGAGGAGGAGCGTCGTCCCCGCGTGGAGGAGGACGTTCGCCAGGTGGAACGGGAACGGGTCGGTCCCGGTGGTCCAGCGCTGGACGGCGTAGGTGAGGAGGACGACGGGCCGGAAGTTCTTCCCGGTCGCGAGCGGACCGCCGAAGTAGTGCGTCGTGAAGATCTCGCCGACCCTCTCCGGCCCGGCGAGGCGGGGGTTGTCCCGCACGATGGAGACGTCGTCGAACGTGAACCCGGCCGTCAGGCCGTTGAGGAACGGCAGGACGGCGAGGAGCGCGAGGCCAGCCGCGGCCGCCGCGCCGAGGCGCGCGCGCTCGCCGGCGGCGCTTTCGAGGGACGTCGCGAGAGAGCGCATCCGGAGAGGCGAAGTCTAGTCCCGGATCGCGAGACGCTTCAGCTCGTAGAGGAGCGACTGGCGGGAGAGCCCGAGGAGGACCGCGGCGCGCGTCCGGTTTCCCCCCGTCTCGGCGAGCGCCTCGAGGACGACCCTCCTTTTCGCCTCGTCCACGGCCGTCCGGTACCGGCTCCCGGGCTCCACGGCGGGGCCGGACCCGGTGCGAAGCGCTGGCGGAAGGTGGCTCCTCTCGATCCGCGCGCCCGGCCCGGCGAGAGCGCGCGCCGACTCGACGGCCGAAAGGAGCTCGCGGACGTTCCCGGGCCACTTCCACGAGAGGAGGGCGGCGCGCGCCTCGGGTGCGAGGGGCGTCCCGTCGAGCGCCGCGTCGAGGAGGGCGCGGAGGTCGCGGGGCCTTTCGCGGAGCGGCCCGAGCGTCAGAGAGAGCTGCGCGATCCGGTAGAGGAGGTCCTCCCGGAAGCGCCCCTCGATACAGAGGCGGGCGAGGTCGCGGTGCGTCGCCGTGACGAGGCGCAGGTCGACCGGTCGCGTCCGGGTCTCTCCGAGCCTTCGGACCTCCCTCTCCTGCAGGACCCGCAGGAGCTTGGCCTGGATGCGCGGGGAGAGGTCGCCGATCTCGTCGAGAAAGAGAGTCCCCCCCGAGGAGGCTTCCAGCACGCCCGCGCGGTCGCGCTCGGCCCCGGTGTAGGCGCCCCGCGCGGCCCCGAACAGCTCGGCCTCCGCGAGCGATTCCGCGAAGGCGGCGACGTTCACCGCGACAAAGGGGCCGGGCCGGCCCGAGGCGCGGTGGATCTCCCGCGCGACGACCTCCTTGCCCGTCCCGCTCTCCCCCAGGACGAGGACGGAGAGTCGCGTCGCCGCGACCTTCCGCACCGTCTCGAAGAGCTCCCGGGTCGCCGCGTCCTCCGCCACGAGGAGCGGGCTCTCGGCGCGGCACGCTCGCTCCTCGCGGCGCCCGGGGCGCTCGGCTCCGGCGGCCAGGCGCGCCGCGGCCCGCTCCAGCCCCGCCCTGCGGGCGGACCGTTCCCCGAGGTCCCGGAGCGCGGCGCCGTCGGTGCCGGCGAACGCTTCCGGGAACCGGCCCCGCCACTCGAGGAGACGGGTCGCCACCGCGAGCGGACCGTCGGGCGATTCGAGCCGCGTCGCGAGGACGCGCCAGGCGGCTGCCGGAGGAGGCAGGCCGCGGCCGAGCCTCTCCTCGGCGTCGAGGAGCGTCGTCTCGTCCCCGTCCAGCCCCGCGGGAGGTCTCCCGGGGCGGCCGAGGTCGCGGAGCGCCGACGCGGCGAGACGGCGCCGGAGGGGCTCGACGCCGCTCCGGGCGTCCGGATGAGGCGCGGCCTCCTCGAGCCGCGCCAGCGCCTCGGCCGCGGAGCCCGCGGCGAGGAGCCGGGCCCCCTCGAGGACGAGGACTTCGCGCCGGGCCGGGTGCTCCGGCCGCTCCCGGAGCGCCAACACACCCTCGGCGAAGGCTTCGGCCCCTTCGGCATCGTCTCCGTCCGCGAGCGCGAGGCGCTGCCGGAGCGGGATCGAGAAGAGGAGCTGATGGCCGCGTCCCGGCCGCCGGTCGTGCGCGAGGACGACCTCGAGGTCCCGGTACGCCGAGCCTGCGTCGCTCCTTCCGAGCGCGAGGGCGGCGCGCTGGCCGAGCGCCGAGACGTAGCGCTCCCTCTCGCCGAGCGAAGAGAAAAGCGAAAGAGCCTCCTCGAGCGCCCGCTCGGCGTCGGCGCGCGCTCCTTCCATCGCCGCCGCGACCGAGAGGTCGAAGAGGGCGTCCGCCCTCCGCGCCGGCTCGCGCGCCTCGTCGAGCGCCGCCCGGAAGAAGGTGCGCGCCTCGCGGGGCCGGCCGAGCCCGAGAGCGAGGTAGCCGGCCGTGAACCGCGCGTCGAGCAGGCCCGGCTCGTTCGACGGGCCGTCGAGGGCCTGCGCCGCGGAGAGGAGCTCCGCCTCGGCCCTTTCGAGCTCCTGCCGCCTCTCGTGAAGCTCCGCCCGAAGGAGGCAGCCGCGGACTCCTCCCGCGGCGGCGCCGATCGCGTCCAGCATCCGACCGGCCTCCGCCTCCCGCCGCAGGTCCAGGAGGAGGGACGCGCGGGCGAGCCGCGTCTCCGTGTCGCCGTCGTCGCCCACGAGCCCCAGCGCGGTCTCGGCCTGGCCCATCCGGACGAGGAGCCGCGCCGCCGAGACGCGCCGGGAGAGGGGCTCGGACGCCGCCGTGCGAGGGTCGATCCGCTCCCCGACGCTCCGCGCCTCTTCCATCCTCCCCGCGGCCGCGTACACCTCGAGCGCGAGGAGCGGCGCTCCGAGGTCGGGATCGGACGCCGGCGCCCGGGACAGGAGCGCGAGCGCCTCCTCCGCCGCCCCCTCCCGCGACGCCTCCAGGAAGCGGGAACGGGCCGCTGCGACGACGTCAGGGCGTTCCCCGAACGCGGCGAGCCGCGCCAGACGGAGCCTCCCGTCGTCTCGGCCAGCGGCCTCGAGCCTCGCCATCCCCGCTTCCTTCTCCGCGGGACGGAGAGAGCCGGCAAGCCGGCGGCGTTGAGCCGGATCGGCGAACCGATAGAGGCCGTCCGCCGTCCGCGCGAGCGCTCCCTCGTCCATCGCTTCGTCGAGGACCTCCGCGACGCGCGACGCGCCGACGCCGGAAACGGCGGCCGCCTCCTCCGTCGAAAAGCCGTCTCCGAGGAGCGCGCTCGCCTTGAGGACGATCTCCGCCTCGGGATGCGACGTGCGAGCCGTCGCGGAGCGGCCCGCCCCCGGAGCGAGGAAGGCGCGCGCCTTCCTCCGCGCCGCGCGCAGGAGGCGTCCCGCGTCGCCGGCGGCCTCCTCGGCGAGCTCGGTCCAGAGACGGACCGCGGCCGAAGGCGAGGCGTAGGGCAGGTGGACGAGCCCGGCGACCTCTTCCCGGCCGAGCCTCGGAAAGACGAGGCTCGCCTTCTGCCACGGGGGCGGCGCGTCCGACCGCGTCTCGATCCGTATGACGCCCGGCAGGACCCGCGGGATCGCCTCCCACGCCTCGACGGCGCCCGCTCCCCACGCGTCGAGCCCGAGACCGAGCAGGACGAGCGGCGGGCCCTCGACCGACGCGACCGGCTCCCCGCGCGCGAGCGCCCGGAGGATGTCGGCGCGCGGGTCGGGCCCGAGCCCCGTCGCGAGCGCGAGGATCGGAGCCCCCTCCTCGAGAGAGCCCGGGGGCCCCGTCTCCGAGAACGCGACTTCGTCCGGCGCACGACGGGCGGCGCCGCGCGCCACCCAGTCGGCCGCGGATCCGGTCGAGACGAGCCGCTCGGCGGAATCCCCGTCCAGCTCCCGGGGCAGGACGAGTCCCAGGAGGTCGAGGGCGACCTTCGCGGACCCGCCGCACGGGCGGGCGAGGTCGAGGAGGAGCGCGTCGGAGGGGCGCGCGCTCGCATCCGACCGGAGCACGGTGGCGACCACCTCGGCCGTCCGAGCCGGGAGGCCGTCCGAGAGCGCCTCCGCGAGCGATTGCCTCACGTGGCCCCGCCGGTCGAAGCGAGGCTCTCGTCCCGCGAGGCGCAGGGCGACGCCGCCCAGGACCGAGTGGACCGGAGCGGCCCGCCAGGCCGGGACGGGCGGCGACAGGAGCCAGGGGACGTCGCGCGTCGAAGGCTTCGCGCCGAGCGCGAGCGCGCCGTCCGCCGAGAGCCCGAGCCCATGGGCCGCGAGGAACGACAGGAGGCCCGCGAGGCGGACGAGGAAGGCGGAGTGCTCGGCGTCCGAGAGGTCCGCGGGAAGCGGGCGCGGCGCCGGCACCGGACCCGCGACGAAGACGCCGGCCGCGGTGCGCCCCCACGCGAGCTCCGGGAGCGAGGGATGGACGAGCCGCGCCACCTCGGCGGCCCCCGCGGCGACGTCCGCCGCCGGGATCACCCATTCCGGCGGCCGCGCCGCACCTCTCTCCGCGCGCCCTCTGCCCCGCACTCCTCCTCCGGACGAACGCGGAATCTTCGCACGGTCCGGCGGGCCGTACCTTCGCGCGCGGCGCCTCAGCGGGTCGACACGAGCGAGCGCCAGTCGCTCCAGAAGGAGGGATACGACTTCGAGACGACTCCCGGGTCGTCGAGCGTCGACCCCTCCGGCAGCGAGAGCGCGAGGACGGCCGCGGCCATCGCGACGCGATGGTCGCCCCACGCGCGGAAGTCGGCGCGGACCGGCCTCCCCCGCGGACCGTCGACGAGCAAGCCCTCCTCGCCGGGTCCCGCCTCGACGCGAGCCTCGGCACCGGCCCGAGCGAGGAGGTCTTCGGCGGCCGCCAGCCGATCCGACTCCTTCTCCCTCAGCCTCGCGACGCCCCGGAGGCGCGAGGCTCCCCCCGCGAATGCGACGAGCGCCGCGAGCGGAAGCGCGGCGTCAGGCGCCGGGTCGACGTCGGCGTCCAGGCCGCGCCGCGCCGCGCCCTCGACGACCAGTACGGCGCCTTCGCCCGACCCTTCCCAGCGGAGCGCCCCTCCTGCGGAAGCCGCCCATCGTCGGAAGACGGCGTCGGGCTGCGCCGAATCCGGATCGAGGCCTTCGAGCTCCACCCGGCCGCGCGAGACGAGAGCCCCGGCGATCGGGAAGCAGGCGGCCGAGTCGTCCGCCGGGACGACGTAGCGGGCGGGCCGGGGACGCCCCTCGGGCGCGAACACGGCGAGGACCTGCCGGGTCAGCTCGACGTAGGACCCCGAGGCGGCCCGCCCCTCCGTCCTCACGTCGAGCCCGCCGGCGACCGCCGGCGAGGCGAGGAGGAGCGCGGAGACGAACTGCGAGGAGACGTCCGACCGGATCGACACGCTTCCCGCCCCGAGTGTCCCCCCCTCGATCCGAAGCGGGAGGAATCCCTCGCGGCCGAGCGGCTCGATCCGGGCGCCGCGGGAGGCCAGCGCCTCGACGAGCGGTCCCATCGGCCTCTCCTTCATCCGGGGGCTCCCGTCGAGGACGAACCTCCCGGGCAGCGCTGCCGTCAGCGCGAGGAGCAACCGGGCCGGCGTGCCGGCCGGACCGACGTCGATCGTCCGTTCGCGGCCGGGCGCCCCGGTGAGGGGACCCTCGACGATCCAGCTCCGGTCGCCTCTCCGGACCTCCGCACCGAGCCGTCCGAGCGCCTCCGCGAGGACCCGCGTGTCGTCGCAGTCGAGAGGGCAGACCAGCTCGCTCCTCCCGGCCGCGAGGGAGGCGGCGACGAGGGCCCGGTTCGTGAGGCTCTTGGAGCCGGGGACCCGGAGGCGCCCCGCGAGCCTTCCGGAAGGGAGCGTAATCACGTTGGAGGCGCTCGGCGGACGGCGCGATGCGCGCTCGCCTCCGTCACGATCCGAAGGACGCCGTCGGATCCGATCTCCCCGTGCCGGCGCTCCTCGAGCCAGGCCGGCAGGATCCGCGTCACGCTGCCGGCCCGCTCGTAGTGCTGCTCGACGTGGAAGTGCCCGACGAGCAGCTCGTCGTATCCGGCGGCCCGCGCCCGCTCTCCCTCGCGGACGAGCTCGGCGCCGGGGAGGACCCTCTTGTGCCGGAAGTTCGTCGTGTAGAGGCGGGCCTCGGTCCTCCGCACGATCTCCCGGGCGAGCGGCCCGGGTATCAGTGCGAGGGCGCCGCGCGAGACGGGGTTCTTCGAAACGACTCGCCAGAACCGGTACGGGAGATCGCGCGTGTTGACGCGGTCGCCGTGAACGAAGGCGTACCGGCGACCGCCGACCTCGACCCCGTCCGTGTCGCCGTAGGCGGCGAACGCCCGCGCCCAGCGCGTCCCGCGAAGGAAGAAGTCGCGGTTCCCTTCGACGTACCGGAGGTCCACGCCTCTCGAGGCGAGATCGTCCCAGCCCTCGAGGACCTCGCGGATCAGCGGTGTCTCGAGCTTCTCGCTCCCGATGAAATAGTGAAAGATGTCGCCGAGGAGGACGACCGTCCGGAACCCCCGGGCGACCCCTTCCTCTAGCGCGGAGAGGAAATCTCCTGCATCCCCCTCCGCCTGGCCGAGATGAGCGTCGGCGAAGACGAGGACACCACCTTCCGCGACGTTCCGCGGCTCCGGATACGGGACCACGATGGGATTCTAGCGGCCCGGGACACTCCCTCCCGTCCCGCGTGTTGACGCGTCTCACGCCCCGGATCGGCCCCGGGTGATAGCTTCCCCGCTCGAAAATGAAGTCCGTCCGCGCCCTCGGCGCGCTCCTCGCGGCCGCGGCCCTCGCCCCGGCCTCCCTTCCGGCCGCAGCCGGAACGGCGAAGCTCCACGTCGGCGAAGGAGTGCAGGATCGGGTCGCGGCCGAGGGTCGGACTCGCGTCCTCGTGGCCCGCGACGCGGTTCCCGACTCCCCCGTTCCCGAGGGGCTGGAGGTCGTCCGGTCGCTCGACGGCGGCCGCATCCTCGCCGGCTGGCTGAACGCGACCGGGCTCGAGAGGCTGGGCCGGGAGCCCGGCGCGCGGGCCGTCGTCCTCGACCGCGTCGTCCGTCCTGCGGGGCAGGTCGGAACGGCCCAGATCGGTGCCGATCGGCTCTTCTCGGCCGGCCTGACGGGAACCGGGCGTGCCATCGGGATCGTCGACACCGGCGTCGACAGCTTCCATCCCGACTTCGGCGCGGGGCCGTCCGGTCCCGGGAGAATCCTCGGCGGCTGGAACTTCGCCGACGGCAACGACAAGACCCAGGACTGCAACGGGCACGGCACCGCCGTCGCCGGCGTCGCCGCCGGGCACCAGGGGATCGCCCCCGGAGCGTCGATCGTCCCTCTGAAGGTCTTCGGCAACCGCGACGGCTGCTCCGCCGCGCTCTCCTCGGACGTCCTCGCGGCCGTCGACTGGGCGCTCGGGCACCGCGAAGCCCTGGGCCTCGAGGTCCTCAACCTGAGCCTCGCCGACGAACGGGTCCGATCCGGTTTCTGCGACGCCGAGGACCCCGTTTCGGCCGGCCTCTTCGCCCGGGCGCGCGCCGAGGGGCTCGTGGTGGTGGCCGCGTCCGGCAACGCCGGCTTCCCGTCGGCGATCTCCTGGCCCGCCTGCCATTCCGACGTCGTCAGCGTCGGGATGGTCTACGCGGCGGGGCAGGGTCCGCACGCCTGGGAAGGCGACGCCGAGTGCATCGACCCGTACACCGGGCCCGACGTCGTCCCCTGCACGAGCAACGGCGGTCCCGCTCTCTCGCTCCTCGCTCCCGGAGTCCGCTGGATCGCGCCGACGTCCGGCGGCGGCCGGTTCACCACCTTTTCCGGGACCTCGGCCGCAGCGCCCGCAGCCGCCGGGGCCCTCCTCCTGACACGGCAGTTCACCTCCTTCGACGATCCCGCGCTCTCGACCGATTTCCTCCGGCTCACCGGCGTGCCGGTCGGCGACGGGCGGACCGCGCTCGCAACGCCCCGGCTCGACGTCGGGACCGCCCTCGTCGCGCCGAGCCCCGCCTCCGGTCCGTGCGAGAACCTCGAGGCCTCGGGCGCGAGGCCGGCCGCGATGGTCTGCCGCGCCACCGTCTCCGCCCAGACGGGGAACGTCTCTTCGCTCGCGGTCGCGCTCTCGCTCGAGCACCCGCGGCTCGCGACGGTGCGCGCGACGCTCACCGGGCCCGACGGCACGACGGCGCACCTCGTCGACGGTATCCGCAGGGAGGGGACCGTCTTCCGAGAGGTCTTCGGAAGGACGGTCGAGAGCTCGGAGCCGCTCTCGCTGTTCGCCGGGAGGCCCGTCGCCGGCACCTGGGTCCTCCGTCTCGAGGACGACGGGGGATTCCGCGACGGCCGGGTCACGAGCTGGGCGCTCGTCGCGGAGCCCGAAGCGCCGCGCGCGGTCCGTCTCGCGGAGGCGCCGAGCCGGTTCCTGCCGTCGGTCGCCCGCAACACCGGACGTTTCGGCTCGTTCTTCTCGAGCGACGTCGTCCTCTTCAACCCCCACCTCGAGCCCGCCGACGTCACGCTTTCGTTCCTGCCGTCGGGCGCCGCTCCGGACCAGGCGGTCGCCGTCGACCTTCGGCTCGGCGCCCGCGCCACGCGCACGCTGTCCGACGTCGTCGGCAACGCGTTCCGCTCGTCCGGCTTCGGCCCCGTCCGGATCGAAGCTCCGGCCCACGTGATGGTCGTGAGCCGGACGAGGACGACGGCCCCGGGCGGTGGGACCTACGGCCTGTTCGTCCCCCCGCTCGCGCGGGACGCGGCCGCCGGCGTTCCCGACCCGCCCACCTACCTCGCGCCCGTCTTCCACGCCGAACGCTCGCGCGTCAACGTCGGTCTCGCCGAGGTCTCGGGCGGCGAGGCGAACGTCGAGATCCTGGTCCGCGACGGCCGCGGCTCCGTGAAGGCGCGGTTCGGCGTGACGCTCGGTCCGTTCGCGAGCCGTCAGGTGAGCGACGTCCACGCCGCGGCCTCGACCGTGCCCGCCGACGGCGACCTCTTCGAGGTGCGCGTCCTGTCGGGATCGGGATACGTCGCGAGCTGGGCGATCGCGGTCGACAACGGCTCGAACGACGGCCTCCTCGTCGCCGCCTCCCGCCCGAGGCGGGACGCGTTCCTCCCCGCGGCGGCTCGCTCGCCCGGGAGGTTCGGGGCCTATTTCCGAACCGATCTCAAGCTCTCGAACCCGTGGACCTCGCCGGCGAGAGTCCGCATCTCCTTCTTCCCGTCGCGCGGCGCCGCCTCGAAGGAGCTCGTCCTGTCGCTCGGCGCCTTCGAGACGCGCCTGTTCGAGGACGTCCTCGGGAGCCTCCTCGGCCTCCCGGAGGACACCGCGGGCGCCCTCCGGATCACGGCGCTCGGAGACGGTCCCGGACTGATCGCTTCCAGCCGCACCTACACCGAGGAGCCGGGGAAGAGCTACGGCCTCGCCATCGGCCTCCTCGGCGACTCCGAAGCGGAGCCCGGAGACGAGGCGGCCCTGACGTTCCTCTCGGGGGGGCCCCGGACGCGGACGAACCTGGGGTTCCTCGAGACGCGCGGTCTCGAGACGGTGGCGGAGGTGACGCTCTTCGACGCGTCGGGCTCCATCCTCGCCACCCGCGAGCTGATGCTCGAGCCCCATCAGGCCGTCCAGTGGAACGACGTCTTCGCGGAGATGGGCATCGCCCCGGTCGAGGAAGCCTCCGCGACGGTGAGCGTGGGCCGGGGCGGGGCGCTCCTCGTCCACGCGACCCGCGTCGACAACGCGACGAACGACGGGAGCTTCCTCCCTGCCCGCGTCGTCCGCTCCCGCCCCGTCACTCCGGCTTTCGCCCGCTGACCAGCTCGAATCCGTGCAGATGGCCGGCGCCGGCGTCCTCGACGCGGACGTCGACGAGTCCGGCGGCCGCGAGGAGCGCCGCCACTTCGGCGCCGTCGCACGGCTCGACGGCGGAGCCCCGCGTCCAGCCGAGGACCGCCACGACGAGCCGCTCCTGGAGCCGGTCCAGGAGCCTCTTCCACCGGGGGCCGCCGCCGCTCGTCAGGACGACGACGCGCCCGCCGGGGTCGAGACGCGCCGCGACGGCGGCGACGAAAGCCTCGCGTTCGGCCCGGGGCACCAGGTAGAGGACGTCGACGACCGAGACCGCGTCGAATGTCTCCTTCCGGATCTCCGAGAGCTCGCACGCGCGGAACGTCCGCCGCGGCAGGCGGCCGAGCCAGGCTCGCGCCCGCGACACCTTCCTTTCGTCGGGGTCGATGCCGACGTAGGAGCCGGCGGCCCCCCGAGACTCGAGGAGGAACGCCAGGAGGCCGGGCCCGCACCCGACGTCGAGGAGCGTCCTCTCGCCCTCGAGGCCGTCCACGACGCGCGGCCAGGGCGCGCTCCACCTCCGAACGGCGAGGTGGAGCCGCGCGCCGAGCGGGAGCGCGGACGCCGCGCGGAAGACGGCCCGCGGGCCGGGGAGCGTGGGCGTCGACGGGCCGGGCACGGGCCATAGAGTAATCTCCGATCCTGCGGTGCGAGGCCTCCCGAGATGAGCCATCCGACCTTTCCCTGGCCGTGGCGCGGCCCGGAGAACCGCAAGCTCGCGCTCGTCGTCCTCCTGTGGCTCGCCGCGCTCCAGCTCTGGGCGTTCGTCTCGGTCCGCGCGCTTCCGATCGGCCGGCCTTCTCCGTGGAGCGAGGAGGCGACGCGGCGGGCCCCGGCCTTCGCCCGCTTCGACTCGGGCTGGTACAACTCGATCGTCGAGAAGGGCTATCCGCCGCCGCCTGCCGCGGGAGCCCAGTCGGAGCACGCCTTCTTTCCCCTTTATCCGATGACCGCGCGCGCGATCCACCTCGCGACGGGTCTCGACTCGTTCCGCGCCGCCGTCGTCGTCAGCTGGACCGCGCTCCTCCTCGCCGTCCCCCTCCTGGCCGCCGAGGCGCGCGAACGCTTCGGCGAGGGGACCGACCGGGGCGCGCTCCCGTTCCTGCTCCTCTACCCCGTCGCCTTCTTCCTCGCCGCGGTCTACACCGAGTCGCTCTTCCTCCTCCTCGCGCTCCTCGCGTTCCGCGCCTCCCGACGGAACGAGCTCGCGCCCGCGCTCCTCTTCGGCCTCCTCCTCGGCCTCACCCGCGCCCCCGCCGTCGCGGTCGGGCCGGGCCTGGCGGTCGCGTGGTGGCTGGCCGGCGCGGCCGGCGCGCGCCGCGCGGCGGGAGCCGCGCTCCTTCTCGTCGCACCTCTCGCCGGAGTCCTCGCCTGGGTCTTCGGGATCGGCCTCCTGCAGGGAGAGCCGATGCTCTTCTTCCGTTCGATGAGCGCCTGGCGCGCCTCGGCGGGCAACCCCTTTGCCGGCGCCGTCGCCTTCGTCCTCGAGCCGGTCCGGATGCTCCGCACCGGCTGGTTCCGGGAGCACCCGGGCGCCGTCGCCCCGTTCGTCCACTTCGGCCTCTTCGCGCTCCTGGGAGCGTTCCAGCTCCGGATGCGCCGATGGGCGGACGCCGCCTGGACGGCAGGGGTCCTCGGCCTCGCCGTGGCGACCGGGACGGCCGACGGCGTCCCCCGCTACACACTCACCGTCTACCCGGGCCACTTCGCCGCCGCAGCCCTCTGCGAGACCCGGCCCCGTCTGAAGGCGCTCTGGCTCGGAACGTCGCTCGCGCTCCTCCTCCTGAACTCCGCGTTCTTCGTGAGCTGGCACTTCGTTTCGTAGCGATGCGGCCTCACCGATCGGTCTCCCTCGTCGTCCCGATGCGCAACGAGGAGCGGAGCCTCCCCCACCTCCTGCGCGTCGCGGTCGAAGCGCTCGAACGGCACGCGGACGAGTGGGAGATCGTCCTCGTCGACGACGCCTCGTCCGACGGGACCCCCGCGTTCGCCGAGGAGGCCGCCGGCGCCGATCCGCGCGTTCGGGTCGTTCGGCACGCCGTGAACAGGGGGCTGGGCGGCGCGCTGAAGTCCGGCTTCTCGGCCGCGGCGAAGGAGTGGGTCCTCTACTCCGACTGCGATCTCCCGTGGGACCTCGAGGAGACGGGGCGCGTCTTCCGCGCCGCCGAGCTGACGGGCGCCGACGTCGTCTCCGGCTATCGCCACGACCGGACCGGCGAGGGGACGCTCCGAACGATCTACTCGTTCCTCTACAACGGGCTCGTCCACCTCGCGTTCGGCTTCCCGATCCGCGACGTCAACTTCTCCTGCAAGCTCGTCCGGCGCTCGCTCCTCTCGGGGCTCCCCCTCGAGAGCGAGGGCTCCTTCATCGACGCCGAGCTCCTCGTCCGGCTCCGGAACCGGGGCGCGGTCATCCAGCAGGTCGGCCTCGACTACTTCCCGCGGACGCGCGGCGTCTCCACGCTCTCCTCGCCGCGGACGATCCTCCGCATCCTTCGCGACCTCGCGCGTCTCGTCCCGGAGCTCCGGGGCGAGCGCCGCCGGCTCGCGCCGTGACGCGGCTCGTCCTGAACGCCGACGACGCCGGCCTCGCGCCCGGCCTCTCGCGGCGGATCGCTTCGCTCCTGGCGTCGGGGCGCCTCGGGGGGACGAGCCTCCTCGCCTGCGGAGAGGCGTTCGGCGAGGCGGTCCGCGCTCTCCGAGAGGCCGGGGTCGGAGAAGCCGGCGTCCATCTCTGCCTCGTCGGGGGCGAGGCGCCGCTCTCTCCCCCGGGGCGCGTGCGCGGGATCGCGCCGGGAGGGCGCTTCCCGGGTTCGTGGCCGGCCGTCGCGGCGCGGATCGCGTCCGGCCTCGCCCCGGTCGCGGAGGTGGAGCGGGAATGGGAGGCCCAGGTCGTCGCCGTCCTCTCGGCGGGCCTGCGGGTGACGCATCTCGACGCGCACCAGCACCTCCACCTCCTCCCGCGCCTCGTTCCGGTGGCCGCCGCGCTCGCGCGGCGCTTCGACGTCCCGTACGTCCGGGCGCCTCGAGGGGACGACCCGGCCGCGACGGCCGATCCCGGCCTCGCGGGAAGCGTCCGGGCGCGGCTCCTCGCGCTCTTCGGGTCGAGTGCGAGACGGCTCCTCTCGCGGGCCGGCCTGCCCGAGCCTCCGCGCGTCCTCGGCCTCGCGGAGGCGGGAGGAATGGACCTCGCGCGGTGGCGGACGCTCCTCGACGCGCTGCCGTCCGAGGGGACGTTCGAGGTCGTCCTCCATCCCGGGGTCGAGGACGCCCGGGCGCGCATGCGCTACCCGTGGGGCTATTCGTGGGAAGCGGAGACCGCCGCCCTCGAGGACGACGGCCTCCTCGAGACGATGTCGGCGCGGGGCGTGGCGCGCGTCGGCTTCGGAGAGCTCGCGCGCGCCTGACGCCCCGTCCGCGTCACCAGGGGACGACCTTGCCGTCGGCCCCCTTCGCGTCCTTCCGCAGCTCGCCGGCCGGCAGAGAGAACGGCAGCGCGACGTCCAGGGTCTTGTTCTTCAGGACGAGGGTGTAGCTCCCCGGCTTCCAGATGCCGCTCGGCGCCTCGAAGAAGAGGTCCCCCTGGATCAGCCAGCTCGGGCCGCCGGAGACCTCGTCCTGCACGACCGGACCGCCCGGCACCGTGAAGAAGCGAAGGCTCTCGAACCGAGTCGGCCTCGAGAAGTAGTTGTCCAGCGGGTCCCGCGCAACCGAAGCCCGCTGCACGAGCTGGAGAGGGTTCTTCATCCTTTCCGCGAAGCGCTTCTGGCCCGGGAGCGGGATTCGCTCTCCGTCCGGCCCCAGCAGCGCGACGTCCTCGCGGTTCAGGTTCAGGGCCTTCCCC
The DNA here is from genome assembly GCA_022711615.1 of Acidobacteriota bacterium. Classification (GTDB taxonomy): domain Bacteria; phylum Acidobacteriota; class Thermoanaerobaculia; order UBA5066; family UBA5066; genus UBA5066. The sequence continues at coordinate 50,221 of JAKLER010000001.1, forward strand.
TCCGCGGCGAACGCGAGCTCGAGGAGGAGCCAAGGCTCCTTCTCGAACGTCTGATTGGCGAATCGCCACGAGAGGACGGCCTTGACGGCGTCGTCCTGGTAGCGGACGACGGTCTTCCCGAGGCGCGTGACGGGCGACGCCTTCTCCGCGGCGACGGCGGAGCCGGCGAGCGTCGTGGAGACGATCAGGGCGATCCAACGGCTGGCGCGGGTCATCGGAACCTCCTCACCGTCCTTGCGCGAGGTCGATCCTGCGCGTCGGGACGGACTGAGACGACGTCTAGCACATCCCGCGCCAGCGCGTCGGGGGACGACGTCAACGGGATGCGCGTCGAGTGCGTCTCATGGTTCGTCCGGCCCGGGCGATCGTCGGCCCCCGGACGCGGAAGGAGCAGCCATGAAAAACGGAACGTCACGCAAGGGGCTCGCCGCGGTCGCCGCGGTCCTGGGACTCCTCCTTGCCGCCGGTGCGGCGACGGCCGGGCCGGCGGGACGCCGGGGCGGCGCATCGGGCGACCTCCGGGGAGCCCTGGAGGCCCTCGACCTCTCCGACGGGCAGCGCGCCGAGCTCAAGGCGGTCCTCGAGGAAGGGCGCGAGCGCCGCGAGGCCCTCCGGCGCGAGAGCTGGGACGCCCGCCAGGCTCTCCGCACGGCGGCGGAGGCGCCCGCCCCGGACGCGGCCGAGGTGGGACGCGCCTATCTC
>JAKLER010000010.1 GCA_022711615.1 Acidobacteriota bacterium
GCGTCCGTGCTTGCGGGGGTTGTGCCCCTTCAAGCTTCCCTCCTGCTGCCCGTAGCGCTCGAAGATCGTCGAGTCCAGATCCAGCACCGCCGTCGGGTCTGCTGGGATCAGCCGTCCCCACAGGCCGCTTCCGACGGAATCGACCAGATGCTGGACGTGCTGCTTCGTGAAGGCCCCGAAGTAGCGGGTGATCGTCATCGCCGACGCCGTGCGCGTCAGATCGAACATCTTCGGAAGGACCGGGTCGGATCGAAACCGTTCCACGTGCGAGAAACGTCGCCCGCCCATCAGAATCGTGACCAGCAGCGCCATCACCATGTCCACGACGGGCACCTGATTCGGCGACGTCCGCCCGTCCGGCAGCGCCCTCGCCAGAACTTCCCTGATCCCGATGACCTCGAAGAATCGGGCCACCACAGCCAGCCCACCCCAACCCGTTATCGGCTGGTCCGTGAACGCGATCTCCGTTCCGTTCGGGCCCCCGTAGACGCTATCCTCGACTCGCATCGTTCTGTTTCTCCCTCTGCGCCACCTTCTTGCTCGTAACCTGAAGGTACGCAGAGGCTTCAGAACGATGCTTCTGTTTTCAGCACCCTCCTACTGAGGTTTCTCGGCTCAGCCCCGGAGCTTCCCGAGCGCGTCGTTCAGGCTCTTCCGAAACGCGTCCGGGGCCTTCTCCTCGCGCGCGAGGAGGGCGGCGAGGTGGACGAGCGCCTGCCTCTGCGCCCTCACCGGGACGAAGGCGGCGGGGTCGATGTGCGGGCCGTTCTTCCAGAGGGCGGCGTTCTCGGCGGCGAGCGCGGCGAGCCACGCCTCGAACGGCTTCGGGTCGAAGTCGCTCCGCTTCGTCAAAGACAGGAGGGCGAGGGCGAGGCGCTCGTCCTCGCCCCAGGCGTAGACGACGCCCGCGGTCCGGAGGCGCGTCGCGACGGCCTCGACGATCCGGGCCTGGCCGGCCGGGGTGAGCTTCGGGTTGCGGCCGAGGAACTTCAGGACGTCGGCCGTGTGGGCGGCGGCGTGGACCCAGCCGGAGCCGGCGACGAAGCCGCGGGCGTCCTTCTCGGCGGTGAGGTAGCGGGTCGTGGCGGCGAGGAGGTCCTCGAACGCCTCCTTCGTCATCCAGGGGGTCTTCAGGTCGACGGCCGCGACGATCGAGAGGGCGAGGGCCGAGAAGGAGCGCCCGTAGGCCGAGTCGGTCCCGCTCTCGCCGAGCCCCTTGCCTAAGCCCGCCTGGAGCCGGAGGCGGAGCGCCTCGAGGCCGTCGGGCGGGACGAGGCCCTGCACGTAGACCCAGCGGGCGAGGGCGTCGAACGCGACGGAGTCCCGGAGCTTCGGGTCGGGCGAAGAGAGGAGCTCCGCCGCCTCGAGGGCGAGGGCGCCCGCCGATTCCCCTTCGGGGACGGCGAACTCCTTCGCGGCGAGGGCGTGCCAGAAAGCGACGTCGTGCGCCGGCGGGGCGGCGTGGGCGTCGAGCGCGACGGCGAGGAAGGGGAGGAGGAGGACGATCCCGGCGGCACGGCGCATGGAGGGTGTACGGATCGGGGACGGAGAGGGTTCGGCGAGGTTCGGGCGGCCGGTGCCCTGGGGCTCAGGCCGGCGGCCCGAGGAGCGCCTTCGCCCGCGCGAGGACGGCGTCGAACATCGCGGGCGTCAGGCGCCCGGTGTTCGTGTTCTGCCGGCTGACGTGGTACGAGCCGAGGAGCGTGACGCGGCCGCGCCCGGGAAGGTCGAGCGCGACCTCCGCCCCGTGCCCGAACGCGGGGGCCGGCCGCGGGACCTCCGCGCCGTTCGCGGCGAGGACGGCGAGCGTCGAAGCCCAGCCGATGCCGCCGAGCGCGAGGAGGACCCGGACGCGGGGGAGGAGCGCCAGCTCGCGCTCGAAGAAGGGGCGGCAGCGGGCGAGCTCGGCGGGGGTCGGGCGGTTGTCGGGCGGGGCGCAGCGGACCGGGGCGAGGACGTACGCGTCCGTCAGCGCGAGGCCGTCGCCGCGGCGGGTCGACCCGGGCTGGCTCGCGAAGCCGGCGCGGTGGAGGGCCGCGAAGAGGAAGTCGCCCGAGGAGTCGCCCGTGAACATCCGCCCGGTCCGGTTCCCGCCGTGCGCGGCGGGGGCGAGGCCGACGAGGAGGAGGCGCGCCGCCGGATCGCCGAACGCGGGGACGGGGCGCGCCCAGTAGGTCTCGCCGGCGTAGCGCCGCGGCGGGTGCGCCGCGGCCTCCTCGCGCCAGGCGACGAGGCGCGGGCAGGCGCGGCAGGCCTCGATCTCGCGCGTCAGCCGGGCGAGGCTGCGGCTCAACGCGCCGCCACCCGCTGCCGGTGCCAGGCCCGCGCCGCCAGGACGACGAGCGTGACGGTCGTCAGCGGCAGGGCGAAGAAGACCATGGCGTTCGTGAACGTCGGGAGCACCGAGGAATCGGTCGCCTCCAGGACGATGAAGGTCACGTAGGCCGCGTAGTAGAAAAGGAAGAGCGCCCCCTCCCACCGCGCGATGCCGGGTCCGGTGAAGAAGATCGGAAGGCAGGCCAGAGCGACCGCGATCATGATGGGGGTGTCGAAGGCGAGCGCGCCCGGGGCGACCGGGACGCCGCGCGGCGCCACGAGGCCGGACAGGCCGAGGACGCAGAGGATGTTGAAGGTGTTCGAGCCGACGACGTTTCCGACGGCGATGTCGCGGTGTCCGCGGATCGAGGCGAGGACGGAGGTCGCGACCTCGGGGAGGGAGGTCCCGGCGGCGACGATCGTCAATCCGATGATGAGCTCCGACACGCCGAGCGCCCGTGCGAAGACGACGGCGCCGTCGACGAGCCAGCGCGCCCCGAGGACGAGCATCCCGACGCCGCCCACGACGAGGAGGAGGTTCGCCCACCAGGCGCCGGGGGCCTCGTCCGAGGCTCCGGCTGCCATCTCCTCCCGCGTCGCCGCCCGTTCCTTGCGGCTCTCGATCACCGAGAAGAGCGTGTAGGCCACGATCCCACCGAACAGGAGCGCCCCGTCGAGCCGACCGATCCGCCCGTCGAGGGCGAGGAGCAGGAGCAGGAAGGAGACCCCGACCATGATCGGGACGTCCCGGCGGATCAGCTGCCGGTCGACGAGGAGCGGCGCGACGAGGGCGGAGAGGCCGAGGATGAAGAGGACGTTGAAGATGTTCGAGCCGACGACGTTCCCGTAGGCGATGTCGGCGCTCCCGGCGAACGCGGCGCGCACGCTCACCGCCAGCTCCGGGGCGCTCGTGCCGAACGCGACGACCGTCAGCCCGACGACGAGCGGCGATACCCCCGCGGCGAGCGCGAGGCGCGAGGCGCCGCGAACGAGGAGCTCGGCCCCGAGGACGAGGAGGGCGATGCCGAGGACGAAGAGGAGGATCGTGAGGGCGCTCATATCTCGAGGCTCCGGTTCCGCCGGAAGCGCCACGCGGCCCGGAAGGACCAGACGAGGACGCCGACGGCGAGGGTGGGGAGGACGGCGAAGAGGACGACGGCCTGGAGCCACGCGAGGTGCGGGCTTTCCTGCGCCTTGAGCGCGATCCAGGTCGTGTAGAAGCCGTAGAGGAGGACGAAGAGGAGCCCCTCTCCGCGCGAGACGCGCCGGTCGCGCAGGAAGACGGGGACGCAGAGGAAGGCCGCCGCGAGCATGACCGGCGTGTCGAAGCGCAGGGCGTCGGAGGGGACGACGACCCCGCCGGGCGCCACGAGCGCCGTGAGGGCAAGGACGATCGCGAGGTTCAGGATGTTGCTTCCCACGACGTTCCCGACGGCGATGTCGCGCGCGCCGCGGAGCGAGGCGAGGACGGAGGCGGCGATCTCGGGGAGCGAGGTCCCGACGGCCACGACCGTGAGGCCGACGACGAGGTCGCTCACCCCCGCGGCGCGCGCGAACTTCACCGCGGCGCCGACGAGGAGATCGGCGCCGACGACGAGGAGCGCGAGGCCCGCGAGGATCGAGAGCGCGTCGAGGAGCCGGCCGTGGCGCCGGGCGGCGGCGGGCGCCTCGGCGGCCGCCGTCTCCGGCCCCCGCCGTTCCTGCCGGAAGGAGAGGACGGCGTGGGCGAGGCCTCCCGCGAGGAGAACGAGACCGTCCGCCGCGCCGAGCCGGCCGTCGGAGGCGAGGAGCGCCGTGAGGAGCGAGAGAGCGAGGAGGGCCGGCAGATCGCGCCGGAGGACGGCCGGGGCGATCTCGAGCGGCGCGGCGAGGGCGGCGAGGCCGAGGATCAGGAGGACGTTGCAGATGTTGCTGCCGACGACGTTCCCGAAGGCCATCTCCGTCGTCCCGGCGAAGGCGGCCTTCAGGCTGACGGCCAGCTCCGGGGCGCTCGTGCCGAAGGAGACGACCGTCAGGCCGACGATGAGGGGCGAGAGCCCGATCGACAGCGACAGCCGCGACGCCCCGCGGACGAGGAGGTCCGCGCCGACGACGAGGAGGACGATTCCGCCGAGGAAGGCGAGGACCGTCATGCGTCGGCGGCCCGGCCTGGGGCTGGGGTCCCGGTCCGGGAGGCGAGGTTCACGCGGGCCGGTATAACACCGGCCGCCCGCGGCCTATTCCGGCGCTACGGCAGGAACGCCCACGTCGCCTTGAGCATCAGCTGCCAGGTCCGCTTCTCGAGCCCCCTGCCGGTGGCCCGGTTGAAGACGACGTAGACGTCGGAGCCGGGGCGCCACATCCACCGGAGCCGGGCGTTGAGGCTCGTGACGTCGGAGTCGGAGTTGACCTGGCCGTAGGCGGTCAGGAGGAGCGCCCGGGAGAAGTTCCAGGTCGTCCGGAGGCCGGCCAGCGAGGCGGTGAAGGAGCCGGCGGGGAGCCGGACGTCGTTGTACTCGCCGGTCAGCTCCACCCGGAGGTGGGGATTCGGGCGGTAGGAGGCTTCGAGGGCGACCTTCTCCCCCTGCCCGCCGTAAAACGACCCCCAGTCGACGCCGGCCGCGGCGGAGAGGACGCCGGCCGGGCTCGTCCCGATCTCCACGCCGCGCCGCCGGTTCGTGTAGCCGCCGGACGGGATGACGATCCCGGGGCGGATCTCGAACGGCGTATCGAGCCGGTCCCACTCGCTCGAGAAGGGCTCCGCCTCGAGGTAGCTCGCGTCGCGCCCTTCGGCCCGGAGCTCGACGCGGATCTCCCGGCCGACGGGGTCGCCCTCCGTGTCCTCGAAGTAGTCGAGCTCCCCGCCCACCTCCCACTCCCGAACGAAGCCCTTCGCCGGGTAGAAGCGGCGCCCCGCGCGGCCGAACGCGTTCGTGATCCCGGTCCGCGGGACGAAGCCGATGCCGGGGTCGAAGTCCTCGTCGTAGCGCTTCAGGCTCGAGTAGGCGTTCCAGGCGCCGTCGTCGTAGCTCCCCGAGACGCGCCAGCCGTCGGTGTCGGGCTTTCCCTGCGGGTCGCGCGTCGTGGCCCAGAACGCGGTGAAGGCGAGCGTCTCGGCCGGCTTCCAGTCGAGGTCGAGGCCCGCGGCGCGGTTCCACTCCGTGCCGGGCGGCCCCCCTTCGCGGTCCGTGAAGATCGCGCCGAACGAGGAGCGCGCCCCGAGCGGGTGCCTCACGCGGGCGACGTAGAAGTCGGTCTCGGGAAGGCCCGCGGAGGCGTCCTGGCGGATGGCGATGACGCCCACCTCGGTCCGGCCGACGTTCCCCGTCAGGCGCGCCCCGCCGACGATCGGCACCGGCTCGCCGTCGGCCGAGAGGCCGATCCGCCGGGAGTAGAAGACCTCGCCGAACTCCTGCTGGCCGAAGCGGGTGAAGCCGATCCGCTCGAGGAAGAAGTCGCGCTTCTCGGGGAAGAAGATCGGGAAGCGCGTCAGGTTCACGCGCTGCGTGTCGGCCTCCACCTGGGCGAAGTCGGTCCGGAACGTCGCGTCGAGGACGAGCGTCGGCGTGACGCCGACCTTCGCGTCGAGCCCCGCGTCGAACGTCCCGCCGGTCCGGAAGCCGCCTCCGGCCTTCCGCACGTCGCGGTCGTAGCCGGTCAGGAGGAACGGCTTGATCACGAGCGGAAGGCGCCGCTCCAGCCGGAGGCCGGTGAGCGTGCCGGCCATCGAGATGCGCGTCGGGCCCGCCTCCCTCCGCCAGGCGCCCCAGGAGGAGGTCTCCTGACGGCGCCTCAGCATGCGGACGAGGTTGAAGCCGATCTCCGTCGCCCCCGCCCGGTAGCGGAGCGCCGAGAGCGGAATCGCGATCTCGGCGCGCCACCCGTCGGGGCCGACCGACGTGCGCGACTCCCAGATCGCGTCCCACACGATCTCCTCCGGCCCCTCGTTCGTCACGAGCGCGTCCCACTGCGTGCCGAGCGGGTTGACGCCGAAGAGCGCGCCGTTCCGCCGGTCGAGGAACCCGTCGAGGACGACCATCACCCAGTCGTCGGCGTCGAAGTCCCCGTCCCGCTCGTAGTTCCGGGCGGCGACGGTCGCCGCCTCGCGGTCGAGGCAGACGACGCCGACGACGAGGGCGCGCGGCGTGACGATCACGCGGACCTCGGTCCGCTCCGTCGCGGGCGCCCCCTCGGACGGCTCGCGCTGCGTGAAGCGGTCGAGGAGAGGGGCGTCGGCCCAGAGCGGGTCGCCGAGGCGGCCGTCCAGGCGGACCTCGCGCTCGGCGACGAGCGCGGAGAGCGGCTCCTCCGGCCGCTGGGCCGCGGCCGGAAGAGGGAGGAGAAGCGGGAGGGCGAGGAACGCGGCCCGGAGCGGGCCTCGGAGGAGCCGCAAGACGTTCTCTGGTACGGAGCCCGGTCCGGCCGGGTTTCCGCTCAGCCCAGCACCGCCTCCAGCTGGTCGACGGCCCAGTCGATCTCCTCGCGCGTGATGACGAGGGGCGGCGCGAGGCGGATCGTCTGCGCGTGCGTGTCCTTGCAGAGCATCCCGCGGTCCTTCAGCTGGTAGCAGTAGGGGCGCGCCGGGCCGGCCGAGAGCTTCAGCTGGACGCCGGCCCAGAGGCCGCGGACGCGGACCGCCTCGACCTTGTCGGTCTTCATCGTCCGAAGGCGCGCCTCGAGGTGGACGCCCAGCTCGGCCGCCCGGTCGACGAGCTTCTCCTCGACGAGGACGTCGAGCGCCTCGGAGGCGACGGCACAGGCGAGCGGGTTGCCGCCGTAGGTGGAGCCGTGGATGCCGGGGGTGAAGACGTCCATCACGGCGCTCGACGCCAGGAACGCGCTGACGGGGTAGAAGCCGCCGGAGAGCGCCTTCCCGATCGTGACGCCGTCGGGGCGGATCCCCTCGTGCTCGAACGCGAAGAGCTTTCCGGTCCTCCCGAGGCCCGACTGGATCTCGTCGAGGACGAGGAGGCACTTCTTCCGGTCGGCGATCTCGCGGAGCCCCTTGAGGTACCCGTCGGGCGGGATGATGACGCCCCCCTCGCCCTGGATCGGCTCGACGAAGATCGCGGCCGTCTTCGGGGTGATCGCCGCCTCGACGGCGGCGAGGTCGCCGTACGGGACGATCCGGAAGCCCGGGGTGAAGGGGCCGAAGAGGCTCGTCGAGTCGGGGTCGGTCGAGAAGCCGACGATCGTCGTCGTCCGGCCGTGGAAGTTCCCCTCGGCGACGACGATCTCGGCCTCGGGGTAGGGGACCTTCTTCACGTCGTAGGCCCACTTGCGCATCGCCTTGAGCGCGGTCTCGACCGCCTCGGCGCCGCTGTTCATCAGGAGCGCCTTGTCGAAGCCGGTGAGCTTGCAGAGCTTCTCGAGGAGCGGCGGGAACTGGTCGTTCCGGAAGGCGCGGCTCGTCAGGGCGAGCGTCTTCGCCTGGCGGATCAGCGCCTCGGCGATCCGCGGGTGGTTGTGCCCCTGGTTCACGGCCGAGTAGGCGGCGAGGAAGTCCATGTACCGCTTGCCGTCGACGTCGGTGAGCCAGATCCCCTCCCCTTTCGTGCAGACGACGTCGAGGGGGTGGTAGTTGTGGGCCCCGTAGCGGCTCTCCTGCTCGATGAGGGCGGCGGATCGGGTGGCGGTCTCGGGCATGGTCGTCTCCCTCCGGCGGGCCCTCGGGAGCCCGCTTCGTCGTCTCTCTCTGCGGCCGGCCGCGGCCGCGGGTCCGTCCGGGCGGGAATCCTACCGGAGGCGGGGTGAGCCGGGCCGGCTCCCTTCGGAAAGAGGCGCGCCGCCTCCGCCGCCGCGTGCCAAACTCGAAGGCTCAGAGCGATGTCCGGAACCGGCGCCTCCCTCCTCCCGCCGCCGGAGTCGATCCGGCTCGGGGCCGCCTTCCTCCTCGGGGCGGCGCTCCTCTTCGTCGCCGCGCGGCCGGCGCGGCGGCACGTCGCGCGCCTCGTCGGCCTCTGGGGGGCCTCGCTCGCCCTCCGCCTCGCGGCCGCCGCCGCCGCGCGGCACCTTCCGAGCGGCGAGCCGACGCTCTCGTTCCTCGCGCTCCTCCTGCAGGGGATCGCGTTCGTCGGCCTCGCGGCCGTCCTCCTCTTCGACGTGCTGCTGCCGCTCGCGAAGGTGCGGGCCCCCCGGATCGTCCGCGACGTCGCCGTCGCCCTCTCCTGGGTCGCCCTCCTCCTCTGGCTCTTCTCCGTCCACAAGGTCGACGTGACCGGGATCGTGGCCACCTCGGCGGTCGTCACGGCCGTCATCGGCTTCTCGCTCCAGGACACGCTCGCGAACGTCATGGGCGGAATCGCGCTCCAGCTCGAGGGGGCCTTCGCGCCGGGCGACTGGGTGAAGTTCGGGGAGACCTCCGGGAAGGTCGCGGAGACCGGCTGGCGCCACACCGCGATCGAGACGCGCAATGGCGACGTCCTCCTCGTCCCGAATGCGGTCCTCGCCAGGACGCCGCTCCTCCTCCTCGGGAAGGCGAAAGGGAGGCGCGAGCCGCTCGAGCGGCGCTGGGTCTTCTTCGGCGTCGACCACCGGACGCCCCCCGCCGCCGTCCTCGAGACCGTCCGCGAGGCGCTGACGCGCGAGCCGATCCCGAACGTCGCGGCCGAGCCGGCGCCGAGCGTCGTCCTGATGGAGTTCCGCGAGAGCTGGGCCTCCTACGCCGTCCGCTACTGGCTGACCGACCTCCTCCTCGACGACCCGACCGACTCGGAGGTGAGGACGCGGGTCGCCTACGCCCTCCGGCGCGCGGGCATCCCGCTCGCGATGCCCGCGAGCGCGAACTTCGTCACGGTGGAGGAGGAGGGGCACCGCAAGCGCCACGAGAAGCGGGACCTCGAGGCGCGGCTTGCGGCCCTCGAGAGCGTCCCCCTCTTCTCGGCGCTCACCGCCGAGGAGCGCGAGCGCCTCGCGCCGGGCCTCGTCCGCGCGCCGTTCGCGCCGGGGGAGGCGATGGTGGTCCAGGGACGGCAGGTGCACGACCTCTACATCCTGACGAAGGGGGCGGGAGACGTGCGGGTCGCCGTCGGCGACGCGCCGCCGCGCGTCGTCAGCCGGATCTCGGCCCCCGACGTCTTCGGCGAGATGGGGATGCTGACGGGCGAGCCTCGCCGGGCGACGGTGATCGCCGTCGGCGAGACGGAGTGCTGGCGGCTCGGCAAGGAGAGGTTCCGCGAGGTGCTCGAGGGGCGACCGGAGCTCGCCGAGGAGCTCTCGCACGTCCTGGCGGCGCGGCAGGTGGAGCTCGCCACGGCGCGCGAGGAGATCTCCGACGAGTCGCGCCGGCACCGGATCGAGACGGAGCATGGGAGCCTCCGCGCGAGGATCGAGCGCTTCTTCGGCCTCGGCGCGCGCGGGGGAGCGGGGGAGAGGAGCGGGAGATGAGGGAGCAGAAGCTCTTCCTGGCCGGGAGCTGGAGCGACGGGGAGGACGAGCTCGTCGTCCTCTCGCCGTGGGACGGCCGGCCGATGGCGAGCGTCGCGCGAGGCGGCCCCGCGACGCTCGAGCGGGCGGCGGAGATCGCGGCCCGCTCGGCCGGAGCGATCGCCGCGCTCGCGCCCGAGCGGCGGGCCGCGATCCTCGAGGCGGCGCGCGCCGACCTCCTCGCGCGGAAGGAGGAGGTCGCCACGGCGATCGTCGAGGAGGCGGGGAAGCCGCGGACGCTCGCCCGCGCCGAGGTCGACCGCGCGGCCGACACGCTCCTCGCGTCGGCGCACGTCGCGCGCTACCCGGAGCTCGTCGCGCGAGACCTGGGCGGCTTCGCGAGCGGTGCGGGCCGGATCGCGCTGACGAAGAGGGTCCCGCTCGGCCCGGTCCTCGCGATCACGCCGTTCAACTTCCCGCTCAACCTCGTCGCCCACAAGCTCGGGCCGGCCGTCGCGGCGGGCTGCCCCGTCGTCCTGAAGCCCGCCAGCCAGACACCGGGCGCGGCCCTCCACCTGGCCGCCTCGCTCCAGCGCGCGGGGCTTCCCGACGGCGCGCTCTCGGTCGTCCCTTCCCGCGCCGCCGACGCGGAGCGGCTCGCCACCGACTCCCGCTTCGCCCTCCTCACGTTCACCGGCTCGCACGAGATCGGCTTCGGCCTCCGGCAGAAGGCGTGGGAGAGACGCGTGGCGCTCGAGCTGGGCGGAAACGCGGCCGTGATCGTGGAGCCCGACTGGGACGACCTCGCCGACGCGGCGCGGCGGATCGCGAGCGGCGCCTTCGCCTGGGCGGGCCAGTCGTGCATCAGCGTCCAGCGGGTCCTCGTCCACCGCGACGTCGCGCAGGCGCTCCGCGACCTCCTCGTCGCGGCGGCAGAGGCGATCCCCGTCGGCGACCCCTCCGCGCCGGAGACGCTCTGCGGCCCGATGATCGACCCGGCGAACCGCGACCGCGTCCTCTCCTGGTTCTCCTCGGCACGGTCCGCCGGCGGGAAGCTCCTCTCGGGCGGCGCGGCCGACGGCTCCGTCGTGAAGCCGACGCTCCTCGAGGAGGTCCCCGAGGGCGAGCCGCTCGTTTCGGACGAGCTCTTCGGCCCGGGCGCGGCGCTCTCCGCCTACGCGACGTTCGACGAGGCGCTCGCTCGCGCGAACGCCTCCCGCTACGGCCTCCAGGCGGGCGTCTTCACCCGCGACATCGCGAAAGTCCGCCGCGCCTGGGAGACGCTCGAGGTGGGCGCGGTCATCCAGGGCGACGTCCCGACGTGGCGGAGCGACCCGATGCCTTACGGCGGCGTGAAGGGCTCCGGCGTCGGGCGCGAAGGCCCCGCGTCGGCCTTCCTCGAGATGACCGAGGAGCGGATGCTCGTCCTGCGGTGAGTCTGCTTCGCCCCCGGACGATCCGGCCGGCCCCGCCGGGACGAGGCTTTCGTGCCGCGACGTTGACTATGATGACGGGCGTGTCGGACGAGGTCGAGCCGAAGCGAGAGGACGAGACGCCCTTCGTCGCGGACGGGATCGCAGCAGGGGCCTACAACGAGGAAGGGGTCGACCTGACGCTCATCCGGATGTTCCTGATGCTGACCCCGGCCGAAAGGCTCGACGAGGCGAGCGCGTCGGCCAACGGCGTCGAGGAGCTGCGGGCGCTGCAGGCCCCCGCGTCCCGATGACGTTCGACTTCCGGCGCGCACTGACCGTCCTCGCTGCGCACGAGGTGGAGTTCATCGTCGTCGGCGGGATCTCGGCGATCTTGCGAGGAGCGCCGGTCGTAACCCTCGACCTCGACATCGTGCACCGGCGTACCCCGGAGAACGTCCGTCGCCTGCTCGCCGCGCTCCGGTCGATCGACGCCCGGTACCGGCACGATTCGCGAGGCCTCGTCCCCGAGGAGGTGCATCTGCTCGGTCCAGGCCACAACCTCCTGCAGACGACCTGCGGCCCGCTCGACGCGCTCGGAGCGATCGAGGATGGACTCTCCTACGACGACCTGCTCTCGGACAGCGAGGCGATGCGGGTCGGGCCCGACCTGTCGGCCCGGGTCCTTTCCCTGCGCCGCCTCGTCGAGCTGAAGGCGGCCGCCGGCAGGCCGAAGGACCTCGCGGCCCTCCCGACCCTTCGGGCGACACTCGTAGAGCTCGAGAAGACCCGGGGCGTCTGAGCCCCCCGCCGGGCATCGCCCGCCGGGCGCCACCGGGCTTCCCTCGCCGTCGTCCGCTCCCTTCCTTCCTCAGAGCGTCGCCCGACGCAGCTCGCGGGCGACGGTCGCGGCGAGGCGGGAGAAGACCCGCTCCGACTCGGCTTCCTTCTTCTCGCCCGGGAGCGAGAGCCAGTCGTCCACCTCGGCCCGCGCCATGGCGAGGGCGACGGCGTTCCCGCCGCGCGCCCCGATCCCGTCGAGGAGCGGGACGTGGACCCTCTTCTTCTCCACGACCTCCATGCCGTCGAGGACCTGCCGGTGGGGCGTCCCCTCCCAGATGCCGAGGATGATCGCCTCGCGGAAGAGCCGCTCGACAGGGTAGTCGGCGAGGATGCCGGCGCCGCCGTGCGCCTCCATCGCCCACTTCGCCGACTGGACCGCGACCTCGGCCGTCCAGTACTTCGCGAGGTGCGCGACGAGGCGGAAGAGGTGGTAGCGGTCGGAGTAGCGCGGCGTCTCGCGCCAGACCTCCGAGAGGAGAGTCACCGCCTCCCACGCGAGGGCGAAGGAGTCGAGGAGCGTCTCGTGCCGCTCGCGCGCCTGGCGAAGGAAGAGCGGATGCTCGGCGACCGGCTTCCCGAACGCGACGCGCCCCTCGGCGAAGCTCCACGCCTCGTGGAGCGCCCTCTGCGTCAACGCGACGGCGCCGATCGAGTTGCAGATGCGCGAGACGTTGAGCGCCTCGAGGACGAGGTAGACCCCCTGGCCGCGCTCTCCGAGGAGGTACGCCTCGCTCCCGTCGAGCTCCACCTCGCCGGTCGGGACGGAGCGGGTGCCGATCTTGTCCTTCAGGCGGCGGACCTTGAAGTTGAGCGCGCCGTCGTCGCGCCGCCGCGGGACGAGGAAGAGCTCGAGGCCGCGGACGCCGGCGGGGGCCCCCTCGGGACGCGCCGCGGCGATCGCGAGCTCGGCCCCGACGTTGCTCGTGAAGTACTTCTCCCCGGTCAGCAGCCAGCGCTCGCCTTCGGAACGGGCCACCGTCTCGACGAACGCGCCGAGGTCGGAGCCTCCCTTCGCCTCGGTCATCCACGTCGCCCCCTGCCAGACGGTGTCGTCCCGCTTCAGGAGCCTCCCGAGGTACTTGGCCCGGAGCTCGGCCGAGCCGTACTTGGCGAGCGGGATCGCCGTCGAGAGCGAGACGGTGTGCGGGCAGTAGAGCCCCGCGTCGTAGAAGGAGGTGACGTAGCCGATCTGGTAGGAGGCGGCGAGGTCCCCCTCCTCGACGGCCCGGAAGACGACGCCCGCCTCGTACGCCTTCCGGACGAGCTCGTGGTAGGCGGGCGGGAAGACGACCTCGTCGATCCGGTTGCCGAAGCGGTCGAACATGAGCAGCTTCGGCGTCCCGGCCCGGTCGACCGCCTCGGAAACGGCCCGGCCGCGCTCCTCGAAGTAGGCCTCGTAGCGGGCGAGGGACTCCGGGGCGCGGAGGCGCCCGAGCCGCCCCTCGAGGAAGCGGACGGGCGAGGGGAGGAGCGCGTCGAGGCTCATCCGAGAGCCTCTTCCACCGCCTCCGTCGCGGCCGCGAGGGCCTTCTTCGCCTTCGCCTTCCGCTGCGCGGCGGTTCCGTCCGTGCCCGCGGCCAGCTCCTCGAGCGTCGCGGCGAGCGCGCGGGCCTTCTCGGCCGCGGCGCGGAGCGCGGCGGCGTTCTTCGGCTCCGCCCGCTTCGGCGTGGCGGCCGCGGCGTTCGTGCGCCGGAGCTCCTCGACGCCCCAGGTCGTGACGAAGACGTGGTCGCGCTTCGGGGCGTCGGCGATCCATCCCTCCGACTGGAGGCGCGTCGTGATCATCTCGACGCTTCCGAAGAGCTTCTCCTGCTTCAGGACCTCGACGAACGGGACCATCTGCCGCGGGTCCCCGCCGGCCGCCTCGAGGAGCTTCGCCAGGACCTGGTGAAAGACGTCGAGAGCCATCGCAGCCTCCGCCCGTTTTCCCCGACGGTAATCCCGCGGGAGCGCCGCGTCGAGGGGCGGTCCGAGCGTATCGTCGGGGCGCGTGACGAAGGACGCCCCGGCCGGCCTCCCGCGCCTCCTCCCGGCGAGCGACGCCGCGCTCCTCGTCGTCCTCGGCGAGGGACCCTCGGAGGAGGCGACGGAGGCGGTCCTCGCGCTCCTCGCGGAGCTCGCGGCCCGGCCCCCGCGCGGCCTCGTCGACCTCCGGCCCGCGTATGCATCGCTCCTCGTCGTCTTCGACCCGCGGACCACGACGCACGCGGAGCTCGCGCGCGCCGTAGAGCCGCTCTTCCCGCCGCCCGGCCATCCGCTCGCGCCCGCCGCGCGGTGCGTCGAGGTCCCCGTCTGCTACGAGGGCGACTGCGCCCCCGACCTCGCCGACGTCGCGTGCGGCGCGGGGCTCTCGCCGGAGGAGGCCGCGGAGCTCCACGCGGCGGCGCCGTACCGCGTCGCTTTCCTCGGCTTCTCCCCCGGCTTCGCCTACCTCCTCGGCCTCCCGTCGCCGCTCGCGACGCCGCGCCTCGCGGCGCCCCGCCTCGTCGTCCCGGCCGGGAGCGTCGGCATCGCGGGGGGGCAGACGGGGCTCTACCCGCGCGCGACGCCCGGCGGCTGGCGCCTCGTCGGCCGGACGCCGCTCGCTCTCTTCTCGCCGTCTCGCGAGCCCGCCGCGCTCCTCGCGCCGGGAGACGCCGTCCGCTTCGTCGCGATCCCGCGCCGGGAGTTCGACCTCCTCCACCGGGAGCGCCCGTGATCCGGGTCCTCGTCCCCGGTCTGCTGACGACGGTGCAGGACCTCGGACGGTCGGGGCTCGGGGCCTTCGGCGTCCCGATCGGCGGCGCGGCCGACGCCCACGCCCTCCGCCTCGGGAACCTCCTCCTCGGGAACGACGAGGGGGCGGCCGCGCTGGAGGCGACGCTCGTCGGGCCCGAGCTCCTCTTCGAGGAGGCGGCCGTCGTCGCCCTCGCCGGGGCGCCGTTCGGGGCGCAGCTCGACGGCGTCCCGCTCCCGGTGTGGGAGGCGGTGAAGGTCCCGGCCGGCGGAAGGCTCGCGATGGGGCGAGCCTTCTCCGGGACGCGCGCGTACGTCTGCGTGAGGGGCGGGCTCGACGTCCCCTCCGTCCTCGGGAGCCGCGCGACGGACGTGGCGACCGGTTTCGGCGGCCTCGACGGCCGGCCGCTCCGCGCGGGCGACCGCCTCTCCGTCGGCACGGCGCGGGGAGAGCCGAGGGGGCGGCGCGTCGACGCCGCCGCGGCGCGCTGGAGCGGCCCCCGCCGCCGGCTGCGCGTGACGCGCGGACCACAGGGCGACTGGTTCAGGGAGGACGTCGTCGAGGCGTTCCTCTCGAGGCCGTTCCGCGTCTCGGCCTCCTCGAGCCGGACGGGAGTCCGCCTCGAGGGGAAGCCGCTCGCGGCGCCGACCCGCTCGCTCGTCACGGAGGGAGTCGTCGCGGGGGCGGTCCAGGTCCCGCCCGCGGGCCTCCCGATCGTCCTCCTCGTCGAGCACCCTTCGACGGGCGGATATCCGAAGATCGGCAGCGTGATCTCGGCCGACCTCTCCGCCCTCGCCCAGCTCCGCCCGGGCGAGGAGGTGCGCTTCGCGCGCGTCTCCTTCGAGGAGGCGCGTCGACTCTTCCTCGACCGCGAGGCGCGCCTCGGCGCGCCGGGGGTCTTCCTCCCGTGAGGCTCGCGTGGCTTCGCGAGGCCTCGCCCGAAGCCCGACGCGCGCTGCTCGCCGCCGCCTCGGGCTGGATGCTCGACGCGATGGACGTCATGCTCTACGCCTTCGCCCTGACGGCGATCCGCGCGGAGTTCGGGCTCGACGGGGCGCGCGCGGGGCTCCTCGCCTCCGTGACGCTCGTCGCCTCCGCCGCCGGCGGGATCGGTGCGGGCCTCCTCGCGGACCGATTCGGGCGGGCGCGAGTCCTCGTCCTCTCGATCCTGGCCTACTCCCTCTTCACGGGCCTCACGGCGACGTCGCGCACCGTCCTCGAGCTCGCCCTCTGGCGGACGCTCGTCGGCCTCGGCCTCGGCGCGGAGTGGTCCGCGGGCTCGGTCCTCGTCGCGGAGACCTGGCCCGCGGCCCACCGCGGCAAGGCGATCGGCCTGATGCAGTCGGGGTGGGCCGTCGGCTACGTCCTTGCGGCCTTCCTCGCGGCGGCGGTCCTCCCGACGTGGGGCTGGAGGCCTCTGTTCGTGCTCGGCGTCCTGCCGGGCCTCCTCGCCGTCTGGGTCCGCCGGCGCGTCGAAGAGCCTGCGATCTGGCGCGAGCGGGGGGCGCCCGCCGGGAGGGGAACGGGCCTCGCGCTTCTCCTGAAGCCGCCTCTCCTCGGCCGGGCGGCGGCGGCGACCTCGCTCGCGACCGTCCTCCTGTTCGCCTACTGGGGGCTCTTCACCTGGGTCCCGACGTTCCTCGCCGCGCCCGAGGCGCAGGGAGGGGCGGGCCTCGGCCTCGTCCGCTCGACCGGCTTCGTCGTCGCGATGCAGGCGGGGGCGTTCCTCGGCTACACGACGTTCGGCTTCCTCTCCGACCGCTTCGGCCGGCGCCCCGTCTTCCTCGCGTTCGTCCTCGGGGCGGCCGTCGCGGTCCCCGCGTTCGGGCTCCTGGCCCGCTCGGAGGCGGCGCTCCTCTTCCTCGCGCCCGTCGTCGGCTACCTCGGGCACGGCTACTTCTCCGTCTTCGGCGTCCTGCTCGCCGAGCTCTTCCCGTCGTCCGTCCGCGGCGCCGCGCAGGGCTTCTGCTACAACGCGGGCCGGGCGGTGAGCGCGCTCGCCCCCTTCTCGATCGGCGCCCTCGCGGACCGCCACGGCCTCGGGAGCGCCCTCGCCCTCACCTCGGCGCTCTACCTCGCCGGGGCGCTCCTGATGCGGCTCCTCCCGGAGACGCGGGGACGGGAGCTCGAGTGAGGACGATCGACCTGAACGCCGACGTCGGCGAGCTCCCGGAGCTCGCGCCCGTCGAGGAGGAGCTCCTCGAGGTCGTCACCTCCGTGAACGTCGCCTGCGGCGGGCACGCGGGAGACGAGGCCTCGATGGAACGCGTCGTCCGCGCGGCGCTCGCGCGCGGCGTCGCGATCGGCGCGCACCCCTCGTATCCCGACCGCGCCGGCTTCGGCCGCCACGCGATGAGCCTGCCGGGCGAGCTCCTCGCCGAGACGGTCGCCGGGCAGGTCGCCTCGCTCCTCGAGGTCGCCGCCCGCCGCGGCGCGCGCCTCACCCACGTCAAGCCGCACGGCGCGCTCTACAACGCCGCCGCGAAGGACGTGGGCCTCGCCCGCGCCGTCGCCGAGGGGGTCGCACGCGTCGCGCCGGATGTCGTCCTCGTCGGCCTCGCCGGCTCGGAGATGCTCGGGGCCTTCGCCGGGGCGGGCTTCCGGGTCGCCGGGGAGGCGTTCGCGGACCGGGGCTACGAGCCGGACGGCGCGCTGACGCCCCGCGGCCGGTCGGGGGCGATGAAGGAGACGCCGGAGGAGGCGGCCCGGCAGGCGCTCTCGATCGCGTGCGACGGGGCGGTCGTCGCGGCTGGCGGCGCGCGCGTGCCGCTGAGCGCGCAGACGATCTGCCTCCATTCGGACACGCCGGGCGCACCCGCCTTCGCCCGCGCGATCGCCGAACGGCTCCGGGCGGCGGGGGTCGTCCTCCGGGCGCTCTGAGAGGCCCGGGAGCCTTCGCGCTCTCGTAGGGGCTGCCGAAGAAGAAGCGGCCCCGGCCGAAGCCGGGGCCGCGAAAGCGCCGCGAACGGCGCGAGAGGACGGTGCGAGCTCAGCTCGCCGGGGCGGCCGGGGCCTCGGCCGGGGCCGGAGCCTGCAGGCCGAGGGCGCCCATGATCTCCGTCGCCTTCTCCTTCAGGCCCCCCGCCTTCGCCATCGCGTCGACGAGGTTCCCGCCGGTGAAGGCGGCCGAGGCCTCCTCCCACGACTTCTGGATGCCGGCGAGCCCTTCCTGGGCCTTCGTAAGGGCGGCCTTGTCCATCCCCTTCGGGAGCTTCTTCGCCTTGCCGAGCTCCTCGACCTTGGCCTGGATCGCCGTGACCATCTGCGGGAGCGACCCGGAGAGATCCGTCCAGGCCTTCGTCAGCTCGTCCTTCTTGGCCGCGGCGGCGGTGGCGAGCTCCTGGGCCTTCGTGCCGAGCTCGGTCGCGGCGGCGAGGGCGGCCTTGTAGTCGCCCTTGGCGAACTGGTCCTGGGCGGCCTTGAGGGCGTCCTTGGCGGCGGTGAGCTGCTCCGGGATGAACTTCTCGGCCTCGGGGGCGGCGGCCGTGATCGCCTGGTCGGCGGCCTTGAGGGCGGCGTCGGCGGGGCCCTTGTCGGCGTTGCAGGCGGCGAGGCCGGCCACGAGCAGGGCGCACGCGACGAGGGCAAAGGTCTTCTTCATCGAGCGACTCCTTCGAGCATTCGTTTCCGCGACTGTGTGCGGACCACCCGATAGATTACTGCCGTTCCGGTCAGCGGGTCTCGGTGACTTTCGAGAGCCCGCGGGGCGCGTCCGGGTCGAGGCCCCGTTCACGAGCGGCGTGGAAGGCGAAGAGCTGTCCGGGGACGATCGCCACGATCGGGGAGAGGAGCTCCGGGAGCCGCGGGACCGGAAGGGAGCCCCTCCCGTGCGGGCCGATGGCCAGGACCGGGCTCCCGCGCCGGCGGAGCTCGTCGGCGAGGCCGGCGAGGTCCTCTTCGGTCGCCGTCCCGGGGGGCGAGACGACGATCGCCGGGAGCTTCGGCCCGGCGAGCGCGATCGGGCCGTGCCGGAAGTCGGCTCCGGAGAGGGCCTCGGCCTCGAGGAGGGCCAGCTCCTTCAGCTTCAGCGCGAGCTCGTGCGCGGTGGGGTAGTTCAGGCCGCGCGAGAGGACGACGAGGCGGGCCGCCGTCGCGAGGCGGGCGGCGGCCCGTCGGGCGGCCGGCTCCGTTCCGAGAGCGTCCGCCATGGCGTCGGGGAGGGCGCCGAGTCCCTCCGCGAATTTTCGCGAGCCTGATAGGCCGGCGGCGAGGAGCGCGACGGCCAGGAGCTGGGCGGTGTAGGTCTTCGTGGCCGCCACGCTCCGCTCGACGCCGGCGTGGAGCGGGATCACGTCGGCCGCGGCCTGCGCGAGCGGGCTGTCGGGGTCGTTGACGATCGCGAGCGTCGGCACCCCCTCGCGCCGCGCCGAGGCGATCGTCTCGACGACGTCGGGCGAGCGCCCCGACTGCGAGATGCCGACGACGAGCGCCCCCTTCAGGCGGGGCGGGCTGTCGTAGAGCGTCACGAGCGAGGGGCCCGCGAGCGCCACGGGGAGCCGGCACGTCAGCCCGAGCGCGTACTGGGCGAAGCGGGCGGCGTTGTCGGAGGTGCCGCGCGCGGCGACGAGGACGAACCGGAGGTCGCGGCGGGCGAGGTCTCGGGCGATCCGCCGGATCGCGGGCCCCTCGCGGACGAGGAGCCGGGCCAGCACGTCGGGCTGCTCGCCGATCTCGGCGCGCAGGACGGAGCGGCTCATCCCCGCCTCACTCCTCGTCCGTGTCGTCGATCTGCCCGGTGACGCGCCGCCGCACGAGAGAGAAGGAGAGGCCGACGGCGAGCGTCGCGGCGAGGCAGGCGAGGACGATCCAGGCGAGCGTCGAGCCCTCGACGTCGGTCCCCCGGAGGTCGACGAAGAGCCAGATCAGGACGCCGAAGAACGCCGCCGCGAGCGCCGTCCCGACGTGCCCGAGGGAGCGGAGCGTCGCCCGCACGCAGAAGACCCACCCGGCGGCGAGCGCGATGCCGGCGAGGACCTTCAGCGGGAGGGGCCCGCCGCCGCTCGTCCGGACCCAGTGGAGGAAGGACCAGCCCGACGGGTTGTAGGTGGCGAAGACGAGGAGGGCCGCGGCCAGGAGCCGCAGGAGGAACCCCGGGACCGAGATGCCGAGTCCGGCCAACGTGACCTCCTGTTCGGAATCGTGCCGCTCAGTCTAGTCGAGCCGCTACCGGCCGAGGTGCTTGCGGAGGAACGCCCAGATCTCCTTGCGGGACTCCTTCGCGAGGCGCGTGTCGATCCGGTTGAAGGAGTGCCCGGCGGGGGCGTCGGTGTAGATCTTGTGCTCGAAGCTCTTCCCTTCCGCCTTGAGCGCGGCGATGAGGTTCTCGGCCTCGAGGACGTTCACGTCGCGGTCGTTCGTCGTGGCGTGGACGAGGAGCGGCGTCTTCAGCTTCGACGCCCAGAAGACGGGGCTCCGCCGCCGGTACTCGTCGACGTCCTCGACGACCTTCTTCCCGACGTGGTGCTTCGCGGCGAAGAGGTCCTCGTAGCTCTGCTCGTGGTAGCCGAGGCGGGTGACGAGGTCCGTCACCGGGACGCCCGCGTAGGCGGCGCGGAACTTCTCCGGGTGGTGCATCACGGCGAGGAGGGCGATGAGGCCGCCGTGGCTCCAGCCGGCGATCGCGGCGCGGGAGCCGTCGACGTACGGCAGCTCGGAGACGGCCCAGTCGAGGCCGGCGATCACGTCGTCCACCTCGAGGCCGCCGTAGTCGATCGCCTCGTAGAAGCCCTTCCCGTAGCCGGTCGAGCCGCGGTACTCGGGGGCGAGGACGACCCATCCCTGCTCGAGCATCTCCTTCACGATGTGAACGTGGTACGTCCCGAAATCGCCGTGGACGCCGCCGTGCGGCAGGACGACGACCGGGTACCTCCGCCCCGCCTCGCGGACCTTCGGCGCGAAGACGTACTGCGCGAAGCGGATCGGGTGCCGCTCGTTCGCGATGCCGTACCGCTCCTTCGCGCGCGGGTTCGGGGGGCCGGCGACGTTCACCTTGTCGATCTCGGCGACGTCTCCGAGCCGGAGCCAGAAGAGCGCGTCGTCGCTCGACTTGCGGACCTGGTCGAGGTCGAACTCGAGGCTCTCGATCCGCTCCTCGAGCGCCTTCAGGCGCGCCGCGGCGTCGGGGGCGTCGTCGGCGAGCGATCCGGCCGGGACGAGGAGGAGAGCGAGGGGAAGGGCGAGGAGACGGAGCCCGGTCCGAGCGCGCATGGAACCCTCCCGGAGGACCGCGGCTCGCTGGCCGGTGCGGTCCGGCCCGTCAGGGTAGCAGCCGAGGGGCTCCCGGCGCTGGCCTTTCCCGGCCAGCCGCATCGTCCGCCGTCCGCTCGAGCGCCTCCTCCGGTATCGTGCGCGCAACGAGACCACGATGGCCGGGCGGACGATCGCGATCGGAGACGTGCATGGAGACCTCGACGGGCTCGAGCGTCTCCTCGCGCGCCTGCCCGTCCTCCTCCCGGAGGACACGCTCCTCTTCGTCGGCGACTACGTCGACCGCGGGCCGCACCCGGCGGCCGTCGTCCGGCGCGTCCGGGCCCTGCCGTCCGAGACGGCGGCTCGCGTCGTCTTCCTCCGCGGGAACCACGAGGACGCCTGGCTCAAGGCGTGCCGCGAGGGCGCCCCGGAGTTCGTCCTGCCGCGCGGGAACGGCTGCTATTCGACCTACCGGTCGTTCACGGGCGGGCCGGTGCCGGACCCCGGCGAGAACCCGACCGCCGAGGAGCTGCGCGCGATGGCCACCGGGACGTTCTTCCCGGCCGACGTCGTCGCGTGGATGGAGGGGCTTCCCCTCTTCCACGAGGACGAGCACGCGATCTACGTCCACGCCGGGCTTCCGCATGACGGCCGCCGCTGGCTCCATCCGTCGGAGGTCAAGGACCCGCGCCCGCTCCTCTGGCAGCGCAGCCGGTCCTTCTACGAAGGCTACACGGGGAAGAGGGTCGTCTTCGGCCACACGCCGGTGCGGAAGCTCCCCCAGGACCAGTCCGTCCACACCCCCGGGGACCCGCTCGACGTCTACGTCACGGCGTCGCTCGTGGGCGTCGACACGGGGGCGGGAATGGGGGGCTTCCTCTCCGCGATCGAGCTCCCCGAGATGCGCGTCCTCGACGCCCGCTGAAGGGGCCCGCCCGGCCAGGGACGGGCGCGGTTCCTTCGTGCGTGGGCGATCATCCGGGCCATGCCGCTCATTCCGCTCTCGCCGATCGACCACGTCTTCACCGGCCGCGGCGCCTACCCGATCGAGTTCGTCTTCGCGTACGAGGGGGCGATCGACGCCGGGCGCCTCGAGGCGAGCCTCCGGAAGGCGATCGACGCGTTTCCGCCGGCCGGGAGCCGCTTCGTCCGCCTCGACGGGGCCGCCCTCGCCTTCGAGCCGTCCGAGGGCGGCTGCGTCTTCTCGGTCGCGTCCTCGCCGACGGAGTGGGAGGCGACGGAGAGGAAGGACGTCTTCCTCGACCCGGTGAGCGGGAAGGAAGGGGAGCCGCTCGGGCGAGCCCTCCTGACGCGCACCCCGAACGGCTGTGTCCTCGGCTTCAGCCTCTCGCACGCCGTCGCCGACGGCTACTCCTACTTCCACTTCCTGACGAGCTGGGCGCGGCTCTTCCGCGGCGAGCCGATCCTCCCGCCGACGCACGACCGCGCGGCGCTCGCCGCCGGCCTCGACGGGACGAGGGACGGGGACGCGGCCGACGCCGCCGGCCTCTTCCGCGCGGGGCCGCGCCCCGAGGTCGACCGGGCGCACCTGACGATCCACCGGCACGTCCTGACGCGGGCCGAGCTCGTCGCACGGCACGCGGAGGCGCAGGCGGGGAACTCCCTGCGCCTCTCGCACAACGACACCGCCGCCGCCTGGCTCTGGAAGACGCGCCTCGCGGAGTGGTCCGGCGACGACCCGTCGCTCGAGACGTACGTCAGCTGCCCGGTCGACTTCCGACGGCTCCTTCCTTCGACGGGCCCGGCCTATTTCGGCAACGCGGTCGCCCTCGCGAAGGCCTCGATCCCGAAGGGGGAGCTCGCCGCGGCCCCGCTCGGAGAGCTCGCGACGCGCGTCCGCCGGGCCGTCGACGCGGTCGACGCCGATGCCGCGCGCCGCTCGCTCGGCGCGCTCGAGACGCTCCGCCGCTCCGAGGGGCTCGCGGCGATGGAGGAGTGCCACGTCGTCCACCCGATGCAGGGGCTCCTCCTGACGAACCTCTCGCGCCTCCCCGTCGCCGAGGTCGCTTTCGACGCCGGCCCGCCGGTCGCGTTCGAGATCCTGACGCCCGGCGTCCGCGGCGCCGTCGCGCTCCCTGCTCCGGACGGCGGCCTCGACCTGCGCGTCTTCCTCCCGTCCGCGTGAGCCACAATCGCGCGGTGATCCACCGCCGCTTCACCCTCGCGAGCCGGCTCGGCGAGCCGATCCACGGCGACCTCCGCCTCCCCGACGGCTCCGGCCCGCACCCCGTCGTCGTCTGCTGCCACGGCTTCAAGGGCTTCAAGGACTGGGGATTCCACCCCTGGCTCGGCGGGCGCCTCGCGGAAGCGGGGCTCGCGGCCATCCACTTCAACTTCTCGCGCAACGGCGTCCGGGCGGCGGACGGCGACATCGAGGACCTCGACGCCTTCCGGCGGAACACCCTCTCGATCGAGCGCGACGACCTCGACACGGTCCTGGATGCGGTCCTGTCGGGGGCGATCGATCCCTCGCTCGACGCGACCCGGCTCGGCCTCTTCGGGCACAGCCGCGGCGGCGGCATCGCCCTCCTCGGCGCGTCGGAGCGCCCCGAGGCGAAGGCGCTCGTCACCTGGGCCGCGGTCTCGCACTTCGACCGGATCGCCGACGAGGCGGCGCTCACCGAGTGGCGGCGGACCGGGGTCTTCGAGGTCGTCAACTCGCGGACGGGGCAGAGGCTCCCGATGGGGGTCGCGTTCCTGGACGACGTCCTCGCGAACCTCGCCCGCCTCGACCTCTCCGCGGCGGCCCGGCGCCTCGCCGTTCCGTGGCTCCTCGTCCACGGGACGGCCGACCCGACGGTCGCCTTCGACGAGGCGAATGAGCTTCACGCGGCGGCGGCGGGACCCGCCCGGCTCCTCCCGCTCGACGGGGCGGGGCACACCTTCGGCGCGGTCCACCCGTTCTCCGGGCCGACGCCGCACCTCGCGGCGGCCGCCGAGGCCACGCTCGCCCACCTCCGGTCGGCGCTCGCAGGGGCCTCGCCGGCCTGACCGACGCGATGATCGACGGGCCCGCGAGCCGGCCCCGGAGGAGCGCCGCCGTCGCGGCGGTCTACCTCCTCGCCTTCGTCTGGATCCTCGGGAAGGCGGCTCTCTTCCGCGAGCGCGTCCCGCCCGGCGTCCCGCCCGACGAGCCGGTCCACGTCTCCTACGTCGCGTGGCTCGAGGCGACGGGGGCGCTTCTCCCGCGCTACGAGGAGATGCACCTCCTCGAGGCGGACGGGCGCTTTGGAGCTCAGCCGTCGTACCTCGCACATCCGCCCGCCTACTACCACCTCCTCCGCGGCCTCGCGCGCGCCACGGGCGGAATCCCCGCCGGGACGCTGGACGCGGCGACCCGCCGGCTGCGCGCTCTCTCGGCGCCGCTCTTCGCGGCCGCCGCCGCGCTCTTCCTGTGGCTCGGCTTCCGGCGCGCGGCGCCGCTCCCGGCGCATGCTCTCTTCGCGGCGACGATCGCGACCGTGCCGCCGCTCGCTTTCGTCGGCTCCGCCGTGAACAACGACGTCCTCGCCTTCCTCGCCGGCGGCCTCGCGCTCCTCGGCCTCGCGCGCCTCCTCGAGGGGCGCGCCGGCGGGGCGACCGGAGCGCTCGTCGGCGCGGGCCTCGCGCTCGCGCTCCTCGCGAAGGCGACGGCCGGCCTCCTCGTCCTCCTCGCCGTGGCGGCGGCTCTCGCCCTCGCGCGGCGCACCGTCCGCTGGGAACGGGATCCCCGCTTCCTCCTCGCCCTCCTCTCGTGGCTCCTCCTCCCGGCGCTCCACTACGTCCCGATCCTCCTCCGCTACGGCACGCCGGTCCCCTCGCTGGACGTCGTCGACCCGGAGGCGTTCGCCCGTTCGGCCTTCGTGGACGCGCCGGGCGCGCCGCGCCTCGCCGTCGTCCCGTGGGCGGTGAAGCTCCTGAAGGTCTTCGGCTCGACGTGGCTCTCGCTCATCGCGCACGTCTGGCTCCCGGTCGGCCCGCTCCCGACGCTCGCCGGGCCGGCCCTCGCCGCGCTCCTCGCGGCGCGCGGGCTCCTGCGACGTCGGCGCTCGGACGGCGCCGCCGAAGCCCCGCTCGACGACCTCGTCCGGGCCGGCGCCGTCGCCCTCGCCGGGACGCTCCTCGTCAACCTCGCGTGGGCGCGGGACGGCTATCTCGCCACGGAGCGCCTCGGGGGCCTGCACGCGCGGTACTACCTGCCGCTCTTCCCGGTCCTCGCCTTCGCGGCGGCCCGGGGAGTCGAGCGCCTCCCGGCGCGCGGGCTCGCGCGCCTTACCGGACGGGGCCTCGTCGCCGCCGCGGCCGTCCTTCTCCTCGTCCTCTTCGACGCGGGGGTGACGGCGCGCTACCTCGCCCTCTTCCCGGCGCCCTGACGCTCCCGGGCGCGCGCTAGACGCCGTCGCGGGCGAGGAAGCGGGCCGAGGCGCGGGCGACGACCTTCCGGTCCTGCTCCACCTCGCCTCGGACGTAGTAGAGGGGGTGGGCCGTCGTCTTCTCCACGCGGCCGCGGACGACGACGCCCCGCTCGAGGGCGACGGGCGCGCGGTAGCGGACGTCCATCTCGGCCGTCACGGCGACGACGCCGATTGCGAAGAGCGCGTTCGCCATCGCGGCGTCGAGGAGCGCGGCGACGATCCCCCCGTGGAGCGTCTCCGGGTAGCTCTGGAAGACCTCGCGGCACGGGAAGAACGCCGCGACCGAGCCGTCGGGCTGCACGCGGAACCTCAGCTTCAGCCCGGCGGGGTTGTCAGGGCTGCAGAGGAAGCAGCGCGGGTGCTCGGCGGCGCGGAGGGCGTCGAGCCGCTCCTGGCTCGGCGTCGGGCTTTCCGACGGGTTCATCTCGTCGGGCCCCGGCGCCGGAGGGCCTCCTCCTCGGTCTTCAGGCTCTCGGCTCGCGCCTTCAGCGCGGTGGCGCGGGCGGCGACCTCGGCGAGGGCCGACGCGGGATCGGGCGAGCCCGTCGCGGACTTCAGCGCGCGGAGCATCGCGAGCGCGTCGTCGAAGCTCCCGAGAGTCTCGCGGTGGTGGGCGGCGCAGGCTGCGGGCGGCGAGATCCCGAGGAGCCGGCGGCGCGCCTCCTCCGCCTCGCGGACGAGCCCGTCGAGGCCCGACGCGTCTCCCCGCGCGAGGGCCACGGCCATCTCGTTCGCGACGCTCTCCGGGCTCCCCGCGAGGCCGGACGCCTGGATCGCGTCGACGGCGTCGAGGTAGGCCGCGATCGCGGCACGTTCCGGGTCGTCGGGCGGCGCGAGGTCGGGAGCGGGCAGGGGTGTCGGGAGGAACGGCGCTCGCAGCTCGGGACCGACCTCGGGTGCCGCCTGCGTTGCGGGGGAGGAGGGGAGCTCCACGTACGCGGGCTCCGCGTGCGACGGCGGAGGGACGGGAGCCGTGAGGGCGGCCGCGCCGGCCGCTGCGGGGGTCGCGGCGAAGGCCGGGGCGGCTCCTTCGAGCCGAGGCGCCGCCCGCTCCGCGCCGCCGTTCGCCCGCCCGAGGAGGTACGCGACGGCGAGGAGCGACAGTCCGGCGACGCCGGCGAGGGCGCACAGGAGCCTCCGGTCGACCGGCACCGTCGCCACGCGGCCCGCTCCCTACCGGAGCTCCGCGCGGATCGCCGCGAGGTCGGGGTCGACGGCGGCCTGCGCGGCGAGCTTCGGGTTCAGCCTCAGCGCGCGCCGGGCCGCCTCGAGGGCGCCGGCCCGGTCTCCCGCCGCGAGGCGGATGACCCCGAGGTCGTAGACGACCTCGGGGAGCATCGCCGGCTGCGCCTCGGCGCGGGCGGTCGCCTCCTCCTGCCACTTCAGCGCCTCGGCGTACCGCTTCTCCATGAAGCCGGTCCAGCCGCGGTTCCAGAGGTCGTTCACGACCGCCATCCCGACGAGCCGCGCGAGCTCGCGGAACGGGTCGGCGTGGTCGTCCACGCGAACGTCGACGGCGCGGTCGGTGAAGCCGTTGTAGCCCCCCTTCGCGCGGCAGACGAGGAGGGCGGCCGACTGCCGCCCGCGGCTGTCGCCGCCGGCCGCGTCGCCCGCGGCGAGAGCGGCGAGGAGCCGCTCGGCGAGCGGCTTGCCGGCGCTCGCGAGGAACGACCGCTCCATCGCCTCGACGACCGCCTCGCCGACGAGGATGTTCCCCTGCACGGCGTAGCCCGGCCCCTTCCGCCCGCCGGCCCACGCGTTCGCGCCGGAGCCGGTGAACGTCGCCGCGTCGCCCGAGGCCGTCACGAGGCCGGCCTGCCGCCTCTCGCGCCCTTCGTCGCCGCGGAGGAGGACCTTCAGCGCCTCCTCGGCCGAAAGTCCGCGCGCCATCAGGTCGAGGCCGTCCGGCCCGAACGAGGTGTTCGCGGAGGCCTGCGTCGCGACGGCGCCGACGTTCCCCTTCGCCCAGGGGACGACCGTCCCGACCGCGAAGAAGCGGCTCGCGACGGCGACGCCGACCTCGCCCGTCGCCGGGTCGGCCGCCGCGATCGAGAACGTCGACGGGCCGGGCGGCGCGGCCGCGAGCGTCCCCGTCGCGATGAGAGCAAGCGCGAGGAGGAGGGTGGGGACGCGAGGTCTCTTCGTCATGCGTGTGCGCCTCGGGGGGAGTCTATCGGGCCGCCTCGAGCGGCGGGACGCGTGCGAAGACAGTCGAGATCCGCATCGCGGCGCTCCGTCTCGACCGCGCCTGCGGGACGAACCGGGAAGACCCGGCTTCCCTTCGAAAGTCCGCGGCCCCAGCGTAATCTCCCGTCGCCGCATGGACTGCGAAACGCGAGCCTCCCATCCGACCGGGCCGTCGCCGGAGAGCGCGAGATGACGAAGGCCCGGGTCGTCGGCGGAGCGCTCTCCGTCGCGCTCTTCCTCCTCGCCCTCGTCTTCCTCGTCCGTCATCGGACCGTCGCGCCCCCTCCCGCGTCGCCTGCGGAGGAGGCGGGATCGACGGCACCTGCTGCGGCGGAGAAGATGGAGGAGCGGGACGCGCAGGGCTTCCTCCACGGCCGGGTCACGACCCTGACCGGCGCGACGTGGGAAGGGCGGCTCCGCTTCGGAGGCGATCAGGAGGCGTTCTGGAGCGACGCCTTCAACGGCCGGAAGGTCGAGAACGCCTGGGTCCGCCACGTCCCTCCCGACCGCCTTCCCCGCGAGCGTCGCGGCTTCTCCGTCTTCGGGCTGGAGCTCGGCCGCCGCGAGCGCCCGGTCAGCTTCGTCCGGCTCTTCATGGCGCGCCTCGGCGATCTCTCGCGGATCGAGGCGCACGGCGGGAGGGTGCGGGTAACGTTGAAGAGCGGCACCGTCGTCGACCTCGACCGGCTCGAGGCGAGCGACTTCGACGACGGGGTCCGTGTGTGGGACCCGCGGCGCGGCGTGGCCGACCTCGACTCCGCGCGGATCCGCGTCATCGAGCTCCTCCCCGGCCCGCGCACCGGACGGGTCCCCACGCGCCTCCAGGGGACGGTCCGGACCGCGCAGGGCTCGTTCCGCGGCGACCTCCAGTGGGACCGGGAGAGCTGCGTCGGCACGGACGAGCTGCCGGGGCGGACCACGGAGGGCGTCCGGAGGGTCCGGTTCGACGCGATCCGCTCCCTCGAGCGGCGCGAAGGGGCCGTCCTCCTCGTGACGAACCACGACGGCCGGCAGCTGTCGCTCGCCCGGGCGCCCGAGCGCGGCTGGGGCGGCCGTGGAACGTACGTCGACGACCCCCGCTACGGCCGCGTCCTCGTCCCGTGGGAGGCCCTCGAGCGCGTCGACTTCGAGCCGGGCGGCAGCGGTCCTTCCTACGAGGACTTCCCGCCGGGCGCGCCGCTCTCGGGGACCGTCTCCACCCGCGACGGCCGCCGCCTCTCGGGCCGCCTCGTCTACGACCTCGACGAGAGCGAGGTCACCGACACGCTCGACGCGCCGTCGCAGGGAGTCGACTACATGCTCCCGTTCGGCCTCGTCGCCTCGATCGAGCTCCCCGGCGCGGACGAGCGCCCCGCGCCCCGCGCCCGGGTCACCCTCCACGGCGGGGAGGAGCTGCGCCTCGAGCTCGCCGGCGACCTCGGAGAGCGGAATGCCGGTCTCCTCGTCTTCGCCGCGGACCGCCCCGCTCCGGAGTTCGTCGCCTGGGCCGACGTCGCGCGGGTCGACCTCGACCGTCCGAAGAGCTTCTTCCCGCCCCCCGGCGGTCGGGACGAGTAGCTACGCGGAGCGCACGGCCTCGGCCACCGGGCTCAGGCGGAGGACCGTCGGCATCCGGCGCGTGAGCGCGACCGGCCCCGCGAACGACACGCGGCCCGACCGGACCGCCTCCTCGAGAGGGAGCCGCCCCAGCCAGACCTGGTAGAGCGACGCGACGTCGGACGAGATCGTCACGTCGGTCTCGAAGCCCGGGTCGACGTGGCACACCGACGGACCGCCGGGCTCGACGACGATCCAGAACCGCCTCTCGTCGTCGGAAAAGCGGACGTGGAAGACCTGGCGCCTTCCCGGGAGCTCCGACGTGTCGAGGCGCGTGTGCATCCACCAGACGAGGAGCGCCGCGTCGAGCTCCTCGCGGCGCGGCTCTCCGAACGTCCAGCCCGCGCCCCACTCGCCGAGGGCGAAGACGATCGGCCGGAGCTCGCGCCCTGCCGCGGTGAGCAGGTATTCCCCTTCGAGGCGCTCCACGAGGCCGGCCCGCTCGAGCTGGCGGAGCCGCTGCGAGAGGAGGCTCCGCGAGAGGCCCGGCAGGCCGCGCGCCAGCTCGTTGAACCGGGTGGTGCCGACGAGGAGGTCGCGCACGACGAGCAGCGTCCAGCGCTCGCCGAGGAGGTCGAGCGCGCGGGAAATGGGGCAGTACTGTCCGTAGCCGGACCGTCGTTCGCTCACGTCGTCACCTCCCGGGCCGGGTGTCGGTGCGAATTCTGGACCGGTCCGGTCTCGTTTTTGAACTGGTCGCGGGCCCGGCGCGTTCCCATCCTTCCCGCATGACGACGATGCAGGACACGACGACCACGGCGACCGACTGGCTCGCCCTCGCCCGCCGGATCGGCGAGACCCTCGAGCCCGGCGTCGCCGAGCGCGACCGCCTCGGCGAGATCGACCTCGCGGCCTTCGAGGCTTTCCGCGCGGAGGGCGTCACCGCGGCGCTCGTCCCGGCCGAGGCGGGAGGTGGCGGCGCCTCCCACGCGGAGACCGGTCGGTTCCTCCGTGAGCTCGGCCGCCACGACGGCGCCTCGGCCGTCGCCCTCTCGATGCACATGCACCTCGTCGCGGCGCAGGTCTGGCGCCACCGGCACGGCCTGGACGCCTCCGCGCTCTTCCGGAAGGTCGTCGAAGGCCGGGCCGTCCTCGTCAGCACCGGCGCGGCCGACTGGATCGGCTCGAGCGGGAGCGCGCGGAAGGCCGACGGCGGCTGGCGCGTGAACGCCCGCAAGTCGCCGGCGAGCGGGTGCGAGGCGGGGACTGTCCTCGTGACGAGCGCCCGGTGGGAGTTGGCCCCCGGCGGGCCCCGCGTCCTTCACTTCGCCGTCCCGATGACGGCGGAGGGGGTCCGCATCGAGAAGACCTGGGACACGCTCGGCCTCCGCGCCACGGGCTCGCACACCGTTGTCCTCGAGGAGGTCTTCGTCCCCGACGCCGCGGTCTCGCTCGAGAGGCGGGCCGACGTCTGGCACCCGGTCTGGAACGTCATCCTCGGCGCGGCGATGCCGCTCATCCTCGCCGCCTACGCCGGCATCGCCGACGCCGCCGTCGCGCGGGCGCTCGAGGCGGCGAAGGGGCGGACCGACCCGCACGTCCTCCAGCTCCTCGGCGAGATGCTCAACACGCACACAACGGCCGTCGACACCGTCGACGCGATGTTCCGCGACGCGGACGACCTCCGGTTCGAGGCGACCGACTCCTTCGCCGGCCGCGCCCTCTCGAGGAAGACGGTCGCCGCCGACGCGCTCATCGCGACCGTGCGCCTCGCGATCGAGGCGACGGGCGGAGGAGGGTACGCGCGGAGCTCGGACCTCGAGCGTCTCTACCGCGACGTCCACGGCGTCCTCTTCCATCCTCTCCCGCGCGCGCGGCAGACGACCTTCAGCGGGAGGGCGGCCCTGGGCCTCGCCCCGGTGGGGTGAGGAGCGCGCCGGCTCCGCCCGGGAAGGCCGGCGCGCTACCGCACGAGGCGCCGCCCGACGTAGACCTCGTACTCCCCCGCCGCCGAGTGCTCGAGCGGCACGACGAGCGCCTCGAAGCCGGCCGCGGCGAGCGTCTCGAGCCAGAACGTGCGCGGGAAGAGCCCCATCTCGAGCCGGTCGTGCGCGACGCGCACGTCGCCGCCTGCGTCGCGCAGGAGGTAGGCCATCTCGACGACGTACCGCTCCGCCTTCGGGTCGGGCCGGAACCGCCATTCGAGGTAGCGGAGGCCCCGCCCGCCGCCGTCGCTCCCGCCCGAGTCGCTCCCCTCCTCGAACGTCTCCGTCACGCAGTCGGGCTGGAACAGGGCGACCCCTCCCGGCGCGGTGTGGGCGAACGCGGTGGCGACCGCCGCCGCGAGGTCGTCGCGCGTCGTCATGTGGGAGACCGCGTCGTGGAGGAGGACCGAGTCGAAGAGGCGCCCGAGCCGAACGCTCCGCATGTCCCCCGCGACGTGCTCGCACTCTGGGTTGAGGCGCCGGCTGAGGTCGAGCATCGCGGGGGAGAGGTCGACGAGCGT
>JAKLER010000100.1 GCA_022711615.1 Acidobacteriota bacterium
CCACCGCGAGCGCCTTCTCGGTGATCGAGCCCGACTCGGCGACGACGATCTTGACGCCGCCGTCGTCCTTCTTTCCCGAGCTCGCGAGGGCGTAGATCCCGGTGACGACGCCGCCCAGAACGACGAGCCCGAGAAGGATCTTGAAGAGCTTGCCCATGCCCGACCTCCACGACCCCGGAGTGGGGCGATCCGTCTCATCGGAGACGTTCGATTCAGGGGTCATGCCGCAGTTACGATGGAGGGCCGGGAAGGTTCCGCGACGGCCGGACCTGTGACACAAAGTCACGGATCGACCGGGAGGAATGGGCCCGCCTCCCGATCGAGGGCGGACGGGGGCGATCGCCCTTCAGCGGACGACGACCCGATTCCGGCCGGCCTGCTTCGCTTCGTAGAGCGCCGCGTCGGCTCGGCGAAGGAGCATGTCGAGGCTCGTGTCCTCCTCGCGGATCGTCGCGATGCCGACGCTGACGGAGGCCCGGTCGCGCGTCGTCGCGCCGGGAACCGGCGCCGAGAGGTGCACGGCGAAGACCGCCCTGCGGAGTCTCTCCCCTGCCGACGCCCCGCCCTCCGCGTCCGTCATCGGAAAGACGGCGAGGAACTCCTCCCCGCCGTACCTGCCGAGGTCGTCCTCGCTCCGGAGCCCTTCGAGCATGCGGCGGGTCCCCTCGACGAGCAGCCGGTCTCCTTCGGCGTGGCCCAGGGTGTCGTTGATCGCCTTGAAGTGGTCGAAGTCGATCATCGCGAGCGCCAGCGGGATCCGGCGGCGGCGCGCCAGCGAGAACGCGTCGGACGCCGAGTCGAGGATCGAGCGCCGGTTCGGAAGGCCGGTGAGGGGGTCGGTGATGGCGAGCTCCGTGAGCTGGGCGTTGAGGCTGCGCAGCTCCTCCGTCCGCTCGGCGACGGTCTCCTCGAGTCGCGTGCGGGCGGCGAGGAGCCGCCTCTCGCGGACCCGGAGCACGGCTGCGAGGATCGCGAGGACGCCGGCGAGGGCGCCGAGGACGACCGGCAGCCTCCCCCACCACGGCCGGGCCACGCTCACGCGGGCGGAAGCGGGCGCGTCGGGCTCGCGCCCGTCCACCGTCGTCGCCGTCACCTCGAAGAGGTACGAGCCGGGCCCCAGCCCTCCGTACGTCGTCTCCGACTGGCCCGGCTCCGCGGTCGTCCAGGAATCCGAGAGGCCGACGAGCCGATAGCGGAACCGCGTCGCCACCTCGTCCAGGAACGAGAGCGCCGCGAAACGGAACGTGAGCGGCTCGTGGCGGGCCGGGAGCTCCACGAGGCGGGAGGGGACCACGCGGGTCGCCCCGACCCGGACCTCCGACACGGCGACGAGCGGGGGCACGGGCTGCCGAGGGGCGGGGAGCCCCCGGAAGAGCGAGAGGCCGTCGGTCGTGATCCAGACCCGTCCCTTCGAGTCGGCGAAGAAGCCGTCCTCGTTGCACTCGTCCGCGCCGAGGCCGTCGTTCGTCGTGAAGACCCTCACCTCACCCGACGGGGCGAGGCGCGCGGCGCCCCGGTTCGTGCCGGCCCAGACGTGGCCGTCCGCCTCTTCGCCGACCCAGTAGACGTACGAGTCGGGAAGGCCGGTCCGTGCGTCGATCACGCGGGGGACGCCTTCCCGCGTCCGGTGGAAGATCCCGCGGTCCGTGGCGATCCAGAGCCCTCCCCGCCGGTCCTCCAGGATCGACGTGACGACGTTCGAGGGGAGCCCTTCCTCGATCCCGAGCGCCTGCGGCGGCGCGTCGTCCCGCAAGGCGACGGCTCCCCAGCCCGGCCCTCCGACCCAGACGGTCCCACGGCGCCCGACGTGGATCACGGAGACCGAGTCGCCCACCGGAGGACCGATCCGCGAGAGCGCGCCGTCGCGCACCAGGAAGAGGCCCTGCCGCGCCGAGCCGAGCAGGAGGGTCCCGTCCGGCTCATAGGCGATCTTGTCGATCGCCCTCGGCGCCCCTTCGGGGAGGCGGAACGGGACGACCCTGTCCCCTTCGATCCGCACCGCTCCGCGGAACGTCGTCGCCACGAGGTCGCCATCCGGCGTCACGCAGAACGAGCGCACCTCCGTGTGCGGCAGGCCGTCCCGGGACGTGAAGAGGCGGTATGCGCCGTCGGGGCTCCGGCGGAGCAGCCCCCGGTCGTGCGCCCCGAACCAGAGGACGCCGCCCGGGGTCTCGGCCATTCCGTAGAGCGGCGACGCCTCCGGGAGCCCGTCCTCTGGTCCGAACGTGTGGAACGCGGTCGGGCCTCTCTTGGCGAGACCCGAATCGGTCCCGAGCCAGACGATTCCCTCCCGGTCCACGAGGAGCGACCAGACCCGGGCGTCGGGGAGCCCCTCCGCCGCGCCGAGGCGGTCGAAGCCGGAGCGCCCGTCCCAGCGGAAGGCCCCTCGATCGCTCGTCGCGATCCAGGTCCCTTCCCCATCCGGCTCGTGGACGACCTGCGAGACGTTCCGGCCGGGCACGGCGTCGTCGCCGACCCGCGCGGCGGCCCCCGTCTCCGGATCGAGCGAGAAGAGGCCGACCTCGGCCAGCCCGACGAGGAGCCCGTCCTTCCGACCCGGGACGACGACGGTCGCGGAGCCCCGAGGGAGGTCGTTCGACGTGAAGCCCGTCAGCGCGCCGCCGGGGAGCACTCGGCCGAGCCCGCGCCCCGTTCCGACCCAGAGCGTCCCGTCGTCCGACCGGTGCAACGACACCGCCTCCGCTCCCTCGAGCCCGCCCGCGGCGGGGACCTTCTCCCAGGGAGCGCCCGGCGACCGCGCCACGAAGAGCCCTCCGGACGCGGCGGCGAAGAGCCTGCCGTCTTCCAGAGCGAGGAGCTCGTTCACCGCAGGCGCCGGCCCGGGCGGCGCCGGGAGCGAGGACCAGGCTCCCCCTGCGAAGACCGCGCCTCCGTTCGTGGTGCTGACGAAGACCTCGCCCCTCTCGCCGCACGTGATCGACTCGATCGAGGAGCCAGGCAGGCCGGTCGCCGCGTCCGTCACCTCGAACCGCCTCCCGTCGTATCGGCCGACCCCGCCGGCGAGCGTCCCGACCCAGAGGAAGCCGGCGCGGTCCTGGCAGAGCGCGGTCACCTGGAGCTGGGGAAGGCCGTCCCGCGACGTGTAGACGCGCAGCGCCGAGCGGACCGCCTCGGCCGGCGGGGCGCCGAGCGCCAGGCCGAGCGCGAACGAGGCGGCCGAGAGAAGCCGGTGCCTCACCTCCGGAGGACGACCTCCACGATCTCGGATCGACGGAAGAGCCTCATGGGCGGGCCCCACGTCCCGGTTCCGCGCGAGACGACGAGCGTCATCCCGTCCACCTCGTAGCGCCCCGCCTGGAACGGGTACGGGATCGCCGAGAGGAAGACGAACGGCCAGAGCTGCCCGCCGTGCGTGTGGCCGGAGAGCATGAGCCGCGCGCCGCGCGCCGCCGCCTCGCGGACGAGGAGCGGAGAGTGGGAGAGGTGAACGACGACGGAGGGGTCCGGAATGCCGGCGAACGCCGCGTCGAGGGTCCGGCCGTCGAGCCCGAGCTGCCGCCGCGCCGTCAGGTCGTCGACGCCCGACAGGACGAGGCCCGGCGCGGCCTCGGCCCACTCGTCCCGGAGGACCCGGATCCCTCCGGCGGCGAGGACCGAGAGGCACTTCTCGAGACCGGCGTAGTACTCGTGGTTCCCCGTCACGCCCCAGACGCCGAGCGGCGCGGTCAGCGTCCGCAGGACGGGGACGAGCGGCGCGACCGCCTGCGCCTCGCCGTCGACGAGGTCCCCCGTGACGACGACGAGGTCGGGTGCGAGCGCCTCCACCTCCGCGATCCGCCGCGCGAGCCAGCGCTCGCCGAGGAGGGTCCCGAGGTGGAGGTCCGAGAGCTGGACGAGGCGCAGCTCGGCTCGACCGTCCGGGAGCGCGGAGACCTTCACCTCGTGCCGGACGACGCGCGGGCCGCGCGCCGTCTGGACGAGCGCGACGACCGAGAGGAGCACGGCGACGCCGAGCGCCGAGGCGCGCGCCGGGACCGCTCCACCCGGCCAGAGCTTCCCGAACCCCGTGAGGAGGTCGGCCGCGGCGAGAGCCGTCACCGCGAGGAACAGGACGCCCATCCACGTCGCTCCGGCCGCCTCGACGACCCGGGCGACAGCCCCGGGCGCCCTGTGCGCGAGGACGCGACCCGCCGGATAGGAGAGCCAGAGCAGCGCGAAGAGCGCCACGCGCCCGGCGAACGGGACGGCCCGCGAAAGCGCGGGAATCGAGAAGGCCCGCTGGAGCGCGTAGACGTGGAACGCGCTCCAGACGGAGAGAACGATTCCCAGGAAGAGGGCCATCCGCCCCGCCGAGCCCATCCGGAGAAGTCTACGGCAGACGCCGCGGGCCGCGCCCCTCTAGAATCCCGAGGTCATGACCGACGAGAAGCAGAACCGCTTTCCCGCCGTCTTCTGGACCGCAAACGTCACCGAGCTCTTCGAACGGGCCGCCTACTACTCGATGGCGAGCTTCGTCGTCATCTACCTCGGGCAGCTCGGGCTCGGCGAGTACTGGCCCTCGAACCTGAACAGCGTCCTCTGGACGCTCGTCTACTTCCTCCCGATCCTCTCCGGCACGATCGCCGACCAGGTCGGGTTCCGGAAGTCGCTCCTCGTCGCGTTCGTCCTGCTCGCGGCAGGCTACACGCTGATGGGCTCGCCCGTCTGGTTCGGGGGGGCGAAGCTCTCGGCGACCGTCGGGAAGGAGTTCACGGCCTCGTCCGGCCTCGTCGGCGTCCTGGTCGCGGGCATCCTCCTGATCGGCATCGGCGGCTCGGTCATCAAGCCGTGCATCTCGGGGACCGTGCAGAAGACGTCGGGCGCGCTCGCGACGCTCGGCTTCGCGATCTTCTACATGATCATCAACATCGGGTCGCTCTTCGGCCGCGGGACGGCGTACGTCGTGCGGACCCGCCCCGACGTCGTCCTGATCCTCGCGGTCGTCGCCGTCTGCGGCGTCGCCGCGGCGCTCCTGACGCTCCTCGTCCGCTGGAATGTGACGCACCGCGAGAAGCCCGGGACGATCGCGAAGACGACGCTCGGAGCGTTCGCGATCATCACGGGCGCCGGGCTCGGCATCTCGCAGGCCCTGAAGCTCCGCCCCTCGCCCGAGCTCGCGGAAGGGAGCGGCGCCCTCTCGTACATCTTCGCCGTGGCGACCGCGGCCTCGATCGTCGCCTTCTTCGTCGTCCTCGTCTTCTACAAGGAGCCCGCCGTCGCCGCGGACGCTCCCGTCAAGCCGAAGCGCACCCCGGGCCGGATCCTCCTCGACATGGTCCTGGTCCTCAAGAACCCCCGCTTCGCCCTCTTCCTCCTCGTCATCAGCGGCTTCTTCTTCCTCTACAACCAGGTCTACAACGTCATGCCGCTCTACGTGAAGCGGGTCGTCGAGACGAGCCCGGCGATGGACCTCTACACCGCCGCGAACCCGTTCGTCATCGTCGTCTTCCAGCTCCTCGTCACGAGCCTCTTCGGGAAGATGAAGCCGGTGAAGTCGATGATCGTCGGCTGCGTGATCATCGGCGTCTCGATGGGGATCAACCTCTGGCCGCTCTGGTCGGCCGGCGGGCTCCGCGCCCCGGTCGCCGACCTCCTCCCGATCGCCTCGATCTTCATCATCCTGACGGTCGGCCTCATCGCCTTCGGCGAGCTCTACACCTCCCCGCGCATGTACGAGTACATCGGCGCCCTCGCGCCGAAGGGGCAGGAGGGGCTCTTCCTCGGCTACGCGAACCTCCCGCTCGCGATCGGCTCGCTGACGGGCGGGCCGGTCGGCGCCTGGATCTTCAACGACGTCATGGCGAAGGGGGCGACGACGCGCGCCGACGGCCTCCTCGAGCTGGACCGCGTCGCTGCGTCGCGCGGCTGGCTCCTCCTGATGGCCATCGGCTTCCTCTCGGCCGTCTCGATGTGGGCCTTCAACCGCTGGATCGAGAAGCAGGAAGCGAAGGACGCCCGGACCGCCGCGTGACGCGAGCCGGGCGCGCGGCCGAACGCCGCGTCGCGCCCGGCGGAGAAGAACCCCTCAGGGGTCGTCGTAGAAGGGGCGGGCGAGGACCCGCCCCTTCTTCGTCCGGAGCGTCAGCTCGATCGCGTGGCGGCCGGGGGGGCGGTCGGGACGGTTGAAGATGACGACGTAGCGCCCCTCGATCGCCCGGAACGCGAGGTCGAGCGCCTGGCTCGAGAAGACGTGCGTCTTGGCGTACGTTCCGCCGGTCAGGCCGGCGAGCTGCTTGAGCGTCCCCTCGAGCGTGTGCCAGTCGGCGTCGGAGACGTCGAGCGTGAAGACGTTCACGCGTGCCACCTGAAGCGCGTTCACGGCGAGGGCATGCCACCTCCAGTCGGCCGGGGCCCGGTTGACGTGGAGCCCCCAGCCGAGGAAGAACATCGACTTGCCGCCCGGGATCCTCTCCAGAGCCTTCGCGACGAGGTAGAGCCCCCGCTCCACGTTCGCGGCGGCGCGCGCCTCCGTCACGTCGAGGTGCGCGGCGAGGGAGGGGAAGGGGTTCGGCGGCGGCGGATCGGGCGCCCCTCCGATCTTGAGCGTGTCGAACAGGGCTCGGTGGATCGCCTTCCGGTCGTCCGTGAAGTCGAGCCGGAGCTTCAGGTGCGAGTCGTACGAGACGACCGCGACGCGGTCGGTCGGCAGGAGGCGGTCGAGGAAGCGGACCATCTCGTTCGCCATCCGCATCTGCCCCTTCACGCGATGCCGGCCGAAGTCGGCCTGGAAGAAGAGGACGATCAGCCGGCCGTCCGGGAACTCGGGAGTCCCCGGCTCCACCGCCTCGCCCGCGGGCGGGGGCGGGAGCTCCGACCGGTCCGCCGGGACGAACTCCACGTCCTCCACCGGCACCTCCTCGCCCCCGACCTGGAGGACGAAGTCCGAGGGCGTCAGGCCGAGGAGGGTCCTGCTGTCCGGGCCGAGGACGTGCGCGTCGACGAGGACCTTCTCGACCCCGGCCCGCGCCGAGATGCTCCCCTTCCGAGAGGGCTCCTGCGCCGGCGCCGGCCCGGCGAGGGGGAGGAGGGTGAGGAGGGCGGGGAGCGCGCGGACGAGCCTCACGAAGGACATTGTCTCCCTTACGATCCCCTCCGAGTGGGAAGCGACACGTCTCCGCAGGATCGGGAGCTCCTCGCCGGACAGGTCGAGCGAGTGACGTTCCACTCGGAGGAGACCGGCTTCGCCGTCCTCCGGGTCCGCGTGCGCGGGAGGCGCGAGGCCGTGACCGTCGTCGGCCACGCCGCGGCGGTCTCCGCGGGCGAGGAGATACGCGCCTCCGGGAGCTGGGGAAACGACCCGAAGCACGGTCCCCAGTTCCGGGCCGGGACGCTGACGACGGTGGCCCCGACCTCGGCCGAGGGGATCGAGCGCTTCCTCGCCTCCGGTCTCGTCCGCGGGGTCGGACCGCATTTCGCCCGGCGGCTCGTCGAGGCGTTCGGGACCGGCGTATTCGAGGTGATCGAGTCCGCCCCCGGGCGGCTCCTCGAGGTGCCGGGGGTCGGCCCCCTGCGCGCGGAGCGGATCGTCGCGAGCTGGGCCGAGCAGAGGGCCGTCCGGGAGATCATGCTCTTCCTTCACGCGCACGGCGTCGGCACCTCGCGCGCCGTGAGGATCTACCGGACCTACGGCGCGGACGCGATCGCCGTCGTCTCGGAGGACCCGTACCGCCTCGCCCGCGACGTCCGCGGGATCGGGTTCGTGACGGCCGACGCCCTCGCGCGGAGGCTCGGAATCCCGGAGGACGCAATGGTCCGCGTCCGGGCGGGCCTCTCCCACGTCCTCTCGACGGCGCTCGACGAGGGACACTGCGGGCTGCCGCGCGAGACGCTCATCCCGCGCGCTGCCGAGCTGCTCGGCCGGCCGGAAACCCAGGTCGCCGAAGCGCTGGAGCTGGAGCTCGCCGAGAGACGCCTCGTCCCCGAGGAGTCGGGCGGCCGGCCATGCGTCTTCCTGCCCGCGCTCCACGCCGCCGAACGGGCCGTGGCCGAGAGGCTCGTGAGGCTCGCCGAGGGCGCGCTGCCCTGGAAGCGGATCGACCCGGAGCACGCGATACCCTGGGTGGAGGCGAGGGCCTCGATCACGCTCTCGGCGAGCCAGCGGTCGGCCGTCGCCACGTTCCTCCGGTCGAAGGTCCTGGTCCTCACGGGCGGGCCCGGCGTCGGGAAGACGACGCTCGTCGACGCTCTCCTCCGGATCGTCCTCGACGCCTCCCTCCGGATCGCCCTCGCGGCGCCGACGGGGCGCGCGGCGAAACGACTCTCCGAGAGCACCCGGTCCGAGGCGAAGACGATCCACCGGCTGCTCGAGGTCGACCCGTCGACCGGGCGATTCCGCCGCGGGCGCGACAACCCGCTCGACGCGGACCTCGTCGTCGTCGACGAGGTCTCGATGGTCGACGTCCTGCTGGCCCGGGCGCTCCTCGAGGCGGTCCCGAACGGCGCGGCCCTGCTCCTTGTCGGCGACTCCGATCAGCTCCCGAGCGTCGGACCGGGCCAGGTCCTGCGCGACCTCCTCTCCTCCGACGCCGTCCCCTCGGTCCGCCTCACCGAGGTCTTCCGCCAGGCGGCCCAGAGCCGGATCGTCGTCGGGGCCCACCGGGTCCGCGAGGGGCACCTCCCCGACCTGACGAACCCGGCCGGGACCGACCTCTTCTTCTTCGACGCGCGGGAGCCCGAGGAGGCGGCGCGCCGCGTCGTGGAGGTCGTCTCCGAGCGGATCCCGCGCCGCTTCGGCCTCGACCCGCGACGGGACGTCCAGGTCCTCGTCCCGGTCCATCGGGGGCCGCTCGGAGCGCGGGCGCTCAACGAGGCTCTCGGGAAGGCGCTGAACCCCGACGGCGCGCCCCGCGTCTCCCGCTTCGGGATGGAGCTCGCCCCGGGCGACCGCGTCATGCAGGTAGAGAACGACTACGACCGCGAGGTCTACAACGGCGACCTCGGTCTCGTGAGCTGCGTCGACCCCGGCGAGGGCGAGCTCCGCGTCGCCTTCGACGGCCGCGAGGTGACGTACGGCTTCGACGAGCTGGACCTCCTCCAGCTCGCGTGGGCGACGACGATCCACAAGTCCCAGGGGTCGGAGTACCCGGCGGTCGTCATCCCGCTCGCGATGACCCACTACGCGATGCTCGAGCGGAACCTCCTCTACACGGCGATGACGCGGGGCCGGAAGCTCGTCGTCCTCGTCGGCGACCGGAGGGCCATCGCCGTCGCCGCCCGGCGCTCCTCCGCGGGGAGCCGCGTCACGCGGCTCGCGGAGCTGCTCGCTCAGAACTCCAGGTTCGGCTCGATGTAGGTCGACGGATAGGGAGCGTCGAGGAAGACGCGATGTCCAGCCGGGGCGACGAGGACGGCGCGGAGGAGCCCGGAGGTGTTCTCTGCGACGAGGCGGGCGCCGGCTTCGAGTACGACGCGGCCATCGGGTCCGGAATCCAGAGGCACGCCATCGAGCAGCAGCCGGACCTCGGCGGAATCCGGCGGGCGCAGCTTCGAGACGTCCAGCCGAAAGGCCGAGCCGTCCTTCGCCCTCTGGAACGGAAACGACCACGGGCTCTCGAACCACGGGTGGAGCAGCCGGTGCGGCACCTCGACGACCCGGTACGCACCGCCCGCGAGAATGGTCCACTCGGTCCTCTCGCCGGGCTGCAGGCGGGCATTCGGTGAAGGCACCCAGACGAAACGCTCCAGAGGGAAGAAGTTCCTCGCCACGAAGGCGCCCAGGGCCTTCGTCGTCATCGCGGTCGAGAGCAGCCGGCTGTCGGCGACGACGAGGGCGACGCGCCGCGACTCGAGCTCTTTCACGGTCGGGCTCTCGAGTATCCCCGCGGCCATGAGATCCCGAGCGAGAGACGGGAGGAACCAGGTTTCGAGCGCGGGACGCCGGTTGACGGCGAATCCACAGCCCTCGAGCACGACGCTCCCGGGCCGGGTAAGCCGATCGATCGATCGGAGGACGTGATCCTGATGGGCAAGCGTCTCCGCGAGGACCGGCCATCGGACCGCCCGAACGGCGGCGGTCATTCCGACGAGCGCGAGGAGCGCAGCGGCGCTCGCCACGACGACCGCGGACCGTCGGCCGATTCGCATCAGCGCGTCGACCGTGACGGCGGCGAGAATCGCCAGGAGCCAGAACAGAGTCTGGAACTGGTACGGGAACGGAGATCGGATCGAAAAGAGAAGGATGACCTGGGCCGCGGCCAGGATGGCGACGACGGTGCTCAGCCTCCGTGTCCGGGCTTGCCTCATCCCGAGGAGCGCGCCCGCGGCACCCAGGACGATCAGCGTGACGGCACCCGGACGGTGCAGGAAGCGAGCGAGCCAGTAGACGGCGCTCGGGCCGCTGACGGTCCCGGACGGGAGCTTCTCGTAGAGGACGTTCAGCCGGAAACACTGTTCGAAGAGCTCGGGAAGGGCGCTCGAGATCGACGCGAGCCCGAGCGTGACCAAAGCCGTGACGGCGAGTCCCGCCGCGGCGGCGAGGGGGCGGCGGGCGATCCGCCTCCAGCTGACGGCGTTCGCCGATGCCGCGTCCGAAGCCGCAGACGCCGCCAGCGCGACGAGTACCGCAGGCATTGCCCGCTGCGACGCCAGGCATGCCAGGCCCAGCAGCATCCCGCCGAAGACCAAAGGGGCAGGCCGGGCGCCTCCGCCGTCGTCCTCACGCGTCAGCGCGAGAAGACCGGCGAGGAGGAACAGGTTCATCGTGACGTCGATCCGGATCTCGACGACGGAACGGTGGACGGCGAGAAAGAAGCACGACAAGCCGAGAAGGCTGGCGGCACGGCTCACGCCCGCCCGCGAGAGCAGGCGCGCGGCCACGAGGACGGTGGCAATCAAAAGCGGGAGCTGCGCTCCGCGCAGGAGGAGGAGGCTCTCGACGGCCGCCGAGCGGGCCAGGCCCGCCACCGGCGCGAGGAGAACGAAGTGAAGCGGGAGATGGTGCTCCCAGAAATCGCGAAACGGGACCAGGCCTTCGCCCACCCAGCGAGACGCGCGAAAGTACTCGACCTCGTCGGGGTTGAAGGGCGCCGCGAGAAGAAGCAGGAACGGAGGAAGCAGCGAAAGGACGAGGGCCGCCCAGGGGAAGAGACGCATCCCGTCCACCTGCCGGAGCAGCGCATCCGCCCCCGCGCCGACGCCCGCTTCGGCGCCGGCTCGCCTGTCCTCCCGGAGCGCTTCGTCGGGTGCCATCCGTCGCCTCGTCCGATCCTACGCCAGACCCTTCGTCGAGGAACGAGCGGACCGCTGGTAACCTGTGCACGAGGAGACTTCGGAATGGAATCGATCCGCTGCGCCGACGCCGGAGGCCGACGATGACGTCCGGCGGGGAGCTCGTCGCGGAGGTCCTCCTCCGCCACGGCGTCCGATTCCTCTTCACGCTCTGCGGCGGGCACATCTCCCCGATCCTCGCCGCGGCGAAGGCCCGGGGCGTGCGGGTCGTCGACACCCGGCACGAGGCGACGGCCGTCTTCGCCGCCGACGCCGTGGCGCGGCTCACCGGCGTCCCCGGCGTCGCCGCGGTCACCGCGGGCCCCGGCGTCACGAACGCCCTGACCGCGCTCCAGAACGCGCGCCTCG
Organism: Acidobacteriota bacterium; assembly: GCA_022711615.1. Taxonomy (GTDB): domain Bacteria; phylum Acidobacteriota; class Thermoanaerobaculia; order UBA5066; family UBA5066; genus UBA5066. The sequence continues at coordinate 11,575 of JAKLER010000100.1, forward strand.
CGCAGACGCCGCTCGTCCTTCTCGGCGGCGCCACGGCCACCGTCCTTCGGGGGCGCGGCGCCCTTCAGGACGTCGACCAGATCGCGCTCGCCTCCCCGGCCGTCAAGCGGGCGTGGCGCGTCTCGAAGCTCCGCGACCTCGTGCCGGCGCTCGAGGAGGCGTTCGCCGTGGCCCGCGACGGCGTTCCCGGCCCCGTCTTCGTGGAATGCCCCGTCGACCTCCTCTACCCCGAGCGGGTCGTCCGCAGCTGGTACTCCACGAAGGCGGGGGCGCCGAAGGGGCTCGTCGCGAAGGCGACGCGCTGGTATCTCGACAGGCACCTCGACGCGCTCTTCGCCGGGGTCGATGGGGTCGACGCCCGAGGGCCGGCGCCCGGTCCTCCTCCTCCCCCCGAGGCCGGGAGCGTCGGGACGGCGGCGTTCCTCCTGGGGCGCAGCGAACGTCCCGTCGCCCTCCTCGGGAGCGGCGCGCTCCTCGACCCGGCCGGGGCCGGCGCGCTCGCGCGCGCGGTCGCGGAGCTCGGCCTCCCCGTCTACCTCTCGGGTATGGCGCGCGGCCTCCTCGGGGCCGCGTCGCCCCTGCAGAGCCGCCATCGCCGATCGGAGGCGATTCGCGAAGCCGACCTCGTCCTCCTCGCGGGCGTCCCGTGCGACTTCCGGCTCGACTACGGCCGGCAGATCCGGCCGGACGCCGTCGTCATCTCGGCAAATCGCGACTCCGCCGCCCGGGCCCTCAACCGGCGGCCGACGCTCGGCGTCGGAGGCGACCCGGGCCTCTTCCTCCGGGCTCTCGCCGACGCCGTGCCGGGCGGCTTCCCCCGCCCGGAGTGGGTCGCGCGCCTCCGGGAGCGCGACGCCGCACGCGAGGCAGAGATCCTCGCCGCGCCCGAAGGTGCCCCGGGCGCGCTCGACCCGGTCGCGCTCTGCCGCAGCCTCGAGGAGGCCCTCCCGGCAAAGGGCGTCGTCGTCGCCGACGGAGGGGACTTCGTCGCCACCGCCTCCTACGTCCTCCGCCCCCGGGCGCCGCTCTCCTGGCTCGACCCCGGCGTCTTCGGCACGCTCGGCGTCGGCGCCGGCTTCGCGCTCGGAGCGGCGCTCTGCCGCCCCGAGGCGTCCGTCCTGCTCCTCTGGGGGGATGGCTCGGCCGGGTACGGCCTCGTCGAGATCGACACGTTCGTCCGGCACTCGCTCGGCGTCGTCGCCGTGATCGGGAACGACGCCGCGTGGACGCAGATCGCGCGCGAGCAGGTGGAGGTTCTCGGCGACGACGTCGGGACCGTCCTCCGCTCGACCGACTACCACGCCGCGGCCCG
>JAKLER010000101.1 GCA_022711615.1 Acidobacteriota bacterium
CTCCCACGCCCCCCGGAAGGTTCCCCGCGTAGACGTACCGAAGGCCCTCTCGGCGGCCGATGTCGACGGCGCGAAGGAGCGTCGCAGCAGGCGTGGCCCGGACGTCGCCCATCCTGTAGTCGGGATGGAACGCGGTGACGTGCCAGGGCAGATCGGAAGAGAGCGTCGCGAGGAACCGGGCCGCGTCGCGGAGCTCTTCGTCCGAGTCGTTTCTCCCCGGTACGAGGAGCGTGACGACCTCCACCCAGAAGCCTCGCGCCACGAGCCCCGCCAGCGCGTCGAGGACGACCGACAGGCGCCCGCCGACCTCCCGGTAGGCGCCCTCCCGCATCCCCTTCAGGTCGACCTTGTAGGCGTCGACGAGGGGCCGGAGGAAGTCCAGCACATCGGGCGTCGCGTGCCCGTTCGAGACGAAGCTCGTCAGGAGGCCCGCCCGGCGGGCCTCGGCGAAGACGGCGGCCGCCCACTCGGCGGTGATCAGCGGCTCGTTGTAGGTCGACGTCACGACCTGCGCTCCCGCCTCGAGCGCGGCGGCCACGATCCCCTCCGGGGTGGCCGGGCGCGGGTGCGCCCAGTCATCCGCATTCGGGTCGCGGAGCGTCTGGCTGATCTCCCAGTTCTGGCAGTACGGGCAGCGCAGGTCGCAGCCGAGCATCCCGAAGGAGAGGGCCGTCGAGCCGGGGAGGACGTGGAAGAACGGCTTCTTCTCGATCGGGTCGGCCGCGACGGAGGCCACGTATCCCCACGGCGCGCGGAGCTCGCCGTCGCGGACGAATCGGACCCGGCAGACCCCCTGCCCCCCCTCGGCGAGGAGGCAGCGGTGACCGCAGGCGAGACAGCGAAGCTTCCCGCTCTCCTCCCGGACGAGCGTCGCCTTCGCCGTCAGGCCGGCGAGGTGCTCGCGAACCGAGTCGGCTGGCGCCATCGCCCTCCCATTCTAGGCGCGCCGGCAGCGCCGGAACGGTTCCTGCATCCGAGCCGTTAGAATGCGCCGCGTGACACGACTCTTCCGGATGGCCGCGCTCGCCGCTGGCGTCGCGGCGACGGCCCTTCCTCTCTTCGCCCAGACGCCGACCCCCACCCCGACGCCCACGGCGACGCCGACGCCCGTCCCCCCGACGTCGATCGAAGCGTCGGTCGCCAGCCTCGGAATCCCGAACGGCGGCCGGTACGACGCGTCGAACATGATCCTCGAGGCCGACGGCACGATCTGGACCGCCTCGGCGAACGAGAACGTCCTCGCGCGGATCTCGGCCGACGAGAAGAAGGTCCGGAAGTGGACCATGCCGCGCGACGCGGCGCCGAGCCACCTGCTGAAGGAGCCGGACGGGAAGCTCTGGATCGCCCAGCTCGGCGGCTTCCAGGTCTCCCTCTTCGACCCGCAGACGTCCGAGCTGACGGAGTGGGCCGACGGCGCCCGGCGGCCGACGGCGTTCGTCCGGAAGGGCGACGGGACGCTCTGGCTCCCCGAGACGAACGGCACGCTCGCGAACTTCGACCCCGCCACGGGGACGTTCGTCTACTGGCGCTCGACCGACGCCGCGAACCCGATCTCGAGCCTGACCTATCCCTTCCTGGACACGGACGGATCGCTCTGGTCCGCGGACTTCCTCCGCGGGGCGATCCTGCGCTTCGCTCCGGACGGCTCGAAGGTGACGCGCTGGGCGCTCCCGGACGCGACCGCGCAGCCTTCGAAGATCATCCGCGGCCCCGACGGCCACCTCTGGTTCTCCTTCTTCGGGGCGGCGCAGCTCGCCCGGTTCGACCCGGCGACGCGTGAGCTGAAGCGTTACGCCGTCGGCGTCTTCTCCCAGCCCTTCGACATGAAGGTCTACAAGGACCGGATCGTCTACACCGAGCAGCTGATCGGTGAGGTCGGAGTCTTCGACCCCCTCGCCTCCACGCCCGCGGCGACCGACACGCTCGAGGGGAAGGAGATCGTCCTCACGCGGACGACGACGACGGTGCCGCCGACGAAGAAGGTGCTCGAGACGATCGAGCTGGACGTCGCCCCCGCGGACCCGGCCGCAGTGACCGGCTCGGGCCTCCCCGGCCTCGCCCGCTACACCGCGGTCTCGGGAGTCCCCTACGCGCTGGTCCTCGACGAGACCCGCAAGCGCTTCCTCGTCGGCGCCACCGCGGAGATCGCCGCGGTCCTCCCGCCCGTCCCCGCGACCGTGGACGACCACTTCTTCCCCGCCGCCTCCTCGATCGGCGGCCGCGGCGGCGTGCGATGGGCCACACAGGTCGTGACCTGGAACCGCGGGAGCGCGGATACGGCCGGGGTCCGGGTCGATGCGACCGTGAACGAGCGCCTCCTCCCGACGGACTGGATCATCGGCATCTCCCCCACGACGAACCTGACGATCGGCCCGGGAAAGATCGTCTCCCAGTCCGACCCGATCGGCGTGGAGATGAAGGGGCCGGACACCTCCGGTGGGCTCCGGCTCACCTCGGGCGCGACGGCGACGCGCTTCGGCGACGTCCACTCGTGGATCCGCGTCTACCGGACGCGCGACGACGGCGGGACGTACGGCTTCGCGCGGAACTACGTAAAGGGGGCCGAGGCCCTCGCGGCGGGAGAGACCGGATTCCTCTTCACCCCGCCCGACGCCGGATCTCGCGTCAACGCCGGCCTCCTCGTCATCGAAGCGGCCGAAGGGACGGTCTCGATCGTCGACGCGGCCGGCGCTCCGCTCTCCCCCCCGTTCGCGTTCCGCTGGCCCGCCGGCTACCACGAGCAGGCCTCGACGATCTTCTCCGCCTTCGGCATCCCGCCCGCCCCGTCTGCGCGGATCGTCTACACCGTGACGAAGGGGCGTGTGCTGCCGTTCGGCACCTCCATCGACGCCGTCTCTTCCGACCCCGTCGACCTCCCCTTCTTCGGTCCGAGGGGAACCGCCGCGAACCAGTGGGTCTTCGGCGTCGAGAGGGGCGGCGGTCCGCTCGGCCCGACGTCTCGCACCGACCTCCAGCTCTTCAACGGCGCCGCGGGCGACTCCTCCGTGACGCTCGTCCTCCGCGCGTCCCGCCTCGCCGCCTCGCCCGGGGCCGCGCCTCCGGCGCGCGCCGTTTCCCTCACGGTCCCCAAGGGGAAGGTCGTCGCGCTGAACGACGTCGTCCGGGAGACGTTCGGCATCGACGTGTTCGCGGGGTCCCTCGACGTCGTCTCCGATCCTCCCGTCCACGCGTTCGCCCGGGTCACGGCTGCGGACGCCTCGGGCGGCCGTCACGGCTACGGGATGCCCGCCCTCCGCGCCGACTCGACCGCCGCGGCCGGATCGCGCGCCGTCTTCATCCAGGCGTCCGACGCCGGCTGGGACGTCATGGAGTCCGAGCTCCAGCTCGCGAATCCCACCGACTCCGCCGGCGAGGTGACGCTCCGGGCGTTCGACACGGAAGGCGCCGCGGCGGGAGAGCCGGTCACGCTCACGCTCGGCCCGAAGGAATCGGTCCGGGTACCCGCGGCGTTCTTCACGCTCTCCGGCTTCGGCGCGCCGATCGGCCGGATCGACGTCGCCCCCGTCGCCGGCTCGCAGCCCGTCTTCGCGCTGCTCGTCCGCCGGGACCAGAAGACCGGGGACGCCGACGCCGTCGTCCCGTACGTCGTCCCGGCGACCTGAGCGGGCGCGCCCCGATTCCGGAAACCCCGGAGGCCCCCTCGTAGCCGAGGGGGCCTTTTTCGTGTCCGCCCGCCTCGCTAGCGGGGCGCCGGCGCGCCGCCGGCCGCCGGAGGCGCCCACGTCGTCTCCGGTGCGAGGACCCAGTTCCGGTCCGTCACCGGGTCGATGGTCCGGGCGTTCCGAAGCCGCTCGACGAGGAGCTCGCGCACCTCGTCGTTGTAGGCCCGGACGACCCGGGCCCCCCGGAGCGCCGCGTAGCCTCCCGAGCCCTGGGCGCGGTAGCTGTTCACCGCGAGCGTGAAGACGTCCGTGTCCTTCACCTCGCGGCCGCGATAGCGCAGGTCGCGGACTCGCCGACCGGCGGGCGCCGTCGGGTCGATCCGGTAGCTCGCCCCCTGGACGACGTCGAAGTTGTAGGGCCGCATTCCGGCCCGGGGCGTGAGAAGGAGCCGCCCGTCCTTCCACTCGGCCGACTCGTAGAACGTCGCCGCGTGCTCCAGGATCTCGCGGAGCCGCGCGCCGTCGATCTCGACGACGACGAGCTGGTTCTCGAAGGGGTAGACGGAGTAGACGTCCCGGACCGTGACCGGTCCTTCCTTCCAGCCGTCGTGGCGGAACGGGAGGAGCGACGTCATCGAGAGCTGTGCGCCGGTGGCGGCGAGCTGGGTCTCGTTGATCAGATCGAGGAGCGCGGAGTCCTCGAGGCGGGCGCGGTCGGCCGGAAAGGGGCCGGTGGCGGCGGCGATCGGCTCGCCGAGGTAGGCGAGCGCCCGTTCGTGGTGCGGACGTGCGATCGTGGCGACCTCGGGGTCCACCGCGACCGATTCGTCCGAAGGGAGGAGCTCTCCGCGGGCCTCGACGACTCTCGCCGTCCCCTTCCCGCGCTCGACGACGAGGTCGACGCGGGCGAGGACCTCGCCCCAGCGGCCCGGCTGCGTCACGGGGACGCCGTGGACGCGGGTGAGGGGGACGCGTCGATGCGAGTGCCCGGTGAGGATCAGGTCGATCCCCGGAACGGCCTTCGCGAGGCGGACGACGTGGTTCTCGTAGTCGGTCCCGTTGGCCTCTCCGGTGTCGGGGTCGACCTCGAGGCCGCTGTGGAACAGGACGACGACGACGTCGCACCGCTCCTTCTGCCGGAGGAGGGGGACGAGGCGCGCCGCCGTCTCGACGGGGTTCTCCCACTCGAGGCCCGGCCGGTTCGCCTCCGGCTCCCAGCCGGGGATGTTCGGCGTCGTGAGGCCGAGAACGCCGACCCGGACCCGGCCGAACGTCTTCACGACGTACTCGGGGAACGCGGGGCCGCCGCCGGCGGCGTTCCGGGTGTTCGCGGAGAGCCACGGGAAGCTCGAGTCCTTCTGCGCGCGGCGCAGAACCTCGAGGCCGAAGTTGAACTCGTGGTTGCCGACGGCCATCGCGTCGTAGCGAAGGGCGTTCATCGCCACCGCCATGAAGTGCGGCCCCCCCGTCGGACGGCGGGCTTCGAGCCAGCCGGCCGGCGCCCCCTGGATCGTGTCGCCGCCGTCGAGGAGGAGGACGTGCTTCGAGCTCTTCCGGATCTCGCGCACGCGCGTCGCGACGCGAGCGAGACCCCAGTCGGCCGCTTCGCCGCGCGCGTAGTTCCACGGAAGGAGGTTCGCGTGCAGGTCCGAGGTCTGAAGGACGGTGATGGTGACGCGCTCCGCGGCGAGGGCGGGGAGCGCGAGGACGAAGGCGAGGAAGAGGAGGAACGGGCGTCGGCTGCTCACGCGCGGCGGAGTCTTCCACCCGCTCCGGCGGGAATCAAGGCGCGCCGGCCGCCGCCCGGCGGTATTCTCCGCGCGCATGCCCGCCCGCCCGAAGCCGAAGCCCGCGCCCGCTCCCGAGGTCCTCGCCCGTCTCCGGGCCGCGTTCCCGGGCGCGGACTGCTCGCTCGACCACGCCGACGCCTTCCAGCTCCTCGTCTCGACGATCCTCTCCGCCCAGTGCACCGACGCGCGAGTGAACGCGGTGACGCCGGCCCTCTTCCGCAGGCTCCCGACGCCGGCCGCGATGGCCGCGGCCGGCCCCGAGCTCGAGGAGCTGATCCGTTCCACGGGCTTCTTCAACGCGAAGGCGCGCTCGCTCCGCGGCGCCTGCCGCGCGATCGTCGAGGAGCACGGCGGGACGGTGCCGCGGACGATGGAGGCGCTGAACGCGCTCCCCGGCGTCGGGCGGAAGACCGCGAACGTCGTCCTCGGGAACGCGTTCGGCTCTCCCGACGGCGTCGTGGTGGACACGCACGTCGGCCGCCTCGCGCGGCGGCTCGGCTGGTCGGGCGCCACGGACCCGGAGAAGGTCGAGAGGGACCTCAACGCCCTCCTGCCGCACGCGGAGTGGGTCTTCGCGGGCCACGCGCTCATCCTTCACGGGCGCCGGACCTGCACGTCGCGCGCGCCGCGCTGCTCCGGCTGCCTCCTCGAGGAGATCTGCCCGAAGGTCGGCGTGGCGCCCGCGGCGAAGCCGGGCGCGGGACGGCGCGCGGCGCCGGAGGCCCGGACGCCGGACGCGGCCCGCGCAGGGAGGAGGCGTTGATGCTCCCGGGAAGCGGCTCGATCGAGGTCATCTGCGGCTCGATGTTCTCGGGCAAGTCCGAGGAGCTGATCCGGCGCGTCACCCGGGCGAAGATAGCCCGGCGAAGAGTCCAGGTCTTCAAGCCGAAGCTCGACGACCGGTTCTCGGAGGTCGAGGTCGTCTCGCACACGGGAATGCGGCTCACGGCCCTTTCCGTCGCGTCGTCGGCCGAGGTCCTCGCCCGGACGGACGACCGGACGGAGGTCGTCGGGATCGACGAGGCGCAGTTCTTCGACGCGGGGATCGTGGAGGTCGCGAGCCGCCTCGCCGACCTCGGCAAGCGCGTCGTCGTCGCGGGGCTCGACCAGGACTACCTCGGGCGTCCGTTCGAGCCGATGCCCACGCTCATGGCGCTCGCCGAGGAGGTCGTGAAGACGCGGGCGATCTGCATCCTCTGCGGAGGCCCCGCGAGCCGCACCCAGCGGCTCGTCGCCTCCAAGGAACGGGTCGTGGTCGGGGCCGCCGGGATGTACGAGGCCCGCTGCCGGCGGTGCTTCGACCCGGGCGTCGTCGAGGTCGACGGGGTTCTCCCGTTCCCCGAAGAGAGCTCCTGACGGCTCCGAAAACGTTCCAGCGGTGAGGCTTATCGTCTTTCCCAGACGCGCTGTGCATAAGCCTGTGAATTCGGCTGTCGAAAAGTCCGGGAAGCCGCATCGGAAGCGGGCCGCGCACGGAATGCACTCCCATCGGTGCACATTCGCCAAGTGTCTGCACCACAGGGACTTGACACCACGCAAGAAATGTAAGGTCCGCGTGAAGCCGCTTCCGGAGCGGCCCGAAACGATTTACACAGGAGGGGGTCCGTTCTGGCAGCGGTTTTGCCGAGAAGCGAGGACCGCCGGCGGCCGGTTTCCGGGGCACGCCGGCACCCGGGGCCCCCGCGGAGCCCCCGGGTGCCGGCGCCGCCCGCTCAAAGCGTGACCGCGTCCCGGTGCTCGCCGAAGACGGTCTTCAGCGAGGCGACCACCTCGCCGAGCGTGACGTTCCCGTCGACGGCCTCGACGATCGGGGGCATCAGGTTTCGCCCCTCCTTCGCCGCGGCGACGAGGTCGGCGCGGAGCCGTTCGACCTTCGCGTCGTCGCGCCGGGCCCGGAAGGCGGCGAGCCGCTCGACCTGCTCCGTCTCGACCTTGGGGTCGATCGTCATCGTGGGGATCGGGTTCTCCTCCTCGAGGACGAACTCGTTCACGCCGACGACGACCTGGCTCTTCGACTCGATCGCCTTCTGCGCCTGGTAGGCCGCCTCCTGGATCTCGCGCTGGAAGTAGCCCGCCTCGATCGCGGCGAGCGCCCCTCCCATCTCGTCGATCCTCCCGATCAGCGCCGACGCCTTCTCGACGATCTCCGCGGTGAGCGCCTCGATCGCCCACGATCCTCCCAGCGGGTCGGCGACGCGGGCGACGCCGGTCTCGTAGGCGATGACCTGCTGCGTCCGGAGCGCGAGGCGGGCCGCCTCCGTCGTCGGCAGCGCGAGCGCCTCGTCGCGCGAGTTCGTATGGAGCGACTGCGTTCCGCCGAGGACCGCGGCGAGCGCCTGGATCGCGACGCGGACGACGTTCACGTCGGGCTGCTGCGCCGTGAGCGTCGAGCCGGCCGTCTGCGTGTGGAACCGGAGCGCCTGCGCGCGCGGGTCGTCGATGCCGAACCGGTCCTTCAGCAGGCGCGCCCAGAGCGTCCGAGCCGCCCGGAACTTCGCGATCTCCTCGAGGAAGTCGTTGTGGACGTTGAAGAAGAAGGTGAGCCGCGGGGCGATCGCCTTCGCGTCGAGGCCCGCCCGCACGGCGGCCGAGAGGTACTCGACGCCGTCGGCGAGCGTGAAGGCGACCTCCTGCACCGCCGTCGAGCCCGCCTCGCGGATGTGGTAGCCCGAGATGGAGATGGTGTTCCAGCGGGGGACGTTCTCCGCGCAGAAGCCGAAGATGTCGGTGATGAGGCGCATCGACGGCTTCGGCGGGAACGCGTAGGTCCCGCGGGCCGCGTACTCCTTCAGGATGTCGTTCTGGATCGTCCCCGACAGCGCCTTCCACTCGGTCCCGCGCCGCCGCGCGACGGCGAGGAGGAACCCGAGGAGGACGGAGGCCGTGGCGTTGATCGTCATCGAGATCGAAACGTCCCCCAGCGGGATGCCGTCGAGGAGCGTCTCCATGTCCTCGATCGAGTCGATCGCGACGCCGACCCGGCCGACCTCGCCGCGCGCGAGCGCGGCGTCGGAGTCGAAGCCGATCTGGGTCGGGAGGTCGAAGGCGACGGAAAGGCCGGTCTGCCCCTGGGAGAGAAGGTAGCGGTAGCGCGCGTTGGACTCGCGGGCGGTCGAGAAGCCGGCATACTGGCGCATCGTCCAGAGCTTCTTCCGGTAGCCGCCGGCCATCGCGCCGCGGGTGTACGGGAACGCACCGGGCACGCCGGGGTCCCAGCCCTGCGGGACGTCCCCCGGGGCATAGGAGGGACGGACCGGGATCCCTGAGGTCGTGGCGGTGTCGGGCTTGTTGGTGGACATGGGACCGATGCTAATGGAAACCGTGCGCGCCGACACCGTGCGAGACCGCATCTCGAATCGACCTCTCCGCGTTCCCGCGCTTCGCCCGGACCGGCCGCCCGGCCGAACGGCCGATGCTCCCGGCGGCCGGCTCCGCCGGAGCGCTCTTCGTGTCACACTTCGCCCAGCCTTGTCGAAGTCGCTCAGCGGAACGCTCGATACCTTCGCCCTCGCCGACCTCCTGCAGTGGATCGAGATCAACCGGCTCTCCGGCCGGCTGACCGTTTCGCGCGGGGAGGACCGAAGGATGATCGACGTGAAGAACGGCGCGATCGTCTTCGTCTCGTCGGTCCGGCCGGAGGAACGGCTCGGGACGTTCCTGGTCGCGCGCGGCATCCTGCCGGAGCCGGTCGTCTACGAGCTCCTCGCCGACAGCTTCCTGACGGGCCGGAGCCTGACGAGGCTCGTCTTCGAGACGGGCCTCCTCTCTCGCGACGCGCTGGCCGGGGCCGTCGAGGAGCTCGCGCTGAAGGTCCTCTTCGACCTCTTTCACTGGCAGGGCGCGCGGTTCGTCTACGACCCGACGGTCCTCACCGAGGACCTCCTCCGTATCCAGCTCTCCCTTCGCGGCCAGCTCCTCGCGCTCGAGGGGGCGAGGGCCGTGGACGACACGGCGCGGCGTCGCACCGCGGAGTCGGTGGAAGCCGAGGAGCCCGCCTCGAACGCCGAGGAGCTCTCGCCGCGGAACGTCGCACGCTCGTTCTTCGCCGTCGTCGAGGGCCTCGACATGGAGAGCCCTCCCCCGTCCGTCTGGCAGGAACGCTTCGAGCTCTTCGGGAGGTTCTCGGAAAAGGTCGCGGCCTCGCTGCGAAGCCCGTTCCGCCCGTTCCCGCTCTTCGAGGACACCGCCGAGCGCTGCCGCGCCGCCCTCGAATCCGGCGCAGAGACCGAGGAGACCTTTCGCCTCGCCGCGACGGACCCGTTCCTCACGGTCGACCTTCTCTTCCTCGGGAACGCCCTCCGGACCCCCGCCACGGGGCTCCTGTCGACGGTCGACGGCGCCCTCGCCGCGATCGGAACGGGGGCTCTCCGCAGGTTCCTCGAGCTGCTCGTCTCCCCGGGCGCTCCGGTGGTCTCGGGCCGGGATCGCCTCGAGCGGGCGCTCCGGAGCGCCGCGGTGTCCACCGCCGTGGCCGCGTCCCACGTCGCCCCGTCGCTCGGAGAGGACCCCGGGCGAGCCTGGGTCCTCGCGCTCCTCGAGCCGGTGGGCGGCTACGAGCTGCTCAAGCTCCTCCTCACGGAGGACTTCGACCCGGGTCCGTTCCGTGCCGCCACCCTCGGCTGGTATCGCGCGGCGAGCGGCCGCGCGCTGGCACGGAAGCTGAATCTGCCCGATGCGTTCGCCGACGTCCTCGGCTCGGACGGCCAGGTCTCGAGCCGGAGCTCCGTCGCCGAGCAGCTGGTCTTTTTCGCCAAGCAGATGGTCGCGGGGGAGCAGGTCGGCCGCGAGTGGACGAGCGACGACCCGGAGCTCGCCGACCGGTACGCCGCCCTCGCCGTCGACGACGCGCTGGCGGACCGGATCGGCCGGGACGCCTCGGCCCTGCGCGAGCTCCTCGGTCTCTGATCCGCCGGCCCGTCTCTTGCCGTAGTCCCAGGTAGCCCGGTCGTTCCGGCACGTTCCGAACGGAGGTATCCCATGGTCGCCCGAAATGCCGCATCCGCGATCCTCGTCCTCTCCCTCGCGTTCGCCCCGGGCTCCGCCTCTCTCGCCGCGGAGCCGCCGGAGACGGCCCTTCCGGCCGGAGTGCGCGCGGCCGTGGAGGTCCGCGCCCTGGACCTCGACGTCGTCGCGACGAAGGACGGCCGGCCGGTCACGGACCTCACCCGGGACGAGTTCGTCGTCCGCGTCGACAAGAAGGTCGTCCCGATCGACTACTTCGCCCGCGTCGAGGCCGGCACGGTCCACGGGCCCGACCTCGCGACCGCCTCGCCGGACCTCGTTCTCGACACCCTCCGCAACGACGCCGGCGAGACCTACGTCCCGAGGCAGTTCCTCGTCTACTTCGACGACGAGCGGCTCCTCCCGCAGGACCGCAAGCCGGTCCTCGAGGGGCTCCGGGACTTCATGACCCGGCTCTCGCCCTCCGACCGGGCCTCGATCGTCTCCTACAACGGGGCGACGCGGGTCCTCGTCCCCTTCACGAGCAGCAAGGAGGACCTCCTCGACGGCCTCTCGAAGCTCGAGACGCTCGCGCCCCGCGGGCTCGCCCTCGAGTCGGAATACCAGAGGACGGTGAGGGAGATCCGGATCTCGCCTCGCTCACGGGCTTCCCTGATCCGCAGCTGGTCGACGGAGGCCGCGCACCGCGAGCGGTGGGCGCTCCGCGAGCTCGCCCGAAGCGTCTCGGCCCTCGCCGCGCGGTCGGGCAAGAGGACGCTCCTCCTCGTCACGAACGGCTACGAATGGCACCCCGGCCGGGCCCTCGCCCTGGCGTACGGCCCGAGCCTCGTCTCGCAGTTCGCCGAGGACGTCGGCGAGGAGATCGAGAAGGTCCTCGCCGAGGCCAACGCCGCCGGAATCACGATCCAGGTCTTCGACGCGAAGGGGCTCGGAGCCGGCGTCGACGCGTCCGAGCGGTCGAACCCCGCGATCAGCCCGTTCTACCGCGCGCAGGGCTACCGCGACTCGATGGTGACTCTGGCGACCGGCACGGGCGGGTCTCTCGTCGAGAACCGGAACGAGTTCCGGTCCGACCTCGATCGCGTCTACCGGGAGGCGAGCGGCTACTACTCGGTCGGCGTCACGCTCTCCGGCCTCGCCGGTACCGGCGAGCGAAAGGTCGAGGTGCGGACGACCCGGCCCGGAGTCGTCGTGCGGACACGCAACGGCTTCCTCCCGCGCAGCGCCGACGACGCCGCCGTCGACCGGGTCGAGATGGCCCTCCTGACGCCCGGCGCCCCGGGGGACTTCCCGGCGACGCTTCGGATCGGCTCCCTCTCGCCGGCGGGCGGGCTTGCCCGTCGGACGGGTCCGTACGAGGTGCAGTTCTCCCTCGAGGAGCTGACGTTCCGCGAAGAGGGAGACCGGAAGACCGCCGTCGTCGACGTCACGCTGGCGGCGATCCAGGACACCGGGGCCCGCTCCGACGTGAAGCCGGAGAGGAAGATGATCTCCATCCCGGCCTCGGAGTGGGAGCGCGTGCGCGCCGAGCCGTTCGTCTACCGCGGCCAGGTCAAGAGCGGAAAGGGGAACATCCGTTTCGTGGCCGGCGTGCGCGACGTGGCGACCGGGCGGATGGCCCTCGCCTCGGCAGACCTCCGAGTCGAGTAGGCGCCGCGGCGCCTCCCGGCGTCCCCCCGGACGAAGAACGGCCCCGGCTCGCGCCGGGGCCGTTCTTCGTTCGCCCGGTCGGGCGGGGGCTACTTCTTCGGGGCGGGGGCCTTCGGCGCCGCCGGCTTGGCGGCCGGGGCCTTCGCCGGCGCGGGCGGCGCCGCGAGCGAGAACGGCGTCTTCGCCTCGACGCTCTTGCCGGAGATCACGTCGGTGATCTTCAGCGTCATGACGTACTCGCCGGGGCGGAAGTAATCGCCGAGGTTCACGTCGACGATCGAGCCGGCCAGGTCGATGACGAGAGCGGTCGCCGAGCCGGCCTGCTCCGGCACGACCATCGGCTCGTCCGGCGGCTGGGGCACGTCGATCGTGGAGCCGTTCTTCGGCTTGATCGAGATCGACCGCTTCAGGTGGAGCCTCTTCGTCGCGGGGTCGACGGCGGGGTTGTAGACCCGGGCCACGTAGGCGAGGCCGTCGGTCTTCTCGAGGGTGTCGCCGCCCCTCGCGACGAACTTCCGGACCGAGAAGACGAACGGCTCCTCCGGCTTCGCCCCGTCGGCCGCGATGTCGGTGCACGCGAGGAGGAGCGGCGACATCGCGAGCTCGGACGGCAGCGGGATCACCGTGACGGGCCGGTAGGCCGAGACCTTCTCGGCGCCCGAGGCGTCGAGGAGAAGCGCGGCGACCTGGTACTCGCCGGCGTCGACCGGGAGGGCGACGTCGACGAACCAGTCCTCCCGCACCTTCTCGAGGACGGCGGGCTCCTCGCGACGGGCGGCGTCCTTCCCGTCCTTGCCGCGGACGAGGAGGGCAATCTT
>JAKLER010000102.1 GCA_022711615.1 Acidobacteriota bacterium
CCGTTGACCGTGAGCGCCTGGGCGGAGAAGACCGCCTGGCCGGAGAGGGCCTGCGGGATCGCGAAGGGATCCTGCTGCGCCGCCGCCGGGGGGACGGCGACGAGGAGTCCGAGGAGGGCGAGGACGACGAGACGAGTGGGTTTCACGGCTGCTCCAGGCTCGAGTGGGGATGCGCGGCGCCGTGGACGAGGAAAGTTCCGGCGGAGCCGACCCCGCCGCTGTCGAGGAACGGGTCCCGGGTCGCCAGCAGGACGAGAGGAGCCTCCGACGCGGCAACGGCTCCGTCGCCGCCGAACACGACGGATGCGCTGGCCTCCAGCGAACGATCGAGGAGCGTCTGAGGCTCCATCTACTCTGTCTCCTCGGGACGATCGGGTTCCGCAGGCGAAACGTCGTCCTCGGGTATTCGGATGCCCGGGGTGACGACGAGCTCTACCTCGACCTCGCTCCGGTCGCCCGACAGGTCGAACGCGACGGCGCGAAGCCAGAGCGTGGAGCCGGCGGCCGCGTCGGGAACGAAGCATGCGTCCCGACTCGGCAGGTCCGGACGAAGGACGAGGCAGGGGACGTCGGTCTCGCCGAGGAAGAGCTCAATCCGGTCAATTCCGTCCGCGTCAACCGCTTCGACTGCCGGCCGGAACGGAGCATTGGGAGCGACCGGGTACGGAGAGACGTGGGGCGTCAGGAACCGGACGATGGGGGCCCTTCCATCGCCAGCGACGAGCTCGCCCGGCTCCGGACCGGATGTTGTCCCTGAGGAGCGCGGCGAGACGGTCACGGCCACGCTCGTCGTAGTCGATTTCCCCGCCCCGTCGCGTGCCGTCGCCGAGAGAGTCTGCGTCCCGGCCGTCGCGACGACCGGAGCGAAGAACGTGAGCTCGCAGGTGGCCGCCGAGCACGTCTTCGTGATGCCGCCGAACGAGGCGTCGATCCGCTCGACGCCCGTGTCGTCAGCGGCCGACACGCTCGTCTGGACGAGGTCGCCGCTCAGAACGGAGAGCCCGTCTGCGGGATTCATGATGACGACGGTCGGCGCCGCCGTGTCGCCCGAGGTCGAGAGAGGCTCGAGGAGGACCGCTGTCCCGTCGAAGGCCGCGGCCTGTGCCAGGTCGCCCGTCGTCTCGACGAGGATCGACCGGACGAAGAGCCCGGTCCGTCCGACAGGAACGCGGACGGCCAGCGTCTCAAGCTCGGAGAGCGGAGCCGCCGTCTGGACGCACGCGAGGACCGTGAAGGTCTGCCCCGAGACCGTGCCGATCTCGAGGCGGAGCGCGGAGGCGCGCTGGCGCCCCGACTCTCCGATCCGGAAGACGGCGGTGAGGGTGCTGCCTTCGGCGAGCGCCCCGGAGGGCAGCGGCAGCTCGAGGCGGTGATAGGCGACCGGAATAGAGACGTCGAGGTTCGCGACGCGACCGCCGAGGTCGACGTTCTTCGCCACGACGCGCGCCTTCTCGCCGAACGGCCGATCCGCCGGCGCGATCTCGACGCTCTGGACCGAGGAGGTGCCGGAGAGGGACCAGGTCCTAGGGCCCGACGTGAACGGCCCCGTGACCTCGGCGGAGCCGAAGGAGAGGCCGACGTTGTCGGCAAAGGTAATCGAGATCGCTGCGGTCTCGCCGACGAGGAGGACACCCGGCGCCGGGGCCGTCAGCTGCACGGTCGGCGTCCCGCCGACGTCGGGGACGACCGTCAGCGAGCGCGACACCTCGGGAGACTCGTTCCCCTCGGGGTCGCGCGCCGTCGCCGACAGCGTGAACGTCGTCTCGGTCGAGACGAACGGCGCTGTGAACGTGACGGCGAAGCCGTTCGAGGTCGCCGACCTCGTCTGGCCGTCGAAGGTGACCGTCGTCGTCGGGACACCGGAGTCGTCCACCGAAGTCCCTTCCACGGCGAACGTCGCCCCGGCGGGGATCCGGGCCTCGGCGGCGGGCCGGGTGAGGCTCAGCGTGGGTGCCTGGTTCGGGACGACGGTCAGGCCGACCGTCGACGGGGTGACGTGTCCCGCCCCATCCTCGGCCTCGACCTCGATCGTCATCGGGGTCGGAACGGAGACGGTCCCGGTCAGGACCTGCACCGAGAGCACTCGCCCCGCGACCGGGACGAAAGCCCCCTGGTCGACGCGGTAGCGGAAGCCGGTGACGGCGACGTCGTCGCTCGCCGTGGCGACGAGCGCGAACGCCTTGCCGCCGACAATCGAGCTGCCCGGAGCCGGGCTGCTGACGACGATCGTCGGCGAGACCGTGTCCGGCTCGACGACGAGGCCGAGGTCCTGGGGCGTCGCGGTGTGCCCCGTGAAGTCCTGCGCGCGCAGGGCGAGGGTGATCGGCGTCGAAACGGCCACGACGGGAACGGGGAGGGTGAACGAGAACGGACCGACGGACGCGACGGACCGGCTGGCGGGTCCGAGGGTGGCCGTGAGCGTCGCGCGGCCGTTGTCGTCCGCGAGCGATCCACTCACGAGGAGCGAAGCCCCGCTCTTGACGTGCAGCCCCTCCGTCGGCGCCGTGACCGTGAACGTCGGCGGCTCGTCGGGACGGACGGAGAGCGTGACGCTCGTCGGGACGACGTGCCCCGCCGAGTCCGTGGCCGTCGCCGAGAGGACGACCGGCTCCACGGCGGTCACGACCGGTGCGGTCAGGTTCGTCGTCCCGACCGCGGGCGGGCGCACGAGCATGACGCTCGACGAGCCCAGCTTCAGTTCGAGCGAGGCGACAGCGACGTCGTCGGAAACGCTGTAGGCGACTGGGACCGTCGCACCGGAGAGGACGCTCGTTCCGACCGCGGGCGAGAGAATCGCGACCGCGGGCGGATCGTCCGGCTTCACGGTAACGGCGACGCTCGTTTCGGCGACGTGTCCGGACGCGTCGGTCGCCCTGGCCGTAAGAGAAAGGCTCTGGGCGGCTGCTACGACGGGAGCGACGAGGGTCGCCGTCCCCGTGCCCGAGGGGTTCGAGATCGGCACCTGCGAGTCTCCGAGACGGAGAAGGAGCGTGACGACCCCAACGTCGTCGGAGACCGTGTAGGTGACCGGGACGCCCGCTCCGCTGACGAGAGTTGCCCCCGCGGGCGGCGCGCTGATCAAGACGGACGGCGGCTCGTCCGGCCGCACTGTCAACGAAACCGTGGCCGAAACGGCGTGCCCCGTCGAGTCGGTGGCGGTCACGGTCAGGTCGTGAGCCCCGACCGTCGTCACGACGGGCACGCGGACGTTCACCGTGCCGGTCGCAGCGGGGCTCGGCACGTCGACGCTCGATTCGCCGAGCCGAACGACGAGGGAAACGACCCCGAGGTCGTCCGTGGCGGAGTAGGTGACCGGCAGGCTCGCGCCGGAGAGGACGCTCGAGCCGGACGCCGGCGAGAGGATCGAGACGACGGGCGCGTCGTCCGGCTGAACCGTCACGGAGACGGACGTCGCGGGCGAGAGCTGCCCGCGCGAGTCGCGGGCAACAAACGAGACGCTCGCCGCCCCGGGCGCGGCGTCGAGGCGCACCCGGTAGGTGCGG
The DNA here is from genome assembly GCA_022711615.1 of Acidobacteriota bacterium. GTDB lineage: Bacteria > Acidobacteriota > Thermoanaerobaculia > UBA5066 > UBA5066 > UBA5066. The sequence continues at coordinate 3,504 of JAKLER010000102.1, forward strand.
AGCTCGGTCCGGCTCGTCGGAGACGAGGCGGTCACCTCGGCCGAGACCGCTTCGATCCCCGCGGACGGGGACGCGTCGATCCCGGCGAGCGAGAGGTCGTCGGTCGCGGAGACGGCGACCGTGAAGGTCCCGCCGATCCGCACGGTTGCGGTGGATGCCTCGGCGGAGACCAGGGTGGGCAATGAGTCGATCTGGAGCGTCAGCGGAAGGTCGACGGGAGCAGAGGAGTTGCCGCAGAAGTCGACCGCGAAGGCGCGACAGCGGACCGCCGTCCCGCCCGCCTCGGCGACGCGCGGCAGCCGGACGGACCAGGTGATGGAGCGGGCGTCCCGCGCCGGCGAGACGACGCTCTTTGTGGCATTCCAGATCTCGCCCGTCGGCGCGATGAGGTAGAGAGTGGCCGTCTCGACGTCATCGTCGCCGAAGCGGACGGTGTAGGAGCGGGTCGTGCCCTCGATCGGCTCCGGCGTGTCGGGCGGATCGAAGGCGAGGAGCGGGGCGGCGTCGTCCCGCGTGAAGAAGCGGACCCGGGTGATGGCGAGGAGCGGGTTTCCTGCGATGTCCTTCAGAGCGTCGACGACGATCTCGTACTCCGCCTCGGCTTCGAGGCTCGCCTCGGGGTTGAGGACAATGGTCTGGCCGTCGGCCTGGAGGGCCGGAGAGATCGCGACGGAGGAGCCCGCCGCGTCGAGCCGGTAAAGGCGGGTGCCGGCGACGACCGTCGCCGGATCGATCGCCTTCGAGAGGACGACCGATGGGTTGACGAGAACGGAGACCTGGATCTGATCGGCGACCGGGGTCGTCCGGAGGACGACGGGGTTCGTCAGGTCGGCCGTCGTGAACCGGGTGACGGCGTCGACACCGGTGGCGAGGGTATTGCGATCTCGGAGGTTCCCCGAGACCCGGACCTCGTAGAGGGTGGCGCCCGGCAACGGGTACTTCGGCTGGACCGTGAGGATCTGGCCCGTGGCGTCCAGCGATGCCCGGAACCCCGTCGAGATGTCTCCCGTCGGTGCTGTGACCCGAACGAGGTTCCAGAGTCCGCTGTCGCCGTACGGCCAGAGCGGCTCGGAGAAGGTGAAGCGGATCGTCGGGGTCAGGCCGAGCTCTGCCGTCCCTTCGGGAGGCTCGACGGAGACGAGCGCCGGCCGGGCGTCGTCGAGGACGAGGTCGCCCAGATCCGCGACCAGATCGCTCCGGCTGATGCTGCCCTCGACGTAGACCTTCGACGGGGGCTCCGTCGCCTCGGCGATGACGAAGTAGCTCTGGAGAGGTACGTCCGGAAGCTCGAACCGGCCGTCGGGGCCGGCGATCACCGAAACCGTCGCGGGCGGCGGGGAGAAGGGCGAGATCAGCCATCCCGCGACGTTGAGGCGGACCGGGACTCCGGAGGCCGGAGTGACGCCGTCCGGGAGAAGCACGCGACCGCGCACGATGCCTCGCGGCTCGACGACGACCGTTACCTCCGCCTGCTGGCCATCGAGCATGAGGTCAGGAACGGTGGCGGAGCCGCCGGCGCCCGTGCCGTCCTCGACGGCGCGGACCGACAGCCCAAACCCGCCGCCGACATCGATGATCGTCAGCTCGCCCTGGGCGTCCGTCCGGAACGATGCATTCGAGGGGAAGCGGTGCGCGTACGGCCCGCCCTGATTGATCGAAACGAGACCGACCGCCGGAACGAAGGAGCCGGGCGCCGTCGGGTCCGGCCGACGGAGATGGACGCGGACCGACCCGATCGGCCCGTAGCGCAGGTCGACCGTCTGCGTCTGACCAGCGCCGACGGAGCCTCTTGCGGTCGCCTCGTGAAACGGGCTCGCCGGCTCGCGGGCCGCGAGGACAAACTCGTGAGTCGAGGGAATGCCCGTGAACTCGTACGAGCGCGCCGTGACGACCCGGCTCAAGCCATGGGAGGAGATGGAGACGGTCGGTACGGCGGAGGTCTCGTCGAGCGACGAACCGTCCGCCCGGCGGACGAGACCCTGGACAGACCCGGTCGGGGTCGCCCTCAGGTCGATCCGGACGACCTGACCCTCGGAAACGAGAGTCCCGGATCCGACGGCCGAGAGGCCGGTGATCTCGTCGTGCGCGCGGACGGAGATCGAGCCCGCTGGCACGCCGTCAACCCGGTAGACGCCGTCGGCGTCGGTCGTGGCAATGAGGGACGTCACTCGCGGGTGCTCCGACCCCGGGACCGATTCGAAGGAGGAGACTGAGACCTCGGCACCCTCCAGGGCCGTCGCCCCGTCGAACGTCGTCAGGCGTCCCGTCACCGCACCCAGGGCGTTCAGCGTGACGTCCGCCTGCTTCGCGTCGCCCGGAGCGAGCGCGAGCGTCGCGGAGCTCCCGCGCCGGAGCGTGCCCGAGTCCTCGGCGTCGGCGCGGTAGAGCGCTCCCGGCACGGCGGGAAGCTCCTCGAAGACGAAGCTCCCGTCCGGCGCGGTCGTCATCGCGGCAAGCGGCCCGATCCCGAGCCCTCCACCCCCGAGCGAGACGAGGAGGACGTTGACGTTCGCCACGGGCGAGCCGTCGACGGGGCTCCGGACGACGCCCGAGACCTGCGCCGTGCCGGTCAGCTTCACGACGGCGTCGACGGAGAAGCCCTCTCCCGAGCCGAAGACGGAGGCGCGGCCTCCGACGAGGCCCGAGCGCGCGAGGACGGCGATCCGGCCCTCTGTGACGTTCGAGAAGGACGCGATCCCGTCGGAGTCCGTCGTCCGCGTCGTCGACCGGCGCTCTCCCTCCAGCTCGTCGACGCGCACCTGCGCGCCGGCGACGGGGACGAGGTCGTCCCCGGCGGGCTGGACGACGCGAACGGTGACGGACCCGACCCCGAGCGCGCGCAGGGTCACCCGTGCCGTCGGCGCCTGGGCCGAAAGCGAGACGTTGGCCTCGGCGACGCGCGGCACGCCCCCGAGCTCCTCGGAGTAGCGGACTTGGATCCGCGGCGAGAACGGGACGAGCGGGAAGACGAAGTAGCCGGCGGCGTTCGACGGACCGGCCGGACGGGTCGTCGCCTCGATCACGTCGAAGGGGCCGGCCCCCGTGAGCGTGAGGTGTCCCCCCACGATCGGGCTTCCGTCGGCGTTGAAGAGGTACCCGTCGACGACACCGAGGTTCCCGTCGAAGACGATGTCCACGGGTCCGCGCGTCGCGTCGCCCTGGACGAAGCCGAAGGCGTGCGCCCGCTCCCCGTAGAACGGGTTCTTCGCGACGACCCTGATCGGGCCTCCCCGGGCGTCTTCGAAGCGGAACTCCCCCGTCTGGGGGTCCGTGTTGACCGTGGCGTAGAGGCTCGGCCCGTCCCTGTAGATCGGGCCCGCCTCCGGGTCCGGGTTCGACGTGCCGTCAGCGAACCGCGCGGTGTGGAGCTCCACCGGCGCGAAGACCGGGTTGTCGTGGAGCACGCCGTTGCGGTCCCGAACGCGCGCGACGACCCGTCCGCTCACCGTGACCCAGCCGCGGAGCTGGATCGCCGCCTGCCCCGCGGTTCCCGGCCCGGGGACCGTCACGGGCGCCGCGCCGGCGTTGCGGAGCGTCCGGCCCCCGCGGACCTCCCCGAACGTCGCCTGCACCCGATACGTGCCGGGCGGGACGTTCTGGAGCGTGAAGCTCCCGTCGGCGGCGGTCGCCGACCGGAACGGGACGGTGACCGGCGGCCCTTCGTCGACAATTTCGACGACGACGCCGCCCTTCGGCCGGCCGTCCTGGTCGACCACCGTCCCGACGACGCGGCCGAGCGTGCCGTCGGCGAACTGCAGGTCGAGGGGCGAGGTCAGCTCGTGCTGGACCGTGGCGCTCCCCGAGACCGATCGTCCGGTGGCGGGGTCGAGAGCCGTCACAGTCTGAGCCCCGATCGGGACGTCCTCGATGCGGTACGTCCCGTCAGCTGCGGTCGTCGTCCGGTGTCCCGAGGACTGCACGAAGACGACGATCCCGGGTGCCGGGATCGGCGCGCCGCCGACGACCTTCCGGACAGTGCCCGCCACGGCGCCGAAGCGGGCCGGGGCCTCTTCTATGGTCAGCGTCACCTCGGCCGGCTGGTCCGCGACGAGCGTGACGGTCTGGACGAGGATGGGCGATCTCGAGACGAAGACGTCGAAGAGCTCGAGGCGGACGTTCCCGACCGGGGCGGACTCGAACGAGAAGCTCCCCTCCGCGTCGGTCTGCCGCGCTCCGAAGTACTCGCCGAGCTGGCCGTAGCCGGCGACATGGACCCCCGCGTACGGCGATCCGTCCCGCCCGTGCCGGACGACGCCTCGAAGCGACGTCCTCGGGAGCTGCGCGATGACGAGCTGCCGCTCCGCGACCCCGCCCGGGGCCGACAGGCCGACCGTGGCGTAGGCCGTCCGGTTCGTCGCCGGGTCTTCCGCCTGCAGGCGGACGGTTCCGACCGGGACCGACGTGAACGTGAAGCCGCCGTCGGAGTGCGAGAGCTGCGCCGTGCGGAAGCCATTGTCGTTGTCGCTCGCGCACCGGACGATCACGCCCTCGAGCGCCGCTCCGGTCCCGTCGACGACGGTCCCCTTGACGGTCCCGCGCCCCTGGAGGACGACGTCCACCTGCACGGTCTGGCCCTGGGTCCGCACGGATCCGACCGCGTAGCCCTTCGAGCCCGTGATCGCGTCGAACGAGTCCACCCGGAACGGCTTTCCGTCCTGCTTGCGGACATAGTCGAAGTAGAACGCCCCGGTCGTGTCGGTCCTCGTGACGGAGGTCGTCGCCGCGAATACCTCTCCCGTTAGGTCGTCCGTAGCCGATTCCGAGAGACGAACGGGCGCGTTCGGGAGCGGTGTCCCGTCCGGGCCGATGACGCGTCCAACGACCGTCCCGCCGGGCTGGACGAGCCGGGGGATGATCGGGAGCGCCCCACTCCAGACGCCGCCGTCCAGGGCGGGGATTCCCGCGCCGACGGCCTCGCCCGGTCGGAACGGGCTGACGACCGTCTCCGACACGAGGGTCAGGTAGCGAGGGTCCGAATCCCGCGGGAACGCGCCGCCGACCGTTCGCTCGTACGTCCCGCCGTCGGGCCGCGGCGCGGGGAGCGCCCAGCGCTGGACCTGCGCGGCCTCCGCCTCGCGAAGCGGCCGGTTGAAGACGAGCGACACGGCCTTCCCGAGCGGGTTCGCCGCGACGTCCTGGATGGCGGCGTACGGGCCGAACGGGCTCGGCTCGACGGCCACCGCGTCCGCGTTCCGAAGGACGTCGGTCGCCGAGACGGCCTGGAGCCAGGTCGCGCCCGAGACCACATGGACGTTCGTCACCGATCCCGGCGACGTCACGATCCCCGCGATCCGCGCTCGCCGAAAGCCCCCGGCGCCGTCCGCAAGGAAGACCGTGAGCGCCACCGTGCCGGCTCGCTTCCCCTCGATGCCGAAGACGACGCCGGCGTCCGGAGGCCGCGCCGCGATGGCCAGCTCCCCGCCGACCGGTCCCCCGATCCCGTGGAGGCTCGTGTATGCCGCCTCCCGAACGTAGCCCGGCTCTCCGGGCCGAAGACCCGACAGCGTGCCGGCGGCCGGGTCGCCGATGTAGAGCCGGCCTGCAGGATCTGCCGACCCGCCCTCCTCGAGGAGGGCCCAGGTCGGGCCGGCGAGGGGGTTCGTCGGTGCCCTGGTCGCTACGGCGGCGTCGAGGAGCGTCCGCTCCAGGCCGGCAATCCCGGCCTCTTCAGCGTGTGCGCTGAGGACTGCGCCGACGCCCGCCTCGAAATCGCTACCGTGCACGTTCGAACGCCGGACCCCGTCGAACCCCGGCGACGGCACGGCCGAGCCGAGCCAGCTGAAGGCGAGGTCGGCCACGGCGGCCGCGACGGGCTCGCCCAGGCTGGCGCGACGCGCGGCGGTGACGAGGTCGAAGACGCGGTCCTGCACGACCCCGTCGGCGAACGGCGGGGCGCAGTCGTCTCCGAGCAGGCCGCAGCCGACGCCCGGAGCCGTCGGGTCCATCGTCGCGAGACCGTGCGCGATGCCGATGAGGGACGTGGCGGGATCGACGACCTCCGGCGGCAGGACCGAGATGACGCGAGGGAAGATGAACGAGTCGGGCGAGAGCGGGATGCCATCGTTCGTCACCCCGGTCCGGAGCCGCAGGCTGCCGACGACGGGCCCGTCGGACGTGAACGCGGACGCGACGACGCGCCCGGTGCGCTTCGCCTTCAGGGCGAACTTCGCGAGCCGCGACTCGCCCGGAGGGATGTCGCCGAGAAGCGCGGCAGGGTCGGTACCGGCCGGCACGCCCAGGGCCTCGGCGCCCGTGAGCGACGCGGCGTCGATCGCGATCGTGACGTCGTTGGCGAGGACGGTCGAGGTGTTCGCCACGCTCACGCGCAGCTCGTACTCCTCCCCGTCCCGGATGACGTCCGGGTGGTTGAACGTCAGGCCGAAGCTCGGGTCCCGCACGAGGACGCTCCCTCGGGCGCGCCCTCGGAGAGTCCGCGGCGGTTGGTTCGCCAGGCCCTCGAGCGTCGCGGAAAGGTCGCACGTCACCTCGTGCGTCCCGACGCGGAGACCCTCGGTCACGAACTCGGCCTGTCCCGCCGTCTGGGCCACGAGGACGACCACGTCGTCCGCCGTGCCGAGCACCTCGTCCGCGCCTGCGCCCCGGACCGGAACGGGCGAGCCGTCCGGCACGCTCGGGATCGTCTTCGACAGCCTCAGCGACGCCGCCGGGAGCGAGATGGTCGTCGAGACGTCGCGGAGCGCGAGCGGCGAGCCCTCCGCCGCGCCGTTCTGGACCATGACGACGACGGAGAAGAACTGGTTCAGGAACCGGATGTTTCCCGGGAAGACGAGGAGGCCGAAGACGGGCTGCGGGCTCCCCTCGCCCTCGTCGAAGATCTCCGGGTCGGGCGGTCCGCCGCCGGGCGTCCCGTCCTTTCGCATTGGGACGGCGATGACCGTCGGCGGGACGAACCGCTCGTCGCGGTTCTCGACGTCGACGATCGGCGGACCGACGGGCTGGTATCCGTCCCGGGTCTCGACCACGGTCGGGACCTCGATCCGGATCGTTCGACCCTGGATCGCGAGGCCGAGAGCGAACGAATACGCCTTGTAGCTCGAGTCGTTCACGACGACGCCACGCGCCGCGAGCTCCTGCGATGTCAAGGCGCGGGACGTGATCCGGGTGACGAGGATGTCGCTCACGACGATCCGCGCCGTGGGGTGGGCCGCGGCAACCGCGACGCCACCGCTGTTCGTGAGCCGAATGTTCTGGAGCAGGTGCTCCCCCTTCACGGAGAGGGGCGGCACGACGAGGTCCTCGCCCGGCGCGGCGCTGATCGTTACGGGGGATGGGACGGAGGGGCCCGTCAGCTCGGCGGCGACGCGGGCGCCGGTGGAAGCCAGGGCGCTGGCAGAACCTTCGAAGAGCGTCTTCACCGTCGCCGCGACCCCGACGGGGACGTTCTGCTCGACCGGAGAGACGTCGAACGACGCGCCGATGAGCCGGTACTGGCCCGTTCCGAGCGTTCCGTTGTCGGCGCGCAGGGCCGTCGCCGGCAGGAGCGCGATGAGAAGGCCGAGGAAGAAGCGGCGCTTCATCGAGCTCCTCACTGGCACGCCGTCTGTCCGTCGAGACGGACGGTGACGGACTGCGTCGCGACCTTGCCGCCGGATGCCGTCACGGTGAGACGGAGCGTGTAGAGCGGCTCCGTCAGGAGCGCGCTCCAAAGCCCAAGGCTTCCCTCGGTGACCGGGAGGGACCCGCGGTCGATCAGCGTCGTCGTTGCGGGATGCTCGCCGGCGCCGTACTCGAGGGTGTACGACGCGAAGCCGGAACCGGCCGCCGTGCCGGAGACCCCGACGGGCGACACGAACGCCGCTCTCGGAGTCGGCGCCGCCAGTAGCGCGAGCGGCAGGGTCCGGTCGAGCGTGACCCTCCCGAGCAGCGGGGCCGCGGCGATCGAGGAGATCGGTTCCACCGCGGTGAGCCGGTACGCGTAGACGCCGTCCGGCAGCGAAAGGCCTCCCTCGTCGCTACCGTCCCAGAGGATCGCCGCGGAGAGAGCATTCCCGGAGAAGGACCTCACAGTCGTGCCCTCGGCGTCGGCCAGCGTCAGGGTCCAGGCGCCGGGCGACGGGAGGTCGAAGGCGAACGTCACGCCAGCCCCCTCGGGGTTGAAGGCCGCCGTCGACCGCTCGAAGGAGCTGACGGCGAACGGCGGTGTCGGCGGCGAGCCGAGCCACGGATCGTACTGGACACGTCCGACGAGCCCCGCCGGCGGCGTCTCGGCGCCCCACCACTGCTGTCTCGCGTCGAGGGTCCGGCTCGCGGAGTCGTCGTTCCGCGCCGGAGCGCCGTTCGACGTCACGGAGTTGTCGCGAGCGAAGAAAGTCCCGTTCGAGCTCAGGATCCCGTAGCCGCCGTTCCCCGAGACCGCGTTGAAGCGGATCGTCGCCCGGGAGCTCTCGTTCTGGATCCCCGCGCCGGCGTTTCCGGTGATCGTGTTCCCGTAGACACGCGGCAGGCTCCCGCCGCTGAGCCACAGGCCCCGCTCGGTGCCTTCCCTGATCTCACATCCGAAGATCGTCGGCGATCCGCCGTCGACCCGGAGACCGGAGCCGCGGTTCTTCCGCAGGGTCATGGACCAAAACGCGGGCGTCCCGCCGTAGACGACGACGGCGCCGTCCCAGTGATATCCGCCCCCCTCCACCACCGCGTTCTCGATCCGCGAGCCCGCCACCGTCGCCGCGCTGAACCCGACCCGACCCCAGTGCCCAGTCGTCACGGACGCCGCATGCGACGTGAACCGGATCGGCTGCTCTGCCGTCCCCACCGCCACCAGGCCCCCCGGCGTCGATCCATCTCCGATCGACAGCCCGTGCCCGCCCGCGAGCCGCACTTCCACCCCCGGCTCGATCGTCAACACCGGCGACCCAGCGCCCCTCACGTGGACCCAGCCGTCCATCAGGACGTACGGCAGCCCGAAGCTCTTCCATGTCTGGCTCGTCGGAATCTCCGTGCTCCGGTACCTCACGACGTTCCCGCCCGGGTTCTCCTTGACCGTCAGACCCGTCAGCCCCTCGAGCACCGCTCCCGCGAACAGCGTCATCGCCGCGCCCGCGTTCCCCGTGATCGTCGTGTCCCTCACCGTCACCGTCCCGCCGTGAACGTCCAGGCCGAATCCCTCGCCCGTCGTCCCGCTCAGGGTGCAGCCCGTGATCGTCGGCGTTCCACCGTACACGCTCATCGCCGCGTTCACGTTCTCGTGGCTCGTGACCGCCTCGATCGTCGGCGATCCGCCGTCCACCCGGAGGCCGGCCGCACGGTTCTTCACGAACGTCACGGAGCGCAGGACCGGAG
>JAKLER010000103.1 GCA_022711615.1 Acidobacteriota bacterium
GCCGGCATCCCGTTCGCCAGGACGGTGTCCTCGCCGTTGCCGGGGACGCCGCAGGCCGTGCAGCGGCCCCACTTGCAGTCTTCCGTCGCCATCTCCTGCAGGGCCTTCTTCCACTCCACGACGAGGAAGGGCTTGCGGATCGAGGCGTCGACGACGTCCCAGGGGAGCGTCTCCTTCAGGTCCTTCTGCCGCAGGTGCCGCTCCTTCGGGATGCCGGCGGCCTCGAGCGCCTCGGTCCAGCGCGGCCAGGAGAAGTGCTCCGACCAGCCGTCGAACCTCCCGCCCCTCCTCCAGACCTCGAGGAGCGCGCTCGACATCCGCCGGTCGCCGAGGGAGAGGAGCGCCTCGATCTCGGCTTCCTTCGGCTCGTGCCACTTCAGCTTCGCCCCGCGGACGGGCCGGAGCTTCTCCTTCAGGTACGCGAGCTTCTGCAGGAGCTGCTCCACGCCGTCGAACGCGGACCACTGGAACGGCGTGAAGCTCTTCGGGACGAAGGAGCCGACGGAGACGTGGACCGTGGCCCTCACGCCCTTCTTCCGTCCCTCGGCGAGGATGTCCGCGACGAGGGTGACGAGCTCGTCGAGGTCGGCCTCCGTCTCGGAGGGGAGGCCGATCATCGTGTAGACCTTGATGAGGTCCCAGCCGCGCTCGAACGCGACGCCCGCGGCCTTGACCATGTCGTCGTTCGTGAACGTCTTGTTGATCACGCGGCGGAGGCGATCCGAGCCGGTCTCGGGGGCGAACGTGAAGCCCGACTTCCGCACCTCGGAGACGGCGTCGGCGAGCGCGACGGAGAAGGCCTCGGCGCGAAGCGAAGGGAGCGAGATGGAGACCTTCGTCTTCGCGAGCTCGGGGGCGAGGCAGGCGACGAGCGGCTCGATCTGCGAGTAGTCGGCGGAGGAGAGCGAAAGCAGCCCGACCTCCGACCAGCCCGCCTCGTCGATGAACGCCTTCGTCATCCGCGCGACGTCGGCCGGGTCGAGCTCGCGGACGGGGCGGTACCAGTAGCCCGCCTGGCAGAAGCGGCACCCCTGGGTACAGCCGCGCATGATCTCGAGGCCGAGGCGGTCCTGGACGATGTCGACCGAGGGGACCATCGGCCTTTCGGGGTAGACGGACGGGTCGAGCCGCTCGACCCAGACCCGCTTCGCCCGCTCCGGGACGCCGGGGGCGTTCGGCGTGTACGCGACGACCCGGTCGCCGTCGTAGGTCACGTCGTAGAGCGAGGGGACATAGATGCCCGGGCAGGCCGCGAGCGCGAGGAGCCGTTCCCGGCGCGGCAGGCCCCGCGTCGACTTCACGGCCTCGAGGAAGACGCCGAGAGCCTCCTCCGCGTCGCCGATGAGGAAGGCGTCGAAGAAGTCCGCGACCGGCTCGGGGTTCGCGACGCAGGGGCCGCCGCCGACGACGATCGGGTCGGCATCGCCGCGCTCGGCCGCGAGGACGGGGATCCCGGCGAGGTCGAGCATGTTCGGGACGTTCGTGTAGTTCAGCTCGCTCTGGAGGGAGAAGCCGAGGACGTCGAAGTCCGCGACCGGGGCGCACGACTCGATCGAGAAGAGCGGGATCCCCTCGCGGCGCATCACCTCCTCGAGGTCGACCCACGGGGCGTAGGCGCGTTCGCAGGTCCATCCGTCGCGGCGGTTGACGAGCTCGTAGAGGATCTTGGTCCCCGTGTGGCTCATCCCGATCTCGTAGGCGTCCGGGAAGGCGAGGCAGAGCGTGAGCTCCGAGGCGGAGAGGTCCTTACGGACGACGTTCCGCTCCAGCCCGAGGTAGCGGCCGGGACGCTCGACGCGGAGGAGGAAGGGCTCGAGTCGGGGGCGAAGGGAATCGAAGCGCATCTGGAGGCCTTTCCGAGAGGGCCAGAGTTTAGTCCGGAGAGCTGCGAGGGCGTCTCTTCGGCCGATCGTCCGACGGATTCGGGGCGTGTCGTGAGGAGCGGCGCGCCGCGCGCAGGGCCCGACGCTCGATCCGCAATAATGGCCGTCCCCGTGAGCGCCCCGCCTCCGTACTCGATCGCCGGCGCCGGTCCCGCCGGCCTGACCGCCGCGACCCTCCTCGCCCGGGCCGGGCGGAAGGTCGTCGTCCACGAGCGGAACGCCACGGTCGGCGCCCGATTCGTCGGCGACCTGCAGGTCATCGAGGACGCCTCGGACCCGCGCGAGACCGTCCCGGCGATGTTCGCGCGCCTCGGCCTTGCGGCGCCCGCCTGGGTCCCGGCGACGACGGCCGAGTTCTTCGACGCGAAGCTCCGCCGGTCCGTGGTCTCCTCGAAGGAGCCGTACGCCTGGTTCGTGAGGCGCGGACCGGACGCGGGGACGCTCGACACGACGCTCCTCGGCGGCGCCCTCGAGGCGGGCGCGGAAGTCCGCTTCCGCTCGCGGCTCGAGCCGAAGGACGCCGACCTCGTGGCGACGGGGCCGCAGACGCCCGACGGCCTCGCCCGCGAGACGGCGTTCGAGAGCGACGGCGCGACGCGCGTCCGGGTCCTCTTCGACCCCGCGGTCGCCCCCGGCGGCTACGCCTACCTCTTCACCGTCGGAGGGCGCGGGACGTTCGGCTGCGCGATCGTCCGCGACCTCGGCGGCATCGACCGCTACTTCGAGAGGGCGAGGGAGAAGCTCCTCTCCGTCGAGAAGGTCCCGATGGAGGGAGCGCGCGACGCCTACTCGTTCATGAACTTCGCGCTCGCGCCAGAGCCGCTCCGCGAGGGGCGCCCGGCGGCGGGGGAAGCCGGCGCCTTCCAGGACTACCTCTTCGGCCTCGGGATGCGCTACGCGATCTCCTCCGGCGCTCTCGCGGCCGAGGCGCTCCTCGCCGGGGGCGACTTCGCGGCCCTCGCGCGCGCGAGTTTCGCCCGCCGCCAGCGCGTCTCCGTCGCGAACCGCTTCCTCTACGAGGCCGGAGGCGCCTTCGGGCTCTCGCTCTTCGCGCGCCTCGCCGCGCACGCCGACTTCCGCGCTCTCCTCGCCGGCTTCTACCGGCCGGGCGCGCTCCGCCTCGCCCTCGCGCCGATCGTGGCGGCCCTCTGGCGGAACAGAGGGCGCTGCGCGCACAGGCTTCCCGAGCACTGGTGCCGGAGGCGCGAGCGGGAGATCCGCGAGGTCGCGCTCGGGAGGATCGGTTGAGCGGGGCTCCCGCCCTCTCCGCGGCCCGCCGCGAGAACCGGGCGCTCACGCACGAGGCCGGCGCGAACTTCTCCGTCGGCTTCCGCTTCCTCCCGAAGGAGCGGCGCCACGCCGTCTACGCGGCCTATGCCTGGTGCCGCGTCGCCGACGACGCCGTCGACGAGGGGGACCCGGCGGGCGCCCCCGCGCGCCTCGACGCGTGGGAGGAGGAGCTCGACGCCGTCTACGGCGGAAGCCCGGCGAGCGCCGCGGGCGTCGCGCTCGCCGGGTCGCTTCCGCGCTTCCCGATCCCGAAGGCGGCGTTCCAGGGGCTCCTCGCCGGCTGCCGGCAGGACCTCGTGAAGACGCGTTACGCCACCTTCCACGAGCTCCTCGGCTACTGCGACCTGGTGGCCTCGACGATCTCGACGATCTCCCTCGCGATCTTCGGCGGTCTCGGGAACGCGGAGGCCGAGGCGCGCGGGCGCGACCTCGCGACGGCGCTCCAGCTGACGAACGTCGTGAGGGACGTCGGCGAGGACGTGGGCCGCGGCCGGCTCTACCTTCCTCTCGAGGACCTCGCGCGCTTCGGCGTGACGGAGGCGGACCTCGTGTCGCTCCGCGCCACGCCCGCCGCCGCCGAGCTCGTCCGCTTCGAGGCGCGCCGCGCGCTCTCCTACTTCCGGAGGGCCGAGCCGGTGAAGGAGCTCGTCGACCGCGAGTGCCGTTTCGCGGTGACGATGATGGGCGGCATCTACGCCGACGTGGCGCGGGCGGTCCTCGCGCGTCCGCTCGACACGCTGCGCCGCCGCATCTCGCTCTCGACGCCGGGCAAGGTGCGCGCCGTGCTCGCGCGGCTCGCCGACCGCCGCTTCGACCGCGGCGAAGATTGACGCGCGCCGCTCGGCCGCTCTAGAGTCGAGCCGATGGCTCTCGACGAGAAGACCCGCGCGGCGCTCCGCCAGCTGGGGAAGGCCCTGAACGAGGCCGTCTCCTCCTCGGCCCAGGTGCACGGCATCCTCCAGAGCCTCCGCGAGGAGGGGCACGAGCCGTACCTCGTCCTCGACGCGACCGTCGCCCTCGACGCCCGCGGACGCCGCGCCCGCGCGGCGCTCCCGTCGATCCGCCGCGGAGGCCCCGCGAATCGCGAGGAGGCGGAGGGGGCGGTCTTCAAGATCGACGTGAAGGACCTCCATTTCCTGCGCTCCCTCGGGATCGACCCGACGCGCGCCCCCCGTGCGCCGCGCGGACGGCGGCGGACCGGGACGGCCGTCTCGCTCCGGACGACCGTCTCGAAGCGGGTCTGAGGGCGTGCGCGCGCCGCGACGCGGGAAAGCGCGCCGGGCCCCCGCGGATCCGACGTGACGACCCCGCTCCTCGGGCTCTCGCTCCCCGAGCTCGCACAGGCGCTCGCTCCGTTCGCGCGAGAACGCTTTCGCGCGGCGCAGGTGCAGCGCTGGATGACGGAGCGGCGCGCCCGCTCGTTCGACGAGATGACCGACCTCCCCGCCCCGCTGCGCGCGGCGCTCGGGGAGCGGTTCGTCGTCGGGCTTCCGGAGGTCGAGGCGCGGACGCCGTCCGAGGACGGCGCGGAGAAATTCCTCTTCCGCCTCGCCGACGGAGCGAAGGTCGAGGCCGTCTTCATCCCCGCCCCGCGGCGGCGCGCCTCGGGCACGGGCGAGCGCGTCACCGTCTGCGTCTCCTCGCAGGCGGGCTGCGCGCTGGCGTGCGCCTTCTGCGTGACGGGGCGGATGGGAGCCGGACGAAACCTCACGGCCGGCGAGATCCTCGGGCAGTACCTCGTCGTCGCCCGCGAAAAGGGCTTCGGCCCGCGCGCGGCGAACGTCGTCTTCATGGGGATGGGCGAGCCGCTCCTGAACGTCGCGAACGTCTCGCGGGCGCTCGACCTCCTCGCGGCGGAGGTCTCGCCGCGCCGGACGACCGTCTCGACGGCGGGGATCGTCCCGGGGATCCGGGAGCTGGCGAAGCGGGAACGGCGACCGAACCTCGCCGTCTCCCTCACCGCGGCGGAGGACGCGCTTCGCACCCGCCTCATGCCGATCAACGCGCAGTGGTCCGTCCGGGAGCTCTTCGAGGCGCTCGAGGAGTGGCCGCTCGAGACGGGCCGGCGCGTCACGCTCGAGGTCGTCCTGATCGCCGATGTGAACGACTCCCCCGAGGCGGCCCGCGCCCTCTCGCGCCTCGCCCGAAGGGTTCCGTCCAAGGTGAACCTCATCCCGCTCAACGAATCGCCCGAATGGCTCCCCGGCCTCGCACGCCCCGCCGACGAGAAGGTGAACGCCTTCGGCGCGCTCCTCGCGGCCTCGGGCGTCGACGTGACGGTCCGCTGGTCGAAGGGGCTCGGCGCCGCGGCCGCTTGCGGCCAGCTGAAGGGGCGCGAGACGCCCGGCCGGGTGCTGCGCGTCCCGGCGCCGTCCGTGCGATCCTGACGGCAGTTCCGAACCAGGAGGCTCCATGGTACGAACGTTCCTCGCCCTGACCCTCGCCGCCCCGCTCCTCCTCGTCGCGCCGCCCGCCGGCGCGCAGACAGCCCCGGCGCCGACCGCGGCTCCGGCGCCGCCGACTCCGGCGGAGGCCGCGCGCGGCGCCGAGCGGAAGCTCGACTCCTGGATGACGGCCGACGCGCGGACCGCCCTCACTCCGGTCGTCGCCCAGGCCGGCGCGAACGTCGACGTGGCGGTCGCGCTCGGCCGGCTCCTCGAGCAGGAGAAGAAGTACGCCGAGTCTGCGGAGGTCCTCCAGAAGGCCGTCGCGCTCGCCCCCGCCGATCCCCGCCCCTCCCACTGGCTCGGCGAGACGCTCCTGCGCGCCCGGAAGACGGCCGAGGCCGACGCCGCGTTCCGGAAAGCGGCGGAGCTGGCGACGAAGGCGGCGGAGGCGCGGCCGGCCGACGCCGGGGCCTTCCTCGCGAAGGGAGCTGCGCTCTCCCGCCTGCGCCGCTACGACGAGGCGATGACGGCGCTCGCGAAGGCGCGCGAGCTGGACGGCGGGAGCGCCGCGACGCTCTACCAGATGGGCTCGACCCGCGCGTTCCAGCAGAAGTGGAGCGACGCGGTGGACCTGCTCACGCAGACGCTCGCGAAGGACCCGGGAGTGGCCCTCGCGTACTACTACCGCGGCCTCGCCCAGGAGAAGCTCGGGCGGAAGGACCAGATGGTCCTCGACCTCGACCGCTTCGTGAAGATCGCCGCGACGGCCCCGGAGGCGGAGCGCGCGAAGGCCCTCCTCGCCGCCGCGTCGCGCTGACGGGCGCTCCCGGAACGCGAAGGAGCCCGCGGTCCCTCTCGGGGACCGCGGGCTCCGCCGCTCGGCGCGCTCGCCGCGCGCTTACTTCTTCGGCGCGTCCTGCTTCACGAGCTCGAGCTCGAGGAGGAGCGTCACGTCGTCGCCGACGAGGACGCCGCCCGTCTCGAGCGCCTTCGAGAAGCTGACGCCGAAGTCCTGCCGGTCGATCTTCCCCGTGGCCGTCGCGCCGATGACGGTCTGGCCCCACGGGCTCTTCACCGGGGCGGTGTACTCGACGTCGAGCGTGACCGGCTTCGTCACGCCGCGGAGCGTGAGGTTGCCGGTGACCTTCGCCTTCGTGGCGGAGACCTTCTCGACCTTCGTGGAGACGAACGTCATCTGCGGGTGCTTCGCCGCGTCGAAGAAGTCGGCCGAGCGGAGGTGCTCGTCCCGCTTCGGCTCGCGGGTGTCGACGGAGGCGACCTCGATCGTCGCGTTGATCTTCGCGGAGGCCGGGTCGGCGGGGCTCCCCTCGACCGTCGCGGTGAACTTGTTGAACGCCCCCTTCACGTTCGAGACCATCATGTGGCGAACGGAGAAGCCGACGGCCGAGTGGGCGGTGTCGGCGGTCCAGGTCTCGGCGAGCGCGGGGGCTCCGGCGACGACGAGGACGGCGGAGAGGGCGGCGGAGAGCAGGTTCTTCTTCATCGGTTCCTCCTGGGTTCTTTCTCGGGGGCGTGCCCCGTTCTCGGATCTGTTCGGGCGCCGCGGGATCTCGCGCGGCATCTCGCTCATCGCAACTCGTGTGCCAGCCGCCAGGCCGCGCAAACTGCGATTTCAGCGATCGGATCGGGACAGGCGCCTCTCGAAACGAGAGGTTCCGCTCAGAAGACGTTCCCGAAACCGAACGTGATGCGCCAGGCGGGGTCCCCCTCGCGCCGCTTCAGCGGGACGGCCCCGTCGAGGCGCAGGACGCCGAGCGGCGTGAGCGCCCGCAGGCCGAGCCCGACGGAGGTCGCGAGACCGGTCCCGAAGTCGCGGGACGACTCCCAGACCTGTCCCGCGTCGAAGAAGCCGACGCCGAGGAGGCGCGGGTGGAGCGGGACCCGGATCTCCTCGTTCACGACGAGGAGCGTCGAGCCGCCGGTGACGTAGAGCGTGCCGCCGAGGTCCTCGCGCGGGCCGAGGCTCTCCGTCCCGTAGCCGCGCACCGAGTAGGACCCGCCAGCATAGAAGCGGACGTCGGGGATCAGCTCCTGCCCCTCGAACGCGCGTGCGAAGCCTGCGCGCACCGACTGCGCCCAGACGACCCTCCCGCTCCCGAGCGCGAAGACCGGGCGGTAGAAGTTCAGCTGGCCGTAGGCACGGCCGAACGCGAAGCTGGACCCGAGCCAGCTCCCGCTCGACTGCAGGTCGAGCGTCGCGAGGACGCCGTTCGTCCCGAGCATCGGGTCCTCGCGCGTGTCGTGGACGAGCTGGACGCCGAGGTAGGGGAGGCGGATCGTCACGTCGATCGGGAAGAAGATGTCGTCCTCGAGGTAGCGCGTCTCCTTGAAGCGTCCGTAGAGACGCGCCGAGAGGCTCTTCCCGAAGCTGCGCGAGAGCTGGAGCGAGGCCTCGACCGCGTCGGTCCTCTGACCGTAGAAAAGGCCCTCGCGGAACGAACGCCGCCGCTCGACCCAGAGGTCGATTCCCGCTCCGAGGACCTGTTCCGGCAGGCCGGCGAAGAGGCGCAGGGCACGGTCCTCGGGGTCGTAGAGGCCGCGGACGCCGGCGACGATCCCGCGACCGAAGAGGTTCCGGTCCGAGGCGTCGACGACGGCCGAGACGCCCCGCTCGTTCTCCCAGCGGACGCCGTAGGCGAGCGTCACCGGGGGGAGCTCCTCGGCCGAGAGGACGACGTCGACGCGGCCGTCGGGTCCCGTCGTGAGGTCGCCTCGGACGCTCCGGAACGGACCGAGCGAGAAGAGGCCGGCGCGCGCCGCGTCGAGGTCGGAACGGCGGAAGACGTCCCCGGGGGAAAGTGCCACGACGCTCTTCGCCCACGCCGTCGAGGTCCGTGCGAGACCCTCGAGCCTCACGCTCCCGATCCGCTGCGCGGGGCCGCGCTCGACGGCGAGGGTGAGGGCGAGGCGCGGAGGGATCTCCGGCGTCGCGGGGGAGAGCGTCGCGCGGACCCGCGCGGTCGCGAAGCCCTCGGCCCGCAGGGCCTCCTCGATCGCGAGCGCCGAGAGCGCGGTCCGCTCCGAGTCGGCGACGTCGCCCGGCGCGAGACGGACGAGCTGCCCGAAGCGCTCGCGCTCCTCCGGCGAGACGTCCCGGATCTCGACGGAGTCGACGAGGGACGGCTCGCCTCTCTCCACGCGGACGACGAGCCGCCCGTCGTCGAGGAGCTCGCGCCCCCCGAGGACGGCGTACGGGTAGCCGAGGGCGCGGAGCCCCTCGAGGAGCCTCGCGTCGGCGCTCGGCAGGCCGGCGGCGAGCTCGGTCCGCTCGAGCGGGGTCGCGAAACGCCTCCCGAGGAGCGCGGCCTCGCGCGGGTCGACGCCCTCGAACCGGAGCTCGCGGATCGCGGCCTTCCGGCCCGCGGCCACCCGTACGACGATGAGCCGCTCCTCCTCCGGTCCGGTGGCCTCGATCTCGACCGCCGGGGCGAGGTGTCCCCGGGCGCGGAGGGCGCGCTCGGCGGCGCGTCTCATGTCGCCGAGCGAGGCGGGCTCGAGGAGGCCGGTCCGGTAGAGCGAGGCGACCTCGCGGCGCGTCGCGCCGGGAAGGCGGTCTCCCGCGAAGGCGAGCTCGGCGCGCGGCCCGGCCTCGACCTCGGCCTCCACGTCGACTCGGCCGGCCTTCGGCGACGGCACGGTGCGCAGGGAGACCTGCGCGTCGGGCCAGCCCTTGCCGCGCAGGAACGCCTCCGCGTCGATCTCGGCCTCGAAAAGCGCGTCCTTCCCGGCCGGCTCCCCCTTGCGCAGGCCGAGGGCCGAAACGAGGGAGCGGCGGGAGACTCCGGCCGGCGGGTTCGCGCGCACGGCGCCGACGAGCGGGACGTCGTCGTCGCCGGCGCCGTTGCGCGTGCCGCCGAGCTCGATCCGCTGCTGGATCGTGCCGCCGAAGCGCCCGTAGTCCTCCGTAAAGGCCTGCACCGAGAGGGGCGGGAGGCGCCGCAGGCCGTGGACGTCGACGACCCAGGTCTGCCGCTGCGCGTTCTTCAGGTCGATCCCGACCGCGAGAGAGACGTTCGGCGAGAAGTCGCGCGAGAGCGTGAGGCGTGCGGCGGCGTCGGTCTCCCCGAGGAGGAGGAGCGGCCGCACCGAGAGGGAGACGCGCCCGAGCGCCGCTCCGAGCGATCCCGCGAGACGGTTCCCGTAGTAGCCGGCGAGCCCCTCGGCGAGCGCCGCCGCGGCGTCGTCCGAGGGGGTCGCGTCGGAGGCGCTTCGGCGCGCCGAGGCGAAGAGGTCGCTCCCGCCGGCGGCCGCCGCGATCGACGGGTCCTCGAGGGACGAGGTCGTCACGAAGTCAAGGCGCGGGTCGCTCTGCGGGTCGCCGGAGTAGGTGACGACACCGCGGTCGATCCGGAAGGTCTGGCCGTAGGCGAAGACGAGCCCGCCCCTCTCGACGTCGATCCGCCCCCTCACGACGGGCCGGTTCGCCGTCCCCGACACGTCGAGGCGGCTCCAGGAGGCGGTCAGGTCGGCGACGTTGTTCCGAATCCTCACGCCGGAGGCGGTCGTGATCCCGAGGTCGAGGGCGAGGGTGTCGAGGAACGAGGCCTCCGTGCCGGGGGACTCCGGCGGCGCGAGGACGAGGGCGAGGACCTCGCGGTCGAGGTCGACGTCCCGCTCGAGGAGGCCGCGCTCGAGGACGACGGTCCCCGAGAGCCTCCGCCCGTCCTCGAGCTGGTCGAACGTCAGCTCTCCCGAGAGGACCGAGGCGAGCCCGTAGGCGAGCCGGTAGCGAACGTCGGAGAACCGGGCGGTGGCGGTCGCTCCGACGCCCGGGTAGAGACCGCCGGACAGGCGGAGCGGCCCGCCGTTCAGCAGCGCTTCCGCGCGCGTCAGCTCGACCTGCCCGGGCGTCAGCTCCGCCTCGAGGACCGGGTCCCCCAGCTCGGTCGGGTAGGCGAGGGGCCAGGTGAAACGCGTCCCCGTGCCGTCGACGACGACGCGCCCCGCGAGGGCGCGGGGCGGGCCGGAGGCGCTCGCATCCAGCGCGAGCTCGCCCTTCGCGATTCCGCCCTGGAGGAACGGCGTCAGGAGAGCCGCGTCGGCCCGTCCCCGGGCCGTCGCCGACAGGTGCGCGACGAGGCTCTCGAGCGGCCCCCCGAGCCGTGCGCCGGGGAGGAGCTCCGCGCCGGCGGCCACGGTGAAGGAGGTCCTCTCGCCGTCGACCGTCACCGGCGCGAGCGCGAAGCGGCCGCCGGCGAGCGAGAGGCGCGCCGTCTCGCGGAGCCGAACCGGCCCGGCGGGCGACTCGAGCGTCAGCCCCTCGATCTCGATCGTCGCCGTTCCCGCGAGAGGGTCGGCGAGGCCGAACGTGGCGAAGAGGCGCACGTCGCCGCGCGCCGCCGGAGCTTCCGTTCCGGCCGGGAGGAGCGGCCCGAGCGCGCAGGCGTCGAGGCCGGGAGCGTCGAGAGTCAGCTCGATCGGGCCTTCGGGGAGCCCCGCGGGAATCGCGCCGGCGAGGGCGGGCAGCTCCCGGAGCGCTCCGAGCGGAACGCGAGCGGCGAGCGTTCCGGCGAGGCCCGGGCGCCCGGCCGACGGGACGTCGAAGGCGAGGACCCCCCCGCGGACGACGGCGTTCCCCTCGGCCGGAAGGCCGGCGGCCAGGAGGAGCGCCCGGAGGTCGGCGTCCTCGAACGGCGCGTCGAGCGAGAGCCGCCCGGAGGCGTCGAGGCGCGCGGGCGCGGGGCCGGCCGGCGACGGGACCGCGGCGCTTCCGGCCGCGAGGTGGAGGATCGAGAGCTCGGGACCGTCGAGGGCGAGCGTCGCGTGGAGCGCGTCGACGCGCGGGGCCTTCTCGGAGAGGCAGACGTCGGCCGCGTCGAGGACGACGAGCGCGTGCCGGGCTTTCCGGGAGAGCGAGAAGGAGACGTCGGCCGAGGCGAGCCCCGTCCCGCCCGGGCGGAAAGTGGCGAGGCCGAGGCCGGCGGCGGTGAGGCGCCCCGCGGCCGAGCCGCGCGCCGCGTCGGCGGACGCGTCCAGGGCGAGCGTCCCGCCGCGCGCCGGACGGAACCTCCCGGCGATCGTCGCGCGCGGCGCCCGGATCGGACCCGAGACGTCGGCGTCGAGGCGGAGCGGGCCGGCCAGGTCGATCCCCTCGGGCGCGGCCGGGACGAGCGCGGGGAAGAGCGCGCCCAGCTCCGCGACGGCCTCTGCCGCGTCGGGGACTTCGAGGGCGACGCGGCCCTCCTCGATCCGCCCGGAGCCGAGGCCGGCGAGAGAGGCGGCGCGGACGCGCCCTTCCGCCGTTCTCTTCCCGGGAGAGTCCGGCAAGAACGTCGCGGCGACGTCGACCTTCGCGTCCCCCCGCGCCACGAGGTCTGCGCTGGCCTCCGCGAGCGTCCCTCCGCCGCGGGAGAGGGTCGCCGTCGCGTCGACCTCGAGCGGCCGCGGCTCGCCCCGGCCGTGCCGGACCGTCGCGACGGCGTCGAGCGTCGCTCCCGCGATCCCGAGGCGCTCGCGCGTCGCCGGATCGGCGTATCGGGCGAGGAGCGTGTCGGGAAGGCCGTTCGCCCGGAGGCTCCAGCTGCCGTCGCCCGTCGCGAGGAGGTATCGCCCTTCGCCCTCGACCCGGCCGCCGTCGCGAAGGTCGGCCTGGGCCGATTCGACGAGGAGCGTGTCGTCCGCGAAGCGGACGCGGGCCGTGGCGAGGGTGATCGCGAGCGCCTTCGTCGCGAGGTCGCGCCCCTCGAGCGTCGCCCCGACCGTCGGTGCCGCGCGGCGTCCTCCCACTCTTGCGGCGATCCGGAGCGAGCCGGTCGCCTGCAGCTCCGGCGCGAGGCGGGCCGGGTCGAGGGTGGCTTCCGCGCGGAGGCCGAGCGGCGCCTCGGGCGAGAGCCCCCCGCCTCCGAGCGCAGAGAGCGAGAGCCCGTCCCCGTCGACGTGGAGCGCCTCGAGGACGAGCTCTCCGTCGGCCGAGGCCGTCAGGGCGACGTCCCCCTTCGCTTCGAGGCGCAGCCCACCGGGTCGTTCGACGACGATCCGGGGGGTCTCTCCGCGCAGACGGAGCTTTCCGCCGCGCAGGTCGCCGTCGAACCGAACGTCCGACGCGGACGCCGAAAGGGCGACGGTGCGGAGCGCCTCGGGCAGCGGGCCGGAGAGGACCGTCGCGCCTTCGATCCGGAACCGCTCGATCTGGGCCGCGGAGAGGATGGGAAGCTCGGTGGCCGACGCCTCCTCCGACGCCGGCCGGGGAGCGCCGAGATCGAGGCGGAC
>JAKLER010000104.1 GCA_022711615.1 Acidobacteriota bacterium
CCTGCGCCTCGTTCTGGCTCTCGAAGATCCGCGCCTTCGCCGCGCCGTAGTCGTCGACGGAGCGGTACCGGTCGAGATGGTCCGGGGTGAGGTTCAGGTGGACGGCGACGTCGGGGGCGAGGCGCCGAAGCCCTTCGAGCTGGAACGAGGAGAGCTCGACGACCCAGACGCGGCTCGGCGCCGGCGGAGCGGCCCCCTCGGCCGCGCCGAGGGCGTACTCGATCCAGGGCGTGCCGAAGTTCCCGCAGGCGACGGCGTCCCGCCCCGCGTCGCTGAGGAGCGCGGCGGTGAGCGCCGTCGTCGTCGACTTGCCGTTCGTTCCGGTGATGCCGACGACGAGGCCGGGGACGAGCCGCGAGGCGAGCTCGACCTCGGCGATCACGGGGATGCCGGAGGCGCGCGCGGCGTCGAGCGCCGGGATCGACATCGGGACCCCCGGCGAGACGACGCAGAGGTCGACCCCGTCGAGGAGCGACGCGGGATGGCCGCCGAGGACGAGCGAGAGCCCCTCGCCGGCCGGGAGCGTCCCGAGCGCCTCGGCCGCAGCGGAGTCGGTGGCGACGACCTTCACGCCCCGCTCGAGGAGCGCGCGGACGGTCGCCTTCCCCGACTTCGCGAGGCCGAAGACGGCGGCGCAGGAGACCTCGGGGAGGTCCGGTCCGAGGGAGAGGCTCACGCGCCCACCGCCCGGAGCCGCTCCAGCTCCGCAAGCGCCTCGCGGGCCACGAGCCGGTCGTCGAACGGCTCCTTCTTTCCGGCGGTCACCTGGTAGGTCTCGTGCCCCTTGCCGGCGACGACGACGACGTCGCCCGGCGAGGCCGCCTCGAGCGCGCGATGGATCGCCTCGCGTCGGTCGAGGACGACGAGCGGCTCGCGCCCCGCCGCCGCGGAGCCCGCGGCGACCTCCGCCGCGATCGCGGCCGGCTCCTCGGAGCGCGGGTTGTCGGAGGTGACGACGACGTGGTCGGCGAGCTCGGCGGCGATCCGCCCCATCTCGGGGCGCTTCCCCCGGTCGCGGTCGCCGCCGCAGCCGAAGACGACCCGCAGCGCGCCTCCGCGCGAGGCCGCGAGCGCGCGCGTCGTCTTCAGGACCCCTTCGAGCGCGGCCGGTTTGTGGGCGTAGTCGACGAGGACGAGGAGGCCGAGCCCGTTCGGCACGCGCTCGAGCCGCCCGGGGACCGCGGAGAACGCGCCGAGGCGCGTCGCGATCGCGGCCGGCGGGAGGCCGAGCGCGAGGGCCGCCGTCGCGGCCGCGAGGAGGTTCTCGGCGTTCGGCGCCCCGAGGAGCGGCGAGTCGACCTCGAACGCCTCCCCCGTGGCGCGCCGCTCGACGCGGAGGCGGATGCCGTCGCTCCCCGGGAGGACGCGTCCGGTCACGTCGGCCTCGGCCGCGAGCGAGAAGGAGAGCGTCGTCTCGCGCGGAAGCCGCGCGAAGAGCTTCCGCCCCCACGGGTCGTCGACGTTCGCGACCGACCGGCCCCCCGGCTTGAGCATCGAGAAGAGCTTCGCCTTCTCCTCGAAGTAGGCCTCCATCGTCCCGTGGTCGTCGAGGTGGTCGCGCGTCAGGTTCAGGAAGACGGCGACGTCGAACGCGCACCCCGCGAGCCGCTCGAGCCAGAGGGCGTGCGAGGAGCACTCGAGCGTCGCGGCCGTGCCGCCGCCGGCGGCGAGCGCGCCGAGCATCGGCTGGAGCTCGGTCGCCTCCGGCGTCGTCCGGGAGGCGTCGAGCGTCTCGGCGGGGGCATCGCCCCAGCGGTAGACGAGCGTGCCGAAGAGGCCCCGCTTCGGGTGCGCGGCGCCGAGGACCTCGTCGAGGAGGAGCGTCGTCGTCGTCTTGCCGCTCGTCCCGGTGACCCCCGCCATCACGAGCCGCGTGGACGGATCGCCCGCGAGGCGTGCGGCGAGGAGGCCGGCGGCCCGCCGCGGCGATTCCACCTCGAGGTAGGGCACCTCCACGCCGTCCGGCGCGGGCGCGGCTCCGATCGCCGCCGGCGCCCCGGCGAGGACCGCTTCGCCGACGAACGCGCGCCCGTCGGCCGACTTGCCCGGGAAGGCGGCGAACAGGACGCCGGCGCCGGCGCGGCGAGAGTCGTGCGTGATCGCCCTCACTTCCGGGTCGCCCGGGGGGCCGACGCGGCGGTGCGGAAGGCCGTCGACGAGGACCGAGAGCTTCACGGCTCGCGCGCCTCGGCGGCGTCGCCGAACGGGAGCGCCCCGAGGGAGGCGTCGTTCGACGGAGGGTCGAAGGAGAGCGTGAGCCGGACGGCGCTGCCGCGCGCCATCGGCGTTCCGGGAAGCGGCTCCTGGGCGACGACGAAGCCGTGCCCGGAAAGCGCCGGCCGGAACCCGCGCTGCGCGAGCTGCTGGACCGCCTCCCGCGCCGACAGCCCGGCGACGTCGGGGACGAGGCGCTCTCCCGCGGCGAGGCGCGAGAGGTCCTCGGGGACGGCGGTCGGCCGGATCGAAGCCGGGACGAGGCCGGGCGGGAGCGGGCTCGCGGCCGCGGAGGCGCCGCGCGAGAGGTCGGCCGTCAGGATCGTGGGGGTGACGCGGTCCTCGGCCGGGCGACCCGGCTCGCCCAGGACCCGCATCGCCTCGCCCGCGATCGTGGCGAAGACGGGGGCGGCGACGTCGCCGCCGTAGGTCCGGCCCCGCGGCTCGTCGACGAGGACGCCGACGACGAGCCGCGGCCGCTCGGCCGGGAGGAAGCCGAAGAACGAGGCGACGTAGCGGTCGGACGAGTAGCCCGCGCCCGGGATCGCCTTCTGGGCCGTGCCGGTCTTCCCCGCCACCGTGAAGCCGGGGACGGCGGCCTTCCGGCCCGTCCCTTCCTCGACGACCTTCACGAGGAGCCGCCGCATCGCCGCGGCCGTCTGCTCGGAGAGGACGCGCGCGCCCGGGGCAGGCCGGCGGGCCTCCGACCGCAGGCCGGGCCGGGAGACGTCGGCGACGAGGTACGGCGAGGGGAGGACGCCGCCGTTCGCGATCGCCCCGAAGGCACGCGCGAGCTGGAGGGCGTTCACGCCGATCTCCTGCCCGAACGAGATCGTCGGGAGCGAGAGCGCGCTCCAGGCCGACGGGTCGCGCAGGAGCCCGCCGTTCTCACCGTCCAGGTCGAGGCCCGTCTTCCGGCCGAAGCCGAACGCGCGGATCGCGCGGTGGAAGTCCGTCTTCCCCATCCCGAGGCCGATGTGCGCCGCGCCGACGTTCGAGGAGTGGGCCAGGACGTCGACGAGCGGGAGAGCGCCCCAGGCCGCCCGCCCGTGCTCTCGGATCGTCGTCCGGCCGATCGTCAGCGAGCCGCCGCCGCAGTCGACGAGGTCGTCCGGGCGAAGCGTCCCGGCCTCGATGGCGGCCGCGGCGGTGATCACCTTGAACGTGGAGCCCGGCTCGTAGGCGTCGGCGATCGGGCGGCAGCGGCGGGCGTCGGCGCTCGCCTCCGACCACCGGTTCGGGTCGAACGTCGGGACGGAGGCCATCACGAGGACCTCCCCGGTCGCCGGATCGAGGACGACCGCGGAGGCGGAGCGGGCGTTCGTCTCGGACCGCACCGCCGCGAGCTCCCGCTCGGCGACGTGCTGGAGCCCCGCGTGGAGCGTCAGCCGCAGGGAGGCCCCCTCCACCTCGTCGGAGGAGCGCCCCGCGCCGCCGGGCGCGCCCCGCCGGATCGCGTAGGAGCGTTGCACCGCGTCGCGCAGGACCGTGACGCGGGCGGGGCGGCCGCGGACCTCGCGGTCCCAGGTGTACTCGAGGCCGCCGAGGCCCTGGCTGTCGGTCCCGACGTAGCCGACGACTGCGGCGGCGAGCGGCCCCTCGGGGTAGCGCCGCGCCGACTCCTTCAGGAGCCGGACGCCGGGGAGGGCGCTGGCCTTCACGGCGGCGGCCGTCTCCGCGTCGACCCGGCGTGCGATCCAGACGAACTCCCGCTCGCTCTCCGAGAGCTTCCGCTTCAGCTCTCGGAAGGGCTGCTTCACGATCGGCGCGAGGGTCCGTGCGACGCCGGCGGGGTCTTCGATGTCGGACGGGATCGCGAAGACCGACTCGACCGCCGTCGTCACCGCGAGCGGCCGCCCCTCGCGGTCGACGATCGTCCCACGACGCGGCGCGAGCTCGACCGTCCGCTCCTGCTGGCGCTTCGCTCGCTTGACGAACTCGTCGTGCCGCACGAGCTGCAGCTCGACGAGGCGGACGAGGATCGCGAGGATCCAGAGGCCGGCGAACCCGACGAGGACGTAGGCGCGCCGGGCGTTCGCCCGGCCGGAGGGGGCCGTCAGAACCCCTCCTCCGTCCGGACCGGCGCGGGCGGCCCCTGCAGCTCCGGCCCGGCCGGAACGTGCCGGACCGGCGCCGTCGGCGCCGCGCCGAAGGCTCCGTCCCTCACGAAGACGACCTGGTCGCGGCCCGGCGTGACGAGGCCGAGGCGCTGGCGTGCGACCTCCTCGACGCGGGCGAGCGCCGAGACGCGCGCCCGCTCCATCTCGAGCTGGCGCTGCTTCTCGGCGAGCGTCTCCTTGTGCTTCTGGAGGCTCTCGATCTGGTACCCGAGGCGGAACGTCTCGAGGTTCGTCCAGACCGCCGCGAAGAGGACGGCGAGCGGCGGCAGCGGCGACAGGAGGAGGGCGAGGAGCTCCCGGGTCCGCCGTCGGTCGGGCTCGCGGACGAGGTAGACGTTATCGACGGGGCGCCGGACGGTGTACACGGCCCCTCAGCCGGACCTCGGAGGCCCGGGAGCGATCCGCTCCGCCACCCGGAGCCGCGCCGAGCGCGAGCGCCGGTTCTCGAGGACCTCCTCGTCGGACGGCCGGATCGGCTTCTTCGTCACGAGCGCGAGGACGCGGCGGCGCGAGCAGACGCAGACGGGGAAGGAGGGGGGGCAGGTGCAGCCGGCGGCCCGATCGCGGAAGACGTCCTTGACGATCCGGTCCTCGAGCGAGTGGTAGGAGAGGACCGCGACCCGGGCGCCGAGCGAGAGGCGCGCGATGGCGTCGTCGAGGAAGCGCTCGAGCTCGACGAGCTCGCGGTTCGTGGCGATGCGCAGGGCCTGGAAGACGCGCGTCGCGGGGTCGCGGCCCTCCTCGCGGCGGCCGCCGACCGCCTTCGCGACGAGCGCGCGCAGCTCGCCGGTCGTCCGGATCGGCGCCGCCTCGCGCGCCGAGACGACCGCGCGGGCCACGGCCTTCGCGCGCGGCTCCTCGCCGTAGTCGCGGAAGACGCGGGCGAGCTCCTCGCCCGGGAGCTCCGCGACGAGGTCGGCCGCCGTCGGGCCCGTCCGGCCCATCCGCATGTCGAGAGGACCGTCCTTCATGAAAGAGAACCCCCTCTCCGCCCGGTCGAGCTGCATCGAGGAGACGCCGAGATCGGCGAGGACCCCGTCCACTTGCGGGAGGTCCAGCCGGTCGAGGTGGAGGGCCAGCTCCTCGTGGCGCCCCTCCACGGCGACGAAGCGGTCGCCGAATCGCGCGAGGCGCGCCCGCGCGAGCGCGAGCGCCTCGGGGTCGCGGTCGATCCCGACGAGCCGTACGGACGGGGACGCGTCGAGCAGCGCCTCGGCGTGTCCTCCGAGACCCAGCGTCGCGTCGACGAGGACGCCGCCCCGCTCGGGACGGAGCGCCTCGAGGACCTCGCGGAGGAGAACGGGAACGTGAGCGGGAAGCTCCACCCCATCACTTCCTCAGAGCGCCCGCGCGAGGTCGTCGTAGTCCTCGTCGGTGATCGGCGCGGCGGAGAGAGCGGCGAAGTGCCGCGTCTTGTCGACGACCTTCAGGTGATCGGCCTGCGCGAGGACGAGGACCTCGCTCCCGACGCCGGACGTCTCGCGGAGGAGAGCCGGGATCAGGAGGCGCCCCTGCCCGTCGAGGCTCACGGTCTGACCGTAGGTGTTGTAGCGCTCGAGGAACTTCTGGCGGGCCCGGTGGACGAACGGGAGCGCGGCGAGCTTCTCCTCGAAGACCCTCCACACCGGCAGCGGATAGACGAGAATCTCCACGCCGGTGACCGACGTGACGAAGAACTCGCTGCCGTGCGCCGTCTCGAGCGGCTCGCGGAACTTGGCCGGGACCTTGATCCGGCCCTTCTCGTCGACCGTCGACTCGGCACTCCCTCGAAGGCGCTCCATCTCTCGTTTCCGGGGAGAGGGGCGAGGGTGGCGACCGCGGCATCCTTGATACCCACGATCGACCACTCTTGGCCACTTTTTCCCACACGGAGTATCGACCTCCGTTTCTCCCATCGTCAAGGAGAAAGGCCCTCGGGGTGCTACCCTTGCGCCCTCCCGTGACGCCGCCCGAAGCCCATACTTACGCCGCACAAACGCCCCTCCTCGTCGCCGACGCCCGCGCCCTCGACGCGCTCCTCGCAGAGCTCGACGTGCATCCGGCACACGACGTGGCGCTCGACACCGAGGCCGACTCGTTCCACCACTACTTCGAGAAGGTCTGCCTCCTCCAGCTCGCGCGCAGCGGCAAGGCCTGGCTCGTCGACCCGCTCGCCGGCCTCGACCTCGCGCCGCTCTTCGCCGCGCTCTCCACTCGACGCCTGCTCCTGCACGGCGCCGACTACGACCTGCGGCTCCTCTCGCGCGGGCACGGCTTCACGCCGCGCGCCCTCTTCGACACGATGCTCGCCGCGCAGCTCCTCGGCGAGAAGGAGATCGGCCTCGCCGCGCTCCTCTCCTCACGCCTCGGCGTGACTCTCGACAAGTCGAGCCAGCGCGCCGACTGGAGCCGCAGGCCGCTCTCCCCGACGCTCGTCTCTTACGCCGCGTCCGACGTCCTCCACCTGCACGAGCTCGTCGCCCTCCTCGAGGCGGACCTCATCGCGAAGGGGCGGCTCGCCTGGCACGCCGAGGAGTGCGCGCGCCTCCTCGCCCAGGACTTCGCGCCCGCGCCCGACGACCCCGAGACCGACTGGAGAGTGAAGGGCTCGAACGCGATCTCCCCGAAGGAACGCGCCTTCCTGCGCGAGCTCTGGCTCGTCCGCGACGAGCGGGCCCGCGCGCTCGACGTCCCGCCGTTCCGCGTCCTCCACAACGAGGCCCTCCTCGCCGTCTGCCGCCGCGCCGCCGGCGGAGAGCTGCGCCTCGCGGAGCTCTTCCCGCGCGCGCTCCCGCCCCCCTTCGCCGCGCGCCTCCGCGAGGCGCTCGAGAAGGCCGCGGCGATGCCGCCGGCTTCCTGGCCGCCTCCGCGCCGCGGCGAGCTCGTCCGCCCCGAGCCGGCGCTCGAGAAGGCGGTGAACCGCCTCAAGACGCGCCGGGACGCCGTCGCCCGCGGCCTCGGCCTCGACCCCGGAGTCCTCGCCTCCCGCGCCGCCCTCGTCGAGATCGCCCGCGCCGAGCTCGCCGCCCGTCGCGCCCTTCCTCCCGCCGACCTCGTCGCCGCGACGGGCATCTCGCGCTGGAAGGCCGACCTCCTCGCCGAGACGCCGCAGGGCTGAGAAGTCTCCGGCCCGGCTTAGGTCGGCGGCCGGCGATACGCGAGCCCGAGAGCCCGCGTATCTCGTGTCCGGCCTCTCGATCCGAAGGGGACGGTCGTGTCCGTCGGGTTCTGCAGGGGACGCCCTGAGAAGTGGTGCACTTGCGAACAGGCGAAGCTCGACCGCCGACCGAAGTCACGGATGATTCCATCCAGAAGGACCATCGTGCACATGCGGTCGAGCCGATCTGCAGACCGCCGCCGATCGTCCTGAGGCCGGGAGGCTCCTCAGCCCGAAAGCTCGACGCGCCCGCATGAGCCGGCGCTCGGCCGCATGGATCGGCGTGACTGAAGGAGCGAAACCCCAACTGTGACGATGAGCGCGAGAAGAGCGGCACCGGAGGTCGCGAGGCCGCCCGTGACCCAGGCATCGCGATAGACCAGCTCGACGCGATGGGTTCCCGGCCGGACGGCGATCGCTGAGAGGGCGACATCGGCGAGGAGAAGCCGGTCAGGGTGTCCGTCGACGAGGAGCCGCCACCCTTCATCCCATGTCTGGTTCACCGCGAGAACCGAATCCGAAGGGCCGAGGGCGCGGACCTCGAAGGACACCGCGCCCGGACGCATCGAGAAACCCCGGACTTCGGCCGGAGACGGTCTCTCGGGGAGACCACGGGCCGATTCGGGGTCGATGAAGAGTGTTCTCGAGACCTCGTCCCCCACCCGGTGGACGGCATCGACCCATGCCTCAGGCGTCTCGATTCGGACGATCCGCTCGGCCGGGAAGACGAGCGGGCGCGGCGCCGCCACCCTCGCGAGCTCGAGGGCGTCTGGCGCTCCTCTTGGAGCGCGGAGTGCTCCGCCTGCGACGAAGGCGCCGGCACGCAGCTTCAGGACAGCGCTCACGCTCCGTCGTTCGAGCAGTCGCGGCAGGAGTTCGGGCCTTCGCTGCACGGCCTTCCAGAAGAGCTGACGCGCGTCTTCCGAGGATCGGCGGAACGTATAGTCGAAGTCCGCCTCGAGCGTCATCGGTATTCCCCACTGCGCCGGGATTGGGGGTTTCGCGATGCCCGTCGCAAACCGGCCCGCCGGCTCCTCCGCGGCAAGGTGGAAGAGCGGGGTGGATGGGGGAGTCCTCGCGAGAGGCACGAGGGCCGCGGGAGGTCGAGTAACCGTCGCGACAGGGACCGAGGGATTGACGGCGCGTCCCGCGAAGGCGAGGTCGGTCGACGTCAGCGCAACGACGCAGAGCGCAGCCCACTTCCGCCTACGGCGGGCCATTGCTAGGGCGGCGAGGCCTGCGCCGGCTACGAAGGCGACACGGATCAAGTCGCGCCTCGCTACGGGGGCGAATGAACTCTCAAGGCGGGGCTCTATCCCGAGAGCCGTCCACGGGCGTCTCGTCCCGCCGTCCGCCCAAGAGACGACGACGGCGGCACCGAGAGCGAGCACCGCGGTGAGGCCGAGCGCACGGGCGAGGCCTCTGCGACGCGAGGCTCCCGGACCGAGTGCCCAGTCGAATCCGTGCACTGCGACGACGACGAGCGGCAGTGCGAACAGCAGCACGAACTTCTCCGGGTACCGGAGCCCGGAGAAAAGCGGAAGCCGACGCACGGCTCCCCAGAGCGGGCCGTGGACACCGATCGCGAGCAGCAGACCTAGCGCGGAGCTCGCCAGCCAGGGCCAAAGCCTCCGCCGCCCACGGACGGCGCCGAGAGCAGCGAGAAGAGAGACGCAGAGCCCCGGATAGATTGAATAGAGAAATGGGAACCCCTTGTCGCCGTACGCGCCACGGCCCCAATACCACGCCTCGTCTCGCATTTCGACGTGTCCCAGTGCGTGGGGCGAAACGAGCTCCAGGACTCGCGTGGGAGGCATCGACCACTCTCCGGCAGGGCCTTCCGGTAGCCCGTCGGCGCGGGCGGTCTTCGATGCGTGATGGAGACCGGGGAGAATCGTCGCCGCCGCCAGCGCCAGGCCAATCAGGAGTCCCGGCACGGGCCGAATGAGCGCCGTAAAGTGCTTCTGGCCGCGGTCGCCCCCATGCAGCAGCGCCGCAAGGACGAGGAGCGGCAGCATCACGATCGTGCTGGGCTCGCCCGCGAGGCCGACGAGGCCCGTAGTCACCGCCAAACCCACGGTGTTTTCGGTTCCCCCACTTCGCGACGCGCGGATGGCGAAGGCGAGCACTGCTGGGAGAATCGACGCCGCGAAGAGGGTCGGCAAGAGGTGCGTCGCCGAGACGAGGTAGCCGCCGAACCCCCAGGAGACGGCCGCGAGTGCGGCGGCCTCGCGGCTTCGTCCGAGCGTCTGCGCGAGCAGGTACGCCGCAGCGCTGGCAGCCAACGGAGGGAGGAGAACCTGGAGGCGGAAAGCCGTCTCGAAGGGCAGCAGGAGGAACAGCGCCGTGAGTGGGTGGAAGACCTCATGCGCGGGGTTCGCGGCGAACGGTTGTCCTGACGAGTACAGGGGGTTCCAGAGCGGAAGGCCTTCGGAAGCGCGCCATAGGGGTTCGACGAGCGACTTCGCAGGTCGATGGTTGGAGCGCAAGTCGCGTTCCGCGAAAGTCTCCCCTCTCAGAATCGCCCCGGAGAAGAGAAGGACCTCCGCCGAAACGACGAAGACGATCGCCCACGGCATTCGGTGCCGCTTAATCGCCGCCGCGGCGCTCATCTCAGCCACCGATGCCGGAAGATGCAGAGTACCTCGACCGTGACGAGGTTCCGCGGACCACGGATTGCCGGGCAGAACCAGCAGAACTGCAGGTTCGGCGGATGCTCGAAGCCCGTCTGACAGTCACAGACTAGGGACGAGAGGAGCATCCAGTTCGCCGACCGGATCATCGGGGCCTTCACGATACCGCTCAGGCGGTTGGAGGTGAGAATGTGGCGGGCCTCGAGCGCGCTGCTCGCGAGGTCCGTCCGAGTGAACGTCGTTCGCTCCATCCGCGGGACCCGGACGCAGGCTTCGTCGAAGTCGGCCGCGGTCGGCTCCACGGATCGGTCGGGGGTCAAGAAGATCCCACCCATCATCCGCTCCACCGGCGGACGGAATATGCGGCCCGTCTGGCCCGCCATTGGAAGCCCTTCGCTAGGACGATCCTCCCCACTTCATTGCGGGTCGCGACGGCAGGGTGTCGAGCCACCATCAGCAATCTCGAGCCGGGGTAGGCTGCAAGCATGAATCCCTGGGGCTCCAGTCCCTCGGCGGATGCTCTAGAAAGGGAAGAGAAGAGGAGGACTTAGGCCCCCGGTTCCCCCAATCCAGAAGATTGCGTCGGAGAGTGGGCGTCCTCGACGGTGAGCCAGCGGAAGCCGCAAACTCGGAGAACGCTCGGCATTCGTCTGCGATCGGGTCCTCGACGCCGCCCCAGATCGATCTTCCTGAGAGGCCGTCCCACGCGGACGCGCGCGATACGTCCTGGACGAGGCGGGGGCAGCTCTCTTCCTCGCCGAAGTGGTCCATTGGCATCGGGACAGAAGTGTAGTCGCTCGGGCGGCCACTCTCACGATCAAAGGCTTCGACGGGTGCACGGCTGAGATTCTGAGCCTCTGCTGCCGATCGTTCTCCGCGCCTTCCGAATCCGCTGCGTGCGGGAGATCTCATCCTGAGGCGCACGCTCGCCTCGCTGCCCCCGGCCGCGACTCGCGAGCCCCTTCGAGATGGCAGGTGGGTCTCTCGGTCTCTCGGTCTCTCGGTCTCTCGGTCTCTCGGTCTCTCCTCTTCCTCGACGCCCGTCAAAGGAAAGCCCCCGCTCGTCGCGGGGGCTTCGCATGTCAGCCGGGGTTCGGGTCGCGCGCGGGCTACTTCTTCCCCTTCTTCGCGACCTTCTTCGCCGGCTTCGCCGGGCGCGGGCCGGGCTTCGCGAGCTTCGAGGGCTTGCCGAGCGAGGCGACCTCGGCGAAGTAGCGGGTGAAGGAGGCCATGCCGCCGGAGGCCTGCTCCCAGTCGAAGTTCTCGTTCGGGGCGTGGTAGCCGTGCTCGGGGAGGGAGAGGCCGAGGAAGATGACCGGGCACTTCAGGACCTTCTCCATCGTCACGACGGCGCCGATGGAGCCTCCCTCGCGGACGAAGACGGGCTCGCGCTTGAAGCCGAACTTCATCGAGCGCTTCACGGCCTCGGCGAGCGGGCCTTCCGTCTTCCCCTGGTACGGGTCGAGGCGGTTCTTGACGTGGACGACGACGTCCTTGTTCTTCGACTTCACGAACTTCGTGACGAGCTTCGCGATCTTCTCCCCCGTCTGGTTCGGGACGAGGCGGCAGGAGACCTTCACCTCGGCGCTCGGGGGGATGACGGTCTTCACCCCGGGCCCCGTGTAGCCGCCGACCATCCCGTGGATCTCGAACGTCGGCTGCGCCCAGATCCGCTTCATCAGGTCGAGGGCGTCCTTCGTCCGGAGCGACTTGAAGAGGTGGTCCTTCTTGAAGCCCGCGACCGTGAAGCCGGACCGCCGGAAGTCCTCGAGCTCCTTCTTCGTCGGCGGGACGACGTCGTCGTAGAAGCCCGGGATCTTCACCCGGCCCGTCGTCGCGTCGAAGCACTCGGCGACAAGCTTCATCAGCTCGGCCATCGGGTTGCGCGCCGCGCCGCCGCAGACGCCCGAGTGCTGGTCCGTCTCGCCCGTCTCGAGCGTGAAGAGGAAGCCCTGGAGGCCGCGGAGCCCGGCCGGGCAGGCCGGCTTGCCGCGCGCGATCCAGATCGTGTCGGAGACGAGGACCGAATCGGTGGCGAGCAGGTCGGCGTGAGCGGCGATCGCCTTCTCGAAGCTCGGGGAGCCGATCTCCTCCTCGAACTCCCAGAGGACCCGGAGGTTCACCGGGAGCTCGGCGTCGAGGGCGGCCTTGATGCCGTAGAGCGCCGTCAGCGCCGGCCCCTTGTCGTCGGTCGTGCCCCGGCCGAAGTAGCGGTCGCCCTGCTTCGTGAACGTGAACGGCTCCGTCTTCCACGGCTCCGTCTCGATCGAGGCGGGCTGGACGTCGAGGTGGTTGTAGACCGTGACGGTCGGCCAGAGCGGGTTCTTCCCCCAGGCGCCGGCGACGATCGGGTGGCCGTCGGTCTCGAGGATTCGCGACTCGCCGCCGAAGCGGCGGATCACGTCCGCCGCGAGCTTGGCGTTCTCGCGGATCGCGCTCTTCTTCGTCGGGTCCACGGAGACGCTCGGGATCTCGACGAAGTCCTTCAGAAGGGCCTCGAAAGCCTCCCGATTCTCCGCGGCATACGCTGTCAGGGCTTCGCGCGTGAGCTTCTCGGTCTTCATGGGGCGAGTCTAGCTCCGCTTCCCGTGCGGTGCCCGTGCTGCGCCGCGGCGGCCCTTCAGCGGCCTCCGGCCTCCGGCGGGG
>JAKLER010000105.1 GCA_022711615.1 Acidobacteriota bacterium
GCGGAGGGGTTCCGGATCGCCATCGACGACTTCGGCGCCGGCTACACGAACCTCCGGATGATCACCGACCTCGCCCCCGACTTCGTGAAGCTCGACAGCGTCTTCGTGAAGGACGTCTTCGTCCACTCCCGGAAGCGGATCCTCGTCGAGTCGGTCGTCTCCCTCTGCCACCGGATCAACTGCGGCGTGATCGCCGAGGGAATCGAGACCACGGACGACCTCGAGACGTGCCTCGGGGCGGGGGTCGACCTCCTGCAGGGGTTCCTCCTCGCGCGTCCGGGAGCGCCGGAGGAGGCGTTCGTCGCGGAGGACCTGACGGTCGGGGCCGCGGGCGGACACGGACGGGGCGAGATCGCCGCCGCCGTCTCGCACGGACCGACGCTGGCGGTCGAGGCGCCTCTCACGGCCGCGGACGACCTCTTCCGGAGAGAGCCCGAGCTCGACGTCGTCCCGGTCCTCCAGCACGGCCGGGCGGTCGGGCTCCTGGCCCGGAACCGCGCGGAGACGTTCCGGTTCGTCTCGTCGGGCTCCGGGGGCGACACCGTCGCCGCCGCGATCGCCGACGCGCCCTGGGACCAGATCGAGGAGGGAACGCCCGTCGAGGAGGTCGCCGCGTTCGTCGCGCGGAGGCCGCGCGCGCGACGCTTCGAGCCGATCGTCGTCATCGGTCCGGGGCGCGTCTTCCGCGGGCTGCTGCGCCTCGACGACCTCCTCGGCCTCTTCGCGAGGCTCTACGTCGAGAACGGGCTGGAGTCGCACCCGCTCACCGACCTTCCGGGACGCGGCCGCCTCGAGGCGGAGGTGGACCGGCGCCTGACGCGGGGGGCGCCCTTCGCGCTCGCGCGGCTCAACCTCCTCCGGCTGCGGGCGTTCAACGACCGCTACGGGGTCCGGCGCGGCGACCGTCTCCTCGCGCACGTCGCGGCCGTCCTCCGGACCCTCGCGACGGAGGAGCCGGGCTCGTTCCTCGCCCACTACGGGGCCGACGACTTCGGCTTCCTGCTGCCGCCCGAGAGGGTCGTCGAGACGCTTCGCCGGGCGATCCAGGGGATCGCCGCCACGGCGGGCGAGTTCTACGACCCGGAAGACCTGGCTGCCGGCGGGATCGCCGGGCACGATGCGCGCGGGGGGGCGATTCTCGTGGCGCCCGCCGCGCTCGCCGCCGGGGTCGCGTTCTGGGCCGGCGGCGGCGCGCCGACGCTCCGGGCGATCGTCACCGCGGCGGAAGCGGCGCTTCGGGAGGCGCGCCGCGGAGGGACGCAGCCGGTCGTCCGGACGGTCGGACCGGCCGCGACGCCGGCGGCGGCCCCGGAGCGGTCGGACGAGCCGCCGCGGACGCAGGCGAGCCTTCCGAAGCCGTTCCGCTGAGGGGGGCGTCAGGCCCGGGCTTCGCGGGCGGCTTCGACGAAGGCGGCGACGTTCTCGGGCGGCGTCGGCGGGAGGATGCCGTGCCCGAGGTTCACGACGTGCCCGCCCTCTCCGGCGGCCGACTTCGCCGCACGAACCGCGGCCTTCACGTCGTCGGGCGAGCCGAGGAGGACGCCCGGGTCGACGTTCCCCTGCAGGGCCTTGCCCCGCGAGCGCTTCCGCGCCTCGTCGAGCGGGAGCTTCCAGTCGACGGAGATGACGTCCGAGGCCATCTCCGCGTACGAGTCGATGAGGTGCGCCGAGCCCGAGGCGAAGTGGATGACGGGGACCTCCCCTCGCTTCGGGAGCCGCGAGAGGAGCCGTTCCGTCGCGGGCCTCGCGAATCGGTCGTAGTCGGCCTTCGAGAGCTCGCCGGCCCACGAGTCGAAGACCTGGACGATGTCGGCCCCGGCCTCGATCTGCGCGGCGAGGTAATCGCCGACGGAGTCCGCGAGCTTGCCGAGGAGCGCCTCGAGGAGCTTCGGCTCCTTCCACATCATCGTCTTCGTGTGCTGGAACGACTTCGAGCCGCCCCCCTCGACCGCGTAGGTCGCGAGGGTCCACGGCGCTCCGCAGAAGCCGATGACGGCCGCGCGGCCGGCGACCTCCTTCTTCAGCTCGCGGAGGATCGCCGGGACGAACCCGGTCCCGACGGTCGGGTCGAAGCCTCGGAGCGTCTCGACCTGCGCCGCCGTCCGGACCGGCGTCGGGAGCTTTGGCCCCCCTTCGTCGAGCTTCACCTCGATCCCCATCGGCGGTAGCGGGATCAGGATGTCGGAGAAGAGGATGACGCCGTCCATCCCGAAGCGCCGGAAGGGCTGCATCGAGACCTCGACCGCCGACGGGACGTCGGCGCAGAGGTCGAGGAACGCGAGGCGCTTGCGGACCTCGCGGTACTCGGGGAGGTAGCGACCGGCCTGGCGCATCAGCCAGACGGGAGGGACGTCTACGGGGCGTCCGAGGGCGGCGTCGACGAAGCGCTGGCGGGAGGGGCCGGGAACCGACATGGCGCGGGAGGTTAGCATCGGCCCCTCGATGGCTACGCCGATCCCCCAGAACACCGCCCGATTCACCCCCGCCGAGGTCGCCCGCGCCACCGGCGGCGTCCTCGTCCGCGACGGCCGTCCCCTCGCCGGAGTCTCCACGGACACCCGCACGCTCGCCCCCGGCGCCCTCTACGTCGCGCTCCGCGGCGAGACGTTCGACGGGCACCGCTTCCTTCCGCAGGCGACCGCGGCCGGCGCGGGCGGCGTCCTGATCTCGACGGCCGGCGACCTGCCGCCGAACGGCGCCGTCGTCCGCGTCCCCGACACGCGCGCCGCCCTCGGCGACCTCGCCCGCTTCCACCGCGACCGCTGGGCCTCGACCGACGGGAGAAAGGTCGTCGCCGTCGGCGGTTCCGCGGGAAAGACGACGACGACCCGCGCCGTCGCCGCGCTCCTCGACGTCCTCCGCCCCGGCGAGGTCCAGTCGACCCCCGGCAACCTGAACAACGACGTCGGCCTCCCGATGACGCTCCTCCTCCTCGACGAGCACCACCACCTCGCCGCCGTCGAGATCGGGACGAGCCACCGCGGGGAGATCGCCCTCCTCGCCCGGGTCGCGAGGCCCGACGCGGCGCTCGTCACGCTGATCGCCCCGGAGCACACGGAGGGGATCGGGACGATCGAGGACGTGGCCGAGGAGGAGGGGGACCTCTTCGCGGCGCTCGGGGCGGACGGCTGCGCGATCGGAAACGGCGACGACCCGCGCGTCGCGGCGCAGATCGCCCGCGCCCCCGGGGAGCGCCGGATCCTCTACGGCTTCGGTGAGGGGTGCCACCTGCGCGCCGTCGCGCGCGAGAGCCGCGGGCTCGGGGGGAGCCTCCTCCACGTCGCCCTCGCGGGGGCGGAGGCGTTCGCGTACGAGGTCCCCCTCGCCGGAGAGGCGGGCGCGTACGCAGCGCTCGCCGCGCTCGCGGCGGTGCGGGGGCTCCTCGGAGTCGATGCGCCGCCTGAGGCGCTCCGCGAGGCGCTCCTCCGGGTCGCCTCGGTCCGGGACGGGCGCTTCGCGCCGGAGACGCTCGCCGACGGGACCGTCCTCCTCGACGACACCTACAACTCGAACACCGGCTCGGCGCTCTCCTCGCTGAGGACGGCGCGCGAGCTGGCCGACGCGCTCGGGCGCAGGCTCGTCCTCGTCCTCGGCGAGATGCGCGAGCTCGGACCGCTCGCTGCCGCCGAGCACGACGTCGTCGCGGGGGCCGCGGTGGCGGCCCGGCCGGCGGCGCTCGTCGCCGTGAACGGCGAGGCGGCTCGCTTCGCGCGCGCCGCGGAGGCCGCCGGGGTCCCGGCGGCGTTCTTCGAGACGGGGGAGGAGGCGGCACCCCGCGTCGTGGAGACGGTCCGTCCCGGGGACGTCGTCCTCGTGAAGGCCTCACGCGGCGTCCGGCTCGAGACCGTGGCCGCGGCCCTCCGGGCCGCGCGCTAATCTGGGGACGGAGGCCGAAGAGATGTCCACGCCGCTCGTCGGGATCGTGATGGGGAGCGCCTCGGACCACGAGACGATGGCGAAGGCGGAGGAGGTCCTCCGCGACTTCGGCGTGCCGTTCGAGACCTCGGTCGTCTCCGCGCACCGGATGCCCGAGGAGATGTTCGACTACGCGAAGGGAGCGGCGGCGCGCGGGCTGAAGGTGATCATCGCGGGAGCGGGGGGCGCGGCTCACCTTCCCGGCATGGTCTCGGCGCTGACGACGCTCCCGGTCCTCGGCGTCCCGGTCCAGAGCCGCGCCCTCTCGGGCCTCGACAGCCTCCTCTCGATCGTCCAGATGCCGGGGGGCGTCCCGACCGCGACGTTCGCGATCGGCCCCGCCGGCGCGACGAACGCCGGGCTCTTCGCCGTGAAGGTCCTCGCGCTCTCGGACCCGGCGCTCGCCGCGAAGCTCGAGGCGCACCGGGAGTCGCTCCGGGAGAAGGCGCGGGCGGGGAACGCGGAGGTCCGGAGCCCGCGCGGCGGGACTGCGCCGTGACGACGGTCGGCATCCTCGGCGGAGGGCAGCTCGGCGCGATGCTCGCCTCGTCGCTCCAGGATCTCGGCGCCGACGTCCACGTCTTCGACCCCGACCCGACGGCCCCGGCGCTCCGCCGCGCGGCCCGCGCGGTGAGCGCTCCCTGGCGCGACACCGCCCGCCTGCAGGAGCTCTTCGACGCCTGCGACGTCGTCACGTACGAGTTCGAGAACGTCGAGACCGAAGGGCTCGCCCGCGTCTCGGGGCTCGAGAAGCTCGCCCCGTCGCTCGACGTCCTCCGGACGACGCAGGACCGGGCGCTCGAGAAGGAGTTCTTCCGAGCCCACGGCCTGCCGCATGTCGCGTTCGCCGCCGGACGGGACGCGGACGACCTGCGTGCGGCGGTGCGGTCGTTCGGGCTCCCCGCGATCCTCAAGACCGGGCGCGGCGGCTACGACGGGAAGGGGCAGTGGAAGCTTGCGTCGGAGGACGAGCTGGAGGCGCTCCTCGCGTCGCCGGCGCGCGACGCGCTGGAGGCCGGAGGGTGGGTCCTCGAGGAGCCGATCGAGATCGTCCTCGAGGCGAGCGCCATCGTGGCGCGCGAGAAGAACGGGGACGAGGTCGTCTTCCCCCTCTTCGAGAACGTCCATCGCGACCACATCCTCGACGTCACGCTCGTGCCGGCCCGCCTCCCCGTCGACCTCGAGGCGGAGGCGAAGTCCGTCGCCCTTTCGGCGGCCCGGGCCCTCGGCGTCACCGGCCTCCTGACGACGGAGCTTTTCGTCGGGCGGTCGGCGCGCCACCGCTCCACCGACGTCCGGATCTTCACGAACGAGCTGGCGCCGCGCCCCCACAACTCCGGGCACGTCACCCGCAAGGCTTGTACGTACAGTCAGTTCGAAGCTCTCGCCCGGGTCCTCCTCGGTGTCCCTCTCGTCCCGCCGCGTCTCCTCTCGGGCGGCGCCTTCTGCATGGCGAACCTCCTCGGCGAGGTCTGGCAGGCTCAGGGATCGGAAGGGAGCCTCGACCTCTCGGCCTGGGAGGGGAATCCCGACCTCCTCGAGGTCGTCCTCTACGGCAAGAGTGGCGTTGCCACGAAGCGGAAGATGGGGCATCTCGTCTCCCGGGGGGCCGGGGCCGAGGAGGCGATCGCCGCCGCACGGGCCTGCCGGAAGGCGCTTTCGCGAAGAGGACCGCAGGGGTCCTTATAATCAGCGGTTCGGATGTCCGGCACCGGCCTCTCCAACCTCCTCTTCGGCCTTCTCGCCCTCGTCTGCTACGGGGGGGCGACGCTCCTCTACGTCACGTGGCTCCGCCATCCGAAGGTCTCGGCCGGCCGGCTGGCGACGCTCCTCGCCGCGGCGGGAGCGGTCTTCAACTTCGTCTTCCTCTACGTCCGCTCCCTCGCCCTGAAGACCGTTCCCTACGGCGACCTTCTCGGGTCGATGGCGCTCTTCGGGCTCTTCCTGGCGGCGATGAGCCTGATCCTGGAGGCGCGGCACCACGACCGCTCCCTCGGCGCGTTCCTGATGCCGGTATCGCTCTTCTTCCTCCTCCACTCGTTCCTCCTTCCCGGGGGAAGCCTCCCGAAGCAGGAGATGCGAGGTTCGATCTTCGCGTTCCACGTCACGCTCAACATGCTGAGCTATTCGGCGTTCGCCGTGGCGTGCGCCCTCTCGCTCCTCTACCTCGTCCTCGGCCGGCGGCTCCGGAGCAAGCGGCACGTCCTGAACGGTCCCGTCTCGCGACTCCCTTCCCTGAGCTACCTGGAGCGGGCCGCGCGGACCTCCATCGGAGTCGGCGTCGTCTCGCTCGCGGCCGGGCTGACGATGGGTTTCCTCTGGGCCTACAAGGTCTGGCACGTCGAGCATCCCGGGTGGCTCCTCGACGCCAAGGTCTGGGGCTCGGTCGTGACGTTCGCCTTCTACCTCTGGGTCTTCGTCCGGGCGCACCGGGGCGCGGCCCCCGGGTCGACGGCGAAGCTCTCGATCGCCGGCTTCGTCCTCGTCCTCCTCTCGTACACCGCCGTGAACCTCTTCTTCTCGAAGGTCCACTCGTTCGCCTGATGCCTCCCGAGATCGTCTTCGTCGGCTGGAGCCACCAGGGCGCGGATCTCGACCTGAGGGCGCGGCTCGCCTTCACTCCGGAAACGGCCCGGGAGGCGCTCGAGGGGCTCTTCCGCGAGCGGATCCTGACCGAGGGCGCGGTCGTCTCGACCTGCAACCGGGCGGAGGTCTACGGCGTCAGCGAGGTCCCCGACAGCATCGACGCCCTCGCCGAGTTCTTCTCCCGCTTCCACGGCGTCGAGGCGAGCGTCCTCCGCGAAAAGGCGTTCTCGGGGCAGGGCGAGGCGACGGTGAGGCACCTCTTCCGCGTCGCCTCCGGGCTCGACTCGATGGTCCTCGGCGAGGCGCAGATCCTCGGCCAGATCCGCGAGGCGCACCGGCGCGCCGCCGAGGCGGGGACCGCCCGCGCCGTCACGAGCCGGCTCTTCCAGAGCGCCCTCGAGTGCGGCAAGCGGGTCCGGACCGAGACGTCGCTCGGCGCGCGGCCCGTCTCCGTCCCGGGCATCGCCCTCTCCCTCGTCGGCCGGATCTTCGAGTCGGTCTCCGACTGCAAGGTCCTCCTCCTCGGCGCGGGCGAGACCGTGGAGCTGACGGCCCGCCTCCTCGCCGACGACGGCGTGAAGCAGATCACCTTCACGAACCGCTCCCCCGAGAAGGCGAAGGCGCTCGCCGGCTGCTTCCACGGCTGGACGGTGCCGTGGGAGGAGAGGGCGAAGGCGTTCGCGGAGGTCGACATCGTCCTCTCGGCGACGGGGGCGACCGAGCCGGTCGTCACGTTCGACATGCTCAAGCCGGTCCTCGGACGGGGGCGGCGACGCGGACCGCTCCTGATCCTGGACGTCGCCGTCCCGCGGGACGTCGACCCGAGGGTCGAGGAGTTCTCCGACGTCTACCGCTACGACATGGACGCCCTCGGAGAGCTCGCCTGCGACAACGCGAAGGACCGGATGGCCGACGTCCCTCAGGCCGAGCGGATCGTGGAGGAGTCGACCGAGCGCTTCCTCGGCTGGCTCGCCGGGCTCTCCCACGTCGACACGCTGAAGACCCTGCGCGGGCGGCTCGAGAAGGCCCGCGTCGACGAGCTGGAGCGGTACGCCGGGAAGCTCGCGCACCTCTCCGCCGAGGACCGCGCCGTCGTCGAGCGGATGACCGAGACGCTGATCCACAAGATCCTTCACAACCCCACGATCGGCCTGAAGGAGGGGGACGCCTCCGAGCGCCTCACCCGCGCGGCCGTCGTGAGGGCCCTCTTCCGGCTGGACGGCGGGGAGTAGGGGCCGGACCACGAAACCGAGGAATGCCTTGCCACGAAGCCGGGGGGCACGGGGTGCGGCGGATGGCGCTCCCCGGAGAGCGTAGGGCGCGCCGGTCGCAGCCCCGCCGAAGGACGAGGAAAGGACGACGATGAGCCACGGACGACCCCTCCGGATGGGAACGCGCGCGAGCCTCCTCGCGCGGACGCAGTCGGGACACGTCGCCGCCGCGCTGACGAAGGCGACGGGGCGCGCGGTCGAGGAGGTCCTCGTGAGGACCGAGGGGGACCAGCTCTCGACCGAGGGGCGGATCCCGGCGGCCGGCGACTCCGTCGGCGTCTTCGTCCGCGCGCTCGACGACGCCCTCCGGCGGAACGAGATCGACTTCGCCGTCCACTCCCTCAAGGACGTCCCGACCGAGTACGCCGAGGACCTCCTCCTCGCCGCGGTCCCGGTCCGGGCCGACGTCCGCGACGCGCTCGTCGTCGCCTCGCGGCACGACGCGAAGGACGTCCGATCGCTCCCGCAGGGGGCGAGGGTCGCGACGGCGAGCCCGCGCCGCGTCGCGCAGCTTCTCCGGCTCCGCCCCGACCTCGAGACCGTCACGATGGCGGGGAACGTCGACACGCGCCTGCGCCGCCTCGAGGAGGGGCGCGCCGACGCGCTCATCCTTGCCTGCGCCGGCCTCGACCGCCTTTCCCTCGGCGAGCGGATCACGCAGAGGATCCCGCTCGACGAGCTCCTCGCCGCGCCGGCCCAGGGGGCGCTCGGGATCTCCTGCCGGAGAGACGACGCTGACGCCGCGGCCGCGATCTCCCACCTCGACGACCCGGCGACGAACGCCGCCGCGGCCGCGGAACGCAGCCTCCTGAACGCACTCCGGGCGGGCTGCCGGGCCCCGGTCGCCGCGCTCGCGACGCCGGGAGGCGGCGGGACGCTCGCCCTGCGGGCGCGCGTCCTCTCCCTCGACGGCTCCGCGATGATCGAGGACGAGGCCTCCGGCACCGTCGAAGATCCGCTCGCGCTCGGCCGGCTCCTCGCGGAGCGCCTCCTCGCCCGCGGAGCGGAGCAGCTCGTCACGGAGGCCCGAGCGGCCGGCCGATGAGGAGGGTCCTCCTCCTCCGGCCCACGGGCGGCCCCGTCGTCGGCGCCGACCTCCTCGTCACCCACCGGGTCGTCCCGGTCCCTGCGGCGCTCGCGGAGACGGCGGCGTACACCGCCGAGGGGGCGATCCTCGTCGTCTCCTCGCTGAACGCCGTCGACATGCTGAGCGACGCTCCGGAAGGAAACCTCCTCGTGCGTCCT
The DNA here is from genome assembly GCA_022711615.1 of Acidobacteriota bacterium. Lineage (GTDB taxonomy): Bacteria > Acidobacteriota > Thermoanaerobaculia > UBA5066 > UBA5066 > UBA5066. The sequence goes on from JAKLER010000105.1 coordinate 9,018, forward strand.
TTCCGCCTCGTCGTCTCCGCCGGGGCCGGGACGTCTCGGGCTCTCGAGGCGGCCGGCGTCGCGGAGGTCGTCACCCCCGACCCGCCCGGCGCGGTCGGGATCCTCGCGGAGCTCGCGCGGCGCGGAGAGTCGGGCCGGCTCCTCTGGCCGCGCGGCTCCGACGCCGACGTCGCGCCCCTTTCGGAGCTCGCGTCGCGCGGCTTCGAGGTGACGGCGCCGATCGTCTACGTGAAGGAGCCGCTCACCGCGCTCGACGACCGGACGCTCTCGGCCTTCCGCGCGGGGGAGTACGACGCGCTGGCGATCGGGTCGCTCGCCGCGCTCGACGTCTTCCTCTCCGCGCTCGGCGCTTCGGCGGCCCGGGAGCTGCCGCCGGTAAGATTCGGCGTCCTCGGTCCGGAGACGGCACGCCTCCTCGTCGCGCGTGGCTTCCCCGAGCCGTCCGTCCCCGCGAAGCCCCTCCTCACCGACCTGATCGCGCTCCTGAAGGAGGCCTGACCCATGGCGTTCCCCCTCCACCGCTACCGCCGCCTGCGCCTTTCGGAGTCGCTCCGGACGATGGTCCGCGAGACGACGCTCGACCCGGCCGACTTCATCGCCCCGATGTTCGTCGTCCCGGGAGAAGGGATCCGGCAGCCGATCCCGTCGATGCCGGGCGTCGACCGCGTCTCGCCCGACCTCGCCGCGAAGGACGCCGCCGAGCTCGCCGCGCGCGGCGTCCTCTCGGTCATCCTCTTCGGCATCCCGGACCACAAGGACGCCGTCGGCTCGCCCTCCGCCGACCTCTCCGGACCCGTCTGCCGCGCCGTCGAGGCGATCAAGCGGGCGAGCCCCGCGACCGTCGTCATGACGGACGTCTGCCTCTGCGAGTACACCGACCACGGGCACTGCGGCGTCATCGTCGACCAGGCCGTCGACAACGACGCGACGCTCCCGATCCTCGCGGCGGAGGCGCTCGCGCACGCGCGGGCGGGGGCCGACGTCGTCGCCCCGAGCGACATGATGGACGGCCGGGTCCGCGCAATCCGGGACGTCCTCGACGCGAGCGGCTTCCGGAACGTCCCGATCCTCTCGTACGCGGCGAAGTACGCGAGCGGCTTCTACGGGCCGTTCCGCGAGGCGGCCGAGTCGACCCCGGCGTTCGGCGACCGGCGCGCCTACCAGATGGACCCGGCGAACGTCCGCGAGGCGGTCAAGGAGATCCTCTCCGACGTCGAGGAGGGGGCCGACATGGTCATGGTCAAGCCGGCCCTCTCGTACCTCGACGTCGTCCGGGCGGCGAAGGAGGTCACGAACGTCCCGCTCGCCACCTACAACGTCTCGGGCGAGTACGCGATGGTGAAGGCCGCCGCCGAGCGCGGCTGGATCGACGGGAAGCGCGTGACGCTCGAGATCCTGACGTCGATGAAGCGCGCGGGCGCCGACCTGATCCTCACGTACCACGCGAAGGAGGCCGCCGAGTGGCTGCAAGGAAGATGAGGCGGAAGGCGGCCGCGCCGCCGCCCGCGCCGAAGAAGAAGGCCCCGAAGAGGCCCGTCGCCCCCCGCCGCCGCCGCGTCCGGCGGACCGTCGAGTCGGACCGGCTCTACGCCCGAGCGAAGGCGAAGATGCCGGGCGGCGTCAGCTCGCCCGTCCGCTCGTTCAAGTCCGTCGGCGCCACGCCGTTCTTCGTGAAGAAGGCGAAGGGCTCGATCCTCGTCGACGCCGACGGGAACCGCTACGTCGACTACGTCATGTCCTACGGGCCGCACCTCTTCGGGCACATGCCGAAGGCGGTCGCCTCGGCGATCCGCAAGGCCCTCCCGCGGGGGACCTCCTACGGCGCCCCGTGCCGCGCCGAGGTGGAGCTCGCCGAGCGCGTGACACGCCTCGTCCCGTCGATGGAGAAGGTCCGTTTCGTCTCGTCCGGCACCGAGGCGGCGATGAGCGCGGTGCGCCTCGCGCGGGCGATCACGGGGCGCGACCTCGTGCTCAAGTTCTCGGGCTGCTACCACGGCCATGCCGACTCGTTCCTCGTCGCGGCCGGCTCCGGCCTCGCGACGCTCGGGATCCCCGGCTCGCCGGGCGTCCCGGCCGAGCTCGCGAAGGCGACGATCACCGCGACGTACAACGACCTCGAGTCCGTCGAGGCCCTCTTCCGGAAGTACCCGGGGAAGATCGCCGTCATCGCCGTCGAGCCGGTCGCCGCGAACATGGGCGTCGTCCTGCCGAAACCGGGCTTCCTCGAGGGCCTCCGGAAGATCGCGGACCGCGAGGGCGCGCTCCTCCTCTTCGACGAGGTCATCACCGGCTTCCGCCTCGCGAGAGGCGGCGCGCAGGAGCTCTTCGGCATCAAGCCCGACCTGACCTGCCTCGGGAAGATCCTCGGGGGCGGGCTCCCGGTCGGCGCCTACGGCGGCCGGGCGGACCTGATGGCCCACGTCGCCCCCGACGGCCCCGTCTACCAGGCGGGGACGCTCTCCGGGAACCCGCTCGCCATGGCGGCGGGGATCGCGATGCTCGACTCGCTCACTCCCGCGGCCTACGCGAAGCTCGAGCGGACCGCCGCGAAGCTCGAGAAGGGGATGCGGAAGGTCGCGAAGGAGCTCGGCGTCGAGGAGCGCCTCACGCTGAACCGCGTCGGATCGATCCTCACGCTCTTCTTCAATCCCGGACCCATCGCGAGCTTCGACGACGTCAAGAAGAGCGACGGCGCGGCGTTCAACCGCTGGTTCCACGGGCTCCTCAAGAGCGGCGTCTTCATCGCGCCCGCGGCGTTCGAGGCGATGTTCGTCTCGACCGCCCACACGGAGAAGGACCTCGCGAAGACGCTCGCGGCGCACCGCGAGGCGCTGAAGGAGGCCTTCGCGGAAGGCTGAGGACCGAGGGCGAAGCGCCTCGCCCGAGTTCGTCGGGCGAGGCGCTTCCCGGGCGGCCTGGATCTACTTCACCATCGGAACGAAGGCACCGTCTCCCGTGCGCTCCGCAGCTGCGGCGCCGTCGTTCACGACGCCGTACGCCACCCAAGGTGCGGTGCCCTTCGTCCGCTCGACGCGAACCCATCCGTTTCTGACGTTCGACGTGCGAAGGAAGTTGCCGATCTGAGTCCACCCGCCCGGCTCGAGGGTCCGATAGACCCTTTCCCCGGCAGGTGCCCCGCCGACTTCGCCGTCGAAGCACTGAAACGCCACCTCGATTGCGCCGGAGCCCGTGGGTCCCGTGTGGACCGCTGCGACGTTGGACCGGTTCTCCTCGTCCGACCGCAGGCCGTAGAGGAATGCCTCGCTCTTTGCCTCTTCTCCCCCGAGGACGCCCGGAAGGTAGAGCCCGAACTGTCCCTTTCCTGAGGGCGTCCGGGCCGCAACGCGCGCACCCGCCAGAATCGATGCGGCCGGTACGCCTTCGACCTCGATTCGGAGGGAACCAACGTAGCTGCTCATCGAGTATCTGGGCCCGACGCATCCCGCCTTCTGCCTGAGCCAGTCGAGAGCGTCCGGGAACCTGGCGGCCTGGCCGGCGGGGAGGTCCAGCCGGAACGTCCCGCCCGGCCCGGCCGACGGCGTCGCCGACTCCACGTAGCGGATCGTGGCGACGGCGTCGACCGAAGCCGTGTTCGCGACGAAGAGCTCGCTCTGGAAGCCGCTGGTCTCGACGAGCACGGGGACCGTCAGGTAGGTCG
>JAKLER010000106.1 GCA_022711615.1 Acidobacteriota bacterium
TAGGCGAGCAGCCGGCCGACGACGGCGGCGCGGTCGGCCCGGGCCTGCTCGAGGGCGGCCTCGGCCTCGAGGACGTCCTTCATCGGGCAGACGCCCTTCTCGTGGAGATCGCGCTCGCGCGCGGCCGTGGCCTCGGAGAGCTTCAGGGCCGCCTCGGCGCGGAGGAGGTCCGCTTTCGCCTGCCGGTACTCGCCCGACTCGACCTCGAAGAGGACCTGCCCGGCGCGGACGCGGGCGCCGACGTCGACGAGGATCGACCGGACGACGCCGGTCGCGAGCGGGCTCAGGTGGACGGCGCGCTCCTGGTTGAGCCGGATCTCCCCGGTCGAGCCCTTCCCGCCCGCGAGAGGCCGGGCGCCCGCCTTCATCGTGGCGAGGGTCCCGCCCTGCCCCGGGTCGAAGAGCTCCGGGCCGGCCTTCGCGACGCCGGCCTCGTACCGGCACTCGTCGCAGGTGTACGTGGGGACCTCGTGCTCGCAGCGTTCCGACTTCAGCTCGGCCACGCTCCGGTCGAGGTCGGAGGCCTCGGCCGCCGTCTCCGGCCTGGCCGACGCCTCGGCGTGCGGCGGGTGATGCGCGGCTCCGCCGGGTGCGACGGCGCGGCCGCAGCCGGCGGCCGCGAGGACGAGGAGAACGGAGGCCGGGGCGAGGCGCCGGGCCGAGAGGCTTCTGAAGAACGGGTTCATCGGTCTGCTCCGAGGGTGTCGCTCGCCGGGTCGGGAACGAGGCGCTTCAGGTCGGCGTCGGCGGTCGCGAGCCGGACGAGCGCGTCGAGGGTGCGAAGGCGCGTCTGGGCGAGGGTGCGACGGGCCTCGAGGAGGTCGAGCAGGCGGAACTTGCCGCGCCGGTACCCCTCGCCGAGGGCCGCGTAGACCTTCTCCGCCCGGGGAAGGACCTCGTCCCGGAGGGCGCGGGCCTCGTCCCGCGCCCTCTCGAGCGTCGCGTACGCTCCGAGGAACTCGCTCCGAACGCGCACCTCCTCCGCGCGGCGCTCGAAGGCGGCCTGCTGCTGCCGGGCGGTCGCCTCGGCGCGGGCGCCGGCGAACTGCGTGAAGACGGGCAGCGGGAACGCGAGCCCCGCGACCCAGGTGCGGCCGTCGAGGCCGGAGGTGGAGCGGGTCCCGACGCTGAGGGTGAGATCGGGAAGGACCTGCCTTCTCGCCGCGGTGACGAGCGAGGCCTGGCGTTCGGCCTCCGCGCCCCAGCGGGCGAGGTCGGGAAGGCGGGCCAGGGCGGCGAGCGAGGCGTCCCGGTCGGGGAGCTCGACGGCGGCGTCGAGCGCGCCCGCAGCCTCCGGGAAGGACGGCGAATCCTCGCCCCAGAGCCGGGCGAGCTCCCGCCGCGCGAGCTCGAGGTCGCGCCTCGCGCTCGCGCGGTCGATGACCGCGAGCGCCTCCTCGCTCTCCGCCCGGGCCGCCTCGACGGGCGACGCCTCGCCGGCGTCGACGAGGCTCGCGACGGCGCGCGTGACCTCGCGCGCGGTCTCGACGTTCTGCGCGGCGATCGCGTCGCGCTCCTGCGCGCCGAGGAGGGCCGCGAACTTCCGGTCGACCTCCGCCAGGAGGTCCCGCCGGCCGCGGGCGAGGTCGAGGGCCGCGACGTCGCGGCTCCGCTCGGCCGCCGCGATCCGGGCCGAGCGCTTGCCGGGCCACTCGACCCCCTGCTCGATCGAGAGAGTCCTCTGCGCGGCGACCAGCGCCGGGTCGCCGCCGAGGTCCTCCGCCTCGAAGCGGAGCTCAGGGTTCGAGAGCGCGCGGGCCTGGCGCGAGGCCCCCTCCGCGGCGCGGACCTGCGCCCCGAGCGCCTGCAGCCCGGGGCTCGCCTCGAGCGCGTTCCGGCGGGCGTCCGCGCGCGTGAGCGGAAGCGCCGCGCGCGCGCCGGGCGAGGCCTGAGGGCGCGGACCCTCCGCGAGAAGCGGCGCCGTTCCCAGGAACGCGACCGCGATGAAGACGGCGGGATCGACCTTCGACATTCCGTGGACCCTCCGAGAGGCGCCGGCCGGCCGTCGAACCGGCCGAGGGCGCTGAGCGCGGCGGGTGTCCGACCGCCGGCGCGACGCGGGTCAGCCGCCCCGAGGGGCGGCCGGGGGCGTCCGCGGTCGCGCGGGACGGGCTCGTCCGGACGCGCGACCGTCGGTCCGCGTCTCGAGCCGCCCTCCGGCGACCGCGTCTATGCGAGGAGGGGTCGCGGGACGTGCAGGATGTCGGGGAGGTGGGAGTCCGCCGGGGGGAGCGCCGCCTCGCAGGCCGTGCGAAGCTCGCTCGAGGCGGGAGAGGTGACCCGGACGGGCCGCGGCGCCACGGGGTTGAGGTGGGAACCGCAGCCGCACGTCGCGCAGGTCGGCGGGCAATGGCCCGGCGTGGTGTCGTCGGGGCACGACTCGAAGCACTCGGCCCCCACGAAGAGGGAGCCGAGGCTCGTCTCCTGCATCAGGAAGACCGCGCAGAGCGCGAGGAGGAGCCGCCGCAGCACCACCGGAAAAATAGCACGTCGTACCTGCCGGCCCGGCGGCCGACCGCGGAGGCGCCGCCGCGCGGGGGGACGCCGCGCCTCAGTTCCCCCCGATCCGGAACTGCCTCGAGATGTTGAAGCCGAGGCGGAGGTTCGACTCCATCACCCCCCCCGCGTAGTCGCCCGCCAGCGTCTGGTCGACCGTCGTCGCGGCGGAGTTCCCGATCCAGAGGAGGAAGCGGTGGCGGTAGACCGACTTCTCCAGGCCGAACGACCACTGCCCCTTCGAGCCGTCGAGGTCGCGGTTGCGGAAGACGTACTCGCCCGTCGCGAGGAAGCCCCTCCCGAGCCGGACCTGCAGCGCGAGCGGGACGTTGAAGACGTCCTCGAAGAGGGGCGTGTTCGAGGCGTACGAGGGGGCCGCGGCGAGCGTGACGCGGTCCGCGAGGGTCCACGCCACGAGGAGCTGGCCGAACGCGCCGGCCTTCCGGTCGATGTCGTACTTCGTCAGCCAGCTCGCGCCGGCGCGGACGGCGATGCCGAGGGGCCTCTCCGCCGTCGGCTCGAGGACGGCCACCTTCGCGGCGAGCTCGTAGTCGCCGCCGGAGGAGGCGCGGTAGACCTCGGCCGCGACGCGACGGACCGGGACCCAGGAGAGGCCGATGCCGATGTTCGCGCCGTTGTCGAGGCCGAAGAGGTCGTTGCCGCCGGCCTCGTTCACGGGCTGGTTGAAGCGGTGGGTGAAGACCGTCTCGAGGATTCCCGTGTCGTTCACGAGCGGGGAGTGCGTCGAGAGGAAGCGCATCCCGTAGCCCGGGTCCCAGGCGGGAGCTTCCTGCGCGGCGGCCGGCGGGACGGCGAGGAGGAGGAGGGCGAGGAGGGGCGCGTGTCTCTTCATCGGGGACCTCAGTCGTTCGGAGCGCCGCGCCGGATCCAGTCGACGACGAGCTGCTCCCTGTCGGAGGAGAGGTAGGGGCCGCCGAGCGGCATCCGGCTCCCGGTGATCGTGGCGTCGCCCCGGAGCTTCGAGACGAGGTAGGACCCCGCGACGTCGCCCGGTGCGACGCGCAGGCGCGAGGAGCCGACGGCGGGGACGCCGACGATCTGGGCCCAGGCGCTCCCCGCGCCCAGGTTCATCCCCTGCGCGGGGGCCGCGCCGGCGTGGCAGCCGGAGAGGGCGCAGGAGGGCGTGAAGACCTCGGCCTGAACGCGCGAGAACGTCGCGTCCGGGCTGGGCGGGTCGTCGACCGGCTCCGTCGGGCTCTTGCGCGTGCCGCACGCGAGAGCCGCGACGGCCGCGAAGACGGCGAGCGGAGCGAGCCGATGCAGTCGGGCTCGAGCGGACATGACGCGTCTCCTTTCGGGTGGCCCGATTCTTGGGAGGGAGCGCGCGCGCCGCCCGTGACCCGGATCACGACGTCGCGGGATTCCCGCTGCGCGCATGCGGAGAGCGGGGCGCGACGCGCGACACTCCTCGCGAAGGGAGAGAACGCGAATGTCGAGAATGACCGGAGTTGCCGCCGCCGTGCTCGGTGCCTGCCTCCTCGCGGGCCCGGTGCGGGCCGAAGGGCCGGGCCGCTCGTCGACCTGGGAGGCCTACTGCACCGTCTGCCACGGGCCGGACGGGAAGTCGAACACGGAAGAGGGGAAGAAGCGGAACGCGCGGGACCTGACCGATCCGCGGTGGCTCGCCTCGGTCTCCGACTCGCGTCTCGAGGGGTCGATCCGTCGCGGCCGCGACAAGATGCCCGCCTTCGGCCGAAAGCTCGGCAACGAGCAGATCAAGGCTCTCGTCGCCGAGATCCGGGCCCTCACCCCGAAGTAGGGGAGGGCCCGGAGCGTCATGTCAGCGCTCGCCGGCTTCGGCGGCGGGGGGAGGCGGGTTGTGGACCATCGTCCCCCCGAGGTGCCCCGTCGCCCCGACGAGCGCGCTCGCGAGAAGCGCCGCGAGGAGGGCGAGGGTCGGCGGCGCCTCGCGACGGCGGGCGCGGAGGACGAGCGCGAGCGCGACCGCCGCCGTCGCGACGGAGGCGAGGCCGAGAAGGGCGTGCCGCTGCGCGAGCCCTTCGACCGCCTTCGGCCCGGGGAGCGGACCCCAGCCTCCGGCGAGGTAGGCGAGCTCGTCGGCCCAGCGCCAGCCGGTGACGAACGCCGCGAGGCCCCCCGCGACGGCGACGGCGAGGAGGAGCGCCGCGGCCGAGAGCGACGCGGCGCGCGCCCCCGGGCGGACGTGCGCGAGCGCGAGCGCCCCGGCGGCGAAGAACGCCGCGGCGATCGGGAAGTGGATGACGGCGGGGTGAAGCGGGAGCGAGGGTTCCATCGAGGTCCTCCCTTCGTGATCATCGCGGAACGCGGGTCGGGCGCCCCGGCCGGAGCCGGAGGGGCGCGGTGAGCGCGACGGGCGAGGCCGCGCCCTTCTCGAACGAGGAGACGATGCGGCGGCTCGGGGAGCCCGAGGTCGCGGCGGCGGGCCTCGCGGCCGTGGCCGCGCTCAGGGACGGCTCCGCCGCGCCGCTCGCGGCCTTCGCCGCGGACGAGGCGCGGGCGCGGACGGCGGCTTTCGCGGCGTCCCTCCAGGGGCTCGGACCGCGCCTCGCGGCGCTCCCCGACGTCGCGGTCGTCCCCGCCGCGCTCCGCGAGCACCTCGCCGGGGAGGCGGCGCGCTGTGCCGCGCGCGGGGAGCGGATCCTCGGCCTCCTCGCGCGCCTCGAGGAGCTCCTCGCGACGTCGGGCCTGCGGGCGGTCCCGCTGAAGGGAGCGGCGCTCGTCCTCGGGAAGGAGGTCCCGGCGGGGCTCCGGCCGATGGCCGACCTCGATCTCCTCTTCGACTCGGAGGCCGGCCTGCGCGCGGCGGCGGCTCGGATCGGCGATGCGCTCGGGTACGCGCCGCTCTGGAACACCCGCCGGCACCTCGTCCTCGCCGAGCGGGAGGAGCGCGTTCCGTTCCCGGCCTGCGAGCACCCCGAGAACCCGCTTCGCATCGAGCTCCACCGCTCGTTCCGGCTGGAGGTCCTCGGGAGCGTCCTCGACGCGACGGACGCGCTGCGGCGGGACCCGATCCGCGCGGGAGCCTGGGCGCTGCCGTCGCGGTCGGCGCTCGTCCGCCACCTCCTCTTCCACGCGGCGGAGGACTTTGCGGCGAAGGGGCTCCGCGGCGTGCAGGCGTACGACTTCGCCGCCCTCGCGCGGACGAGCGGCCCCCTCGCGATCCCCGAGCTTCGGCGCGGCGAGCGGGGGCCCGTCGCGCTCGCCGCGCACGCCGTCGAGCGGCTCTTCCCGGGGACGTTCGAGCCGGGCGCGCTCGAGCGGGCCGCGCGGGGCGTGTCGCCGCGGGCCCTCGACCGTGCGGCGGAGCTCCCGGTCCTTCGCCACTCCCGGCCCGCGCGCGGCTGGACGGCGACGGCGCTCGGCCTCGTCGACGGGACGCTCCGCGCCGCGCGCTTCCTCCTCCGGACGCTCCTCCCGTCGCTCGACGAGGTGCGGGCGAACGTCGCGCCGGACGCTTCGGGCGCACGGCTCGCGGCGGCGTGGGCGGGCGTCCTCACGCGGCGGCTCGCTTCCGGCGCGCCGCGGCGGCTCGCGCGTCGCTGACTTCGCCGTAGAGCCCGGCGAAGCGATCCGCGGCGATCGCCGCGCGGTTCTCCCGGGCCCAGGCGCGCGCGGCTTCGCCCATCGCGCAGCGCCGCCCGGGGTCGAGAAGGAGGGACGCCGCGGCTTCGGCGAGCGCCGCGTCGTCGCCGACCGGGACGGCGAGCGAGCGCAGCGGACTCCCCTCGGCGACGTGCCCGACGGCCGTCCCGACCGTCGGCACGCCGCAGGCGGCGGCTTCCACGACCGCGACGGGCCCGGCCTCGTGCCTCGAGGAGAGGAGGAAGAGGTCCGCGGCGGCGAGGAGCGGGCGGAGACGGGACGTCGGGAGGCGGCCGTGGAACACGACGGTCTCCGCGAGGCCGAGGCGCGCCGCCTCGGCCTGGACGGCGCCGCCGAGCGTGTCCTCGCCCGCGACGTCGAGCGTCACCGGGAGGCCGCGGTCGCCCAGGCGCCTCACGGCGCGGAGGAGCGTCGGCGTGTCCTTGACGCGGTTGAGGTCGGCGGCGTGGAGGAGGCGGAACGGGCCGCCCGGCGGGCGCTCGGCCGGCGGGAGGAAGCCCGCGTCCTCGACCCCGAGCGGGACGAGGCGCGCGTCGACGCCGCGCCGGAGCGCCTCGGCGACGAGCGGGCGGCTCGCGGCCGTCACGGCCGCGGCGCGGGCGAGCGTGAGGCGGACCTTCCGCCGTTCGCGCGGGACGAGGTCGCAGCCGTAGCCGATGTCGGCGATCCCCGCGAGCTCCCCGCCGGCGAGGGAGACGACGAGCGGCAGGCGGGGCGCCGCGGCGAGAGCCGTCGCGCCGCACGGAGTCGCCCAGAACGCGTGGACGGCGTCGAACGGCCCGTGCGCGCGAAGGAGCGTGCGGAGGTCGTGCGCGCGCCGCGCGAACGCGAGGCCGGGGACGCGCGAGAGCCGCAGCGGCCCGAGGTCGACGACGCGCGCCCCCGGGACCTCCCACGTGCCGGGCGCCGGGCCGTGCCCGAGAGCGAAGACGACGAGCTCCGCGCGGCGTGCGAGCTCCGCGATCAGCCAGAGGAGCGCGGGGATGACGCGCTCGGTGAGCGAGCGGTCGACGCCGCCCGGGACGACGAGGGCGACCCTCACCGGCCCCCCCGCCGGGCGATCGCGCGCGTGTAGGCGCCGACCGCTTCCCGCGCGACGACGCTCCACGAGAGTCGCCGCTCGAAGTGCTCCCGAATCGCCTCCCCGCGCGGCGCCGTCGCGTGGGAGGCCCTCACGAGGGCGTCCGCTCCCTGGGGCGGCTCGCCCGGCGCGAAGAACGAGGAGCCCGGGGTGGCCACGCGGCGGTTCGCCGGGATGTCGGAGCAGGCCGCCGGAAGGCCGCAGGCCGTCGCCTCGATGAGCGCCCAGTTCGAGCCTTCGGACGGGCTCGAGGTCAGGAAGAGGTCCGCGCCCGAGTACCAGGCGGGAAGCTCCTCGTGCGGGACCTCTCCGACGAAGCGGACGGCGCGCGCGAGCGCCGGGTTTCGCGCGCAGAGCTCCTTCAGCTCGGTGAGGAGCGGCGCCTCCCGGTAGACGAGGTGGAGGCGCGCCCGCGGCAGCCGCTCGAGCGCGGCTTCGAACGCGCGGAGGGCGTTGACGGGGTCCTTGCGCGGGTGGAGGCGGCCCACCCAGAGGATCGCCGGATCGCCGTCGATCCCCGTCGCCGCGCGCGCCGCGGCCCGGTCGACGGGCCGCAGGTCGGTCGACGCCTCGAGCACCTCCTCGACGTGCGTCTCCGGGGCGAGGTACCCGCCCCGGACCCACTCGTCGACGATCAGGCGGCTCGTGACGAGGACCGCGTCGGCGGTGCGGAGCAGGAGGCGCTGGAGGAAGCCGAGCCGCCCGCTGCCCGGCGGCTCCCCGTGATGCTGGAGGACGAGCGGCACCCGGCGCGGAAGGGCGGCCCGGAGCGTCGCGGTCGGGACGGGGAAGAGGAAGCCGCCGAGGTGGACGACGTCGGGACCGAGCTCCCGGACCCGCGCGACGACGCGACGCGCGGGGCTGCGCAGCGGCGCGAACGGCCCCTCGCCGTCGCTCACCGTCACGAGCCGCACGCCGCCGACGGTGAGGTCGGCGTCCTCGTGCGAGCGCGCGACGACGCTGACGCGGGCCCCCGCCTCCGCGAGCGAGGCCGCGAAGCGGCCGAGGCCCGGCAGGCGGGCGAGGAGCTCGCCGGCGCGAAGGCCCGGGACGAGCGCGAGGTTGACGAGGACGACGTGCGGCGACGCCGCCTCCGCGCTCACAGCCCCTCCGCCTCGGGGCGCTTCAGCGGGAGCACGCGCCGGAGGGCGCGCAGCTCGGCGGGGCCGCCGTAGGCGCCGGCCGCCCAGCGCCAGGAGGCCGCGGCGGAGAGGACCGCCTTCCCCCAGCGCGGGAGCCGCACGTCCTGCACCGTCGGGAACCGGCAGCCGAGGACCGTCGCGAAGTCGTCGATCCGCCGGCGCGCGCGCGGGGAGAGCCACGGGGCGTTCCGGTGGCAGACGAAGTCGACCCACTCCGGCTCCGTCCACTCCTCGGGCGTCGTCGGCAGCTCGAGGCCCTCCGTCCGAGCGGCCGCGTCCGGGCCCGGTCGGCGGCGCCGCGGCGTCGGGGTCCAGAAGTAGAGGATGACCTCGCAGGCGGGGTGGATCGCCTTCAGCTTCCGGATGAAGCGGAGCGTCGTCTCGATCTCGGCCTCGTCCTCGCCGGGCCCGCCGAGGACGAACGAGAGCTCCGGGACGATTCCCGCCTCGCGGCAGCGCCGCGTCGCCTCGAGCGTCTCGTCGACGCGGGCGCCCTTGTGCATCCGTCGGAGCGCCTCGTCGCTCGCCGCCTCCGCGCCCATGAAGACCATCCGTAGCCCGGAGCGCTTCACGAGCTCCCACGTCTTCGCCGGGAACCGCGCGAGCGCGTCGGTCCTCGCGTAGCACCAGTAGGGGAGGCCGACGCGGGAGAGCGCCTCGGCGAGCGGGAGCGTCGTCTCCTCGCGGTCGAAGAAGTTGTGGTCGTAGAACTGGACGGCGTCGGCGCCGTGGCGCTCCTTCAGGACGAGGAGGTCGCGCGCGACCCGCTCGGCCGCCGGCAGCAGCGTCTTCCCGTCGAACATCGACACGACGCCGCAGAACGAGCAGCGGTGCCGGCAGCCGATCGCGGCCTGGTGGACGGCGGTCCTCCGTCCGAGATACGTCGGCTGGAGGAAGCGCGGCACGTCCCCGAGGAGCTCGTACGGGAGAGGCGGCAGGACGTCGGAGGGCCGGAGCGGGCGCTCCGCCTCGTGGACGACCCGGCCGCCCTCCTTCCGGCTGATCCCCGCGATCCCGGCGGGCGCTGAGGCGCCGTCGGCGGAGCCGAACGCGCGGACGAGGTCGGCGAGAGCCGCCTCGCCCGGCCCGCGGACGACGACGTCGACGTAGGGCGCGGCCAGCGCGGCGTCGGGGTAGAGCGTCGGGAAGTAGCCGCCCCAGACGATCGGAAGACTCGGGTTTCGCTCGCGGACCGCCTTCGAGAGCGCGATCGCCGGGGCGACCTGCGGGCCCGGCATCACGGTGACGCCGAGGAGCGCCGGGCGCTCGGCGGCGACGGCGGAGAGGACGGTCGCGGTCGCGTCGTCGTCGAAGTTCCCGTCGACGATCCTCACGCGCGCCTTCCCCTCGAGCCCGGCGGCGAGCGTCAGGAGCGAGAGCGGGAGGCGCGCGTTGCGGCGCCGCACGACGCGGGGGTTGACGAGGAGGACGAGCGGGAGCGTCACGGCCTCGTCCTCGACCGCGTCCGCGCGGGCGGAAGCCCGCTCCTATACTCGCGCCCGTGCCGATCAAGGTGCTCGCTCCCGCGGAGGCGTACCTCCGCTGGGCGCCGACGTACGAGGAGGCGGGGGCTCTCGCGGAGCTCGACGAGCTCGCGGTCCGCCGCCTCGACCCGGCGCCGGCCGGTCCGCTCCTCGACGCCGCGTGCGGCACCGGCCGCAGGCTCCGGAACGCGGACGGCACGTTCCGGCGCGGCGCGTTCGGGATCGACCTCGTCCTCCCGATGCTCCTCGCGGGGGCGCGCGGCGCGGCCGTCGCCGCCGCGGACCTGACGGCGCTCCCGTTCGCCGCAGGCTCCTTCCGCACCGCCTGGTGCCGCCTCGCGATCGGGCACGTCGCGGAGGCGGGGCGCGTTTACGCGCAGCTCGGGCGGGCCCTCGCGCCGGGCGGCCGGCTCGTCGTGACCGACTTCCACCCCGACGCCGCGCGCCGCGGGCTCGTCCGCTCCTTCCGGAGCGGGGAGGAGCTCCTCGCGGTCGAGCACCACATTCACGAGGTCGACGTGCACCGCCGCGCCGCCGCGGACGCCGGGCTCTCTCTCGAGACGCTCCTCGAGCAGCCGGCCGGCGAAGAGGTGCGGGCCCACTTCGAGGCGGCGGGGAAGCTCGACGCGTGGGAGGCGCAGAGGGAGCTTCCCGTCCTCCTCGCGCTCTCCTTCCTCCGCCTCTGACGCGGGACTGCCGGAACCGCGATGAGCCCTCACGCTCCACCGACCTGCCTCACGGGAGCGCGCATCGTCGGCCCCGGCGGCGCGCGCCGCACGGAGCTCCGGCTCGAGGGGGGCCGCGTCGCGGGCGACGCGGCGCATCGCACGGGCGATCTCGTCGTGCCGCTCGACGGGCATCTCCTCCTCCCGGGTCTGCTGAACGCGCACGAGCACCTCGGCCTGAACGCGTTCCCCGAGGCGGACGCCGGCGGCCCCCGCGCGAGCGCGTACGAATGGATCGACGCGCTCCAGCCGCTCCTCGCGGCCGGTTCCTTCCGGGACGTGAAGCGGGTCGACGAGGCGGTCCGCGCGCGGCACGGCGCGCTGAAGAACCTCCTCTCCGGCGTCACGACGGTGGCGCACCACGACCCGTGGCTCGCGGAGATGGGCGACCCGTCCTTCCCGGTCCGCGTCGTCCGTCCGTACGGCTGGTGCCACTCGCTGCGGCTCGCGGGGAGATACGGGCCGACGGTCGAGGAGGCGCTCGCGGCGACGCCGCCGGGCGCTCGCTTCTTCGTTCACCTCGCGGAGGGGACCGACGCGGAGGCCGCGGGAGAGCTCTTCCGCCTCGATCGCCTCGGCGGCCTCGGCCCGGCGACGGTCCTCGTTCACGGCGTCGGCCTCGGGGAGGCGGGCGTCGCGCGCACGATCGAGCGGGGCGCGGCGGTCGCCTGGTGCCCGGCGAGCAACCTGCGCGTCCTCGGCGCGACGCTCGACCCGCGCCCGCTCCTGGCCGCGAGGCGGCTCGCCCTCGGGAGCGACTCGCGGCTGAGCGGCGCGAGCGACCTCCTCGCGGAGCTGGGCGTCGCGCGGGAGAACGCCGGGCTCGCGCCGGAAGAGCTCCTGCGGCTCGTGACGACCGACGCCGCCGCCGTCCTCGGCCGGCCCGACGCCGGGCGCCTCTCGGCCGGGGCGCACGCGGATCTCGTCGTCGTCCGCGACGAGGGGGGCGACCCGACGGAGGCGCTGACGGACCTCCCGAGGGCGCGGCTCCGCGCCGTCGTCCTCGGAGGCGTGCCGAGGGTCGCCGACGCCGACCTCCTGCCGTGGCTCGAGGCGGCCGGGGTTCCGGTCCGGCACGTCCTCCTCGACGGCGCGCCGAAGGTCGTCGACGCGAGGCTCTTCACCGAAGAGGCCTCCGCGCTCGAGCCGGGCCTTTCCTCCGCGGCGGAGTGACGAGGAGGCGGCTCACGAGAGGACCGGCTCCGGGAAGAGGAGCTCGCCGACGGCCTTCTCCACCGGGAATCGGAACGCCCGCCGCTCGCAGCGCCAGCGGGCCAGGGCGGCGACGGGCCGCTTCCAGGCCGGGGCCGCGCCGTAGGCGTGCTTCTCGTACCAGCGGAAGCGCTCGACGAGGCGCGTCCGCGCGGGCGTCGTGAACGGACCGTCTCCGGCGTAGAAGTCGAACCGGGCCCACTCGTCGAGCGTCGCGGGGAGGCGGAAGCCGTGCTTCACGGCGTCCTCGGTGAGCGGCGTGCCGGGATAGGGCTTGAAGAAGAAGACGGGCGTCTGGAACGTGGGGCTCATCGCCGCGAGGCGGCGCGCGAAGTCGAGCGTCGCCTCGACGCTCGCGTCGCTCTCGCCGGGGAAGCAGACGATGAACGGGAACTGTGCGGCGACGCCGTGGCGGAGGCAGCGCTCGGCGCACCGCAGGACCTGCTCGAGGCGGATGTCCTTGCGGATCCGGTCGACCATCTCCTGCGTCCCGGCCTCGACGCCGATGAGGAGGCGCCGGAGGCCCGACCGCTTGCACGCGGCCCAGGCGTCGTCGGGGAGCCGGTCGCCCTGGTCGGCGCGCATCGTCGCGGCCCAGGTCGAGGGCAGCCGCCGCCGGATCAGCTCCTCGGCGATCCCGGCGACGCGCTCGAGCGACGTGAAGAACGTCTCGTCCTGGAAGTTCACGTCCGCGAACGCGAACCGGCGGTGGAGGCTCTCGAGCTCCTCGCCGACGCGCTCGGGCGGCAGCCCGACCCACTTCCGCCCGAAGACGAACGGGTCGGCGCAGAACGCGCAGCGGAAGCGGCACCCCTGCGACGTGACGACGTCGAGCTGCCGCTTCCCCTTGAGCGCGAAGAAGCGCTCGACCGGCAGGAGGCCGTAGTCGTGCGACACGAAGTCCGT
>JAKLER010000107.1 GCA_022711615.1 Acidobacteriota bacterium
TTTCCCCGGTGGACGGCGTGGCCCTCGCCTCGGTCGTCAACGTGACGAAGGAGGAGTTCGACGCGGTCCTCGCGAAGGCGCATGCCGCCTTCGCGACGTGGCGCACCGTTCCCGCGCCGAAGCGGGGCGAGGTCGTCAAGGCGATCGGCGAGGAGCTCCGCGAGAAGAAGGAGGAGCTCGCGCGGCTCGTCTCCCTCGAGATGGGGAAGACCCTCCGCGAGGGGCTCGGCGAAGTGCAGGAGATGATCGACATCTGCGACTTCGCCGTGGGCCTCTCCCGCCAGCTCTACGGTCTCACGATGCCGAGCGAGCGCCGCCAGCACCGTCTCCAGGAGCAGTGGCACCCTCTCGGCGTCGTCGGCGTCATCACCGCCTTCAACTTCCCGGTCGCGGTCTGGAGCTGGAACGCCGCGCTCGCCCTCGTCGCCGGCGACACGGTCCTCTGGAAGCCCTCGAGCAAGACGCCCCTCACGGCGATCGCCGTCACGAAGATCGCCCGGCGGGCCCTCGAGCGCTTCGGGTACGACCCGGCCATCTGCTCGCTCACGATCGGCCGCGGGAGCGACATCGGCGACCTGATCAACACCGACCCGCGCGTCGCCCTCGTCTCCTACACGGGCTCCGTCCCCGGCGGGCGGCACGTCGGAAAGCTCGTCCAGGAGCGCTTCGGGCGCCTCATCCTCGAGCTCGGCGGGAACAACGCCGTCATCGTGAGCGAGAAGGGGGACCTCGACGTCGCCGTCCGGTCGGTCTACTTCGGGGCGATCGGGACGGCGGGCCAGCGCTGCACCTCCACCCGCCGCGTCATCCTCCACGAGTCGGTCTACGACGCATTCGTGTCTCGGATGAAGGGGCTCTACGCGAAGACGACGATCGGCGACCCGCTCGACGGCGCGCACCTCATGGGCCCGCTCGTCGACCGCGAGGCGGTCGCCACGATGATGAAAGCGATCGAAACGGCGAAGGGGCAGGGGGCGAAGGTCCTCGCCGGGGGCGAGCCGCTCGACCTCCCCGGCGGCTGCTACGTCACTCCGTGCCTCGTCGAGGCGTCGAGCGAGCTCCCGATCGTGAAGGAGGAGACGTTCGCGCCGATCGTCTACCTGATGAAGTACCGGACGATCGAAGGGGCGATCGCGATGCAGAACTCGGTCCCGCAGGGGCTCTCGAGCGCGATCGTCACGAACGACTTCCGCGAGACGGAGCTCTTCCTCTCGGTCGAGGGGAGCGATTGCGGCATCGCGAACGTGAACACCGGGACGAGCGGCGCCGAGATCGGCGGCGCGTTCGGCGGGGAGAAGGAGACGGGCGGCGGGCGCGAGAGCGGCTCGGACGCCTGGAAGGCCTACATGCGCCGCCAGACGAACGCCCTGAACTTCTCCGGCCGTCTCGAGCTCGCCCAGGGGATCACGCTCGAGATCTGAGCCGCGGGGCGCGACGGCAGGAACGGAAGAGAAGCGGACACGGCGGAGACGCCCGAAGAGCCAGAGAAGCCCAGGAGGCCCCATGTCGCTCGGCATCTACAAGGTCCCGGTCCCGAAGAACGAGACGGTGAAGGACTACGCGCCCGGGAGCCCCGAGCGCGCGAGCCTCCAGAAGAAGCTCGCCGAGATGGCCTCGGAGCGAATCGAGATCCCCCTCGTCATCGGGGGGAAGGAGATCCGGACGGGGAAGGTCGCGAAGGCGGTGATGCCGCACGACCACGGCCACGTCCTCGCCGACGTCCACCTCGCCGGCCCGGAGGAGGTCGCGCTCGCCGTCGCTGCGGCCGACCGCGCGAAGGACTTCTGGTCGCGGATGCCGTGGGAGGAGCGGGTCGCCATCTTCCTGAAGGCCGCCGACCTCCTCGCCGGGCCGTACCGCGACGTCCTGAACGCCGCGACGATGCTCGGCCAGAGCAAGACCTGCCACCAGGCCGAGATCGACAGCGCCGCCGAGACGATCGACTTCTTCCGCTTCAACGCCCACTACTACGCCGAGATCCTGACCGAGCAGCCCGAGAGCGGCCCCGGCATGTGGAACCGGATGGAGCACCGGCCGCTCGAGGGGTTCGTCTTCGCGGTCTCGCCGTTCAACTTCACCGCCATCGCGAGCAACCTCGCGGCGGCGCCGGCCCTCTGCGGCAACACGGTCCTCTGGAAGCCGGCGACGACGGCGCTCTACAGCGCGTACTGGCTCACCCGCCTCTACCGCGACGCGGGGATGCCCGAGGGCGTCATCAATATGATCCCCGGAAGCGGGCGCGCGATCGGCGACGTCGTCCTCAACCACGCCGACCTCGCGGGCATCCACTTCACCGGGTCGACGGGCGTCTTCAACGGGATGTGGCGGACGGTGGGGCAGAACCTCGAGAAGTTCCGCTCCTACCCGCGCCTCGTCGGCGAGACCGGCGGCAAGGACTTCATCTTCGCCCACCCGAGCGCCGACCCGAAGGCGCTCACCACGGCGATCCTCCGCGGCGCCTTCGAGTACCAGGGGCAGAAGTGCAGCGCCGCCTCGCGCGCCTACGTCCCCTCGAACCTCTGGGCGAAGATCCAGGCCGAGCTCGTCTCCGAGGTCGAGGCGATGAAGGTGGGCGACCCGCGCGACTTCACGAACTTCATGGGCGCCGTCATCGACGAGGCGGGGTTCAAGGACCACACGGGGGCGATCGACGCGGCGAAGGCGTCGAGCGACGCGAAGATCGTCGCGGGCGGCAACTACGACTCCTCTAGGGGCTGGTTCGTGCGGCCGACGATCATCCAGGCGCTCGACCCCTCGTACCACACGATGTGCCACGAGCTCTTCGGGCCGATCCTCACGATCCACGTCTACGACGAGGCCAAGTGGGAGGAGATGCTCGACGTCGTCGACGCGACGAGCCCCTACGCGCTCACCGGCGCCGTCTTCAGCCAGAACCGCTACGCCCTCCACGTCATGGTCCACCACCTGCGCCACGCGGCCGGCAACTTCTACATCAACGACAAGCCGACCGGCGCGGTCGTCGGCCAGCAGCCGTTCGGCGGCGCGCGGATGAGCGGCACGAACGACAAGGCGGGCTCGAGCCTGAACCTCCTCCGCTGGATCAGCCCGAGGACGATCAAGGAGACGTTCGTCCCGGCGACGGAGTGGCGGTACCCGTACCAGGGCTGACGTCCGCCCGCGACCCGTTGTAGGCGCGGACCTTTCCGTCCAGCCCGCCGAGGAAGACCAGCCCTGCTCCGACCGCGGGCTGCCCGGTGAAGCCGTAGGTACCGGTCCCGGCGGGCAACACGACCTCGCGCCAGACGACCCGGCCCGTGGCCCTCTCGAGGGCGAGGGCCGCCGCCTGGTGGCCCACGAGGTATCCCGGACTGGACGACGTTCCCACGAACACGCGGTCAGCGGTGACGGTCGGCCGGCCCCAGGCCCAGCCGTGCACGTCGGTCTCCCAGACGGTCCTTCCGGAGTCCACGTCGAAGGCGTAGACACGGGCGGCGTCCGACGAGCCGACGTACGCGACCGCGCCGTGAACGGCGGGGGAAGACTCCACCCAGGAGAACCAGAGGTAGCGGGTCCAGGCCGGAACGCCGGTCTTCGCGTCGAGCGCGAGGAAGTCGTAGGTGCGGCTGCCCACGAGGATCTTCCCCCTCGCCACGGCGGGGGTCGAGACCACGGGCCGGCGGGTGTCGTGCTTCCAGAGCAGCGTCCCGGCGCCGGCGTCGAGCGCGTAGACGTGGCCCCCGTAGCTGCCGAAATAGAGGTGCCCCGCGTCGAGCGACGGGGCGGCCAGGACGCTGTCGTCGGCGGCGAAGCTCCACAACCTCCGGCCGGTGGATCGATCCAGGGCGAGGACATGGCCGTCGTGGGTGCCGAGGTAGAGGTTGTTCCCGGACACCGCGACACCCGATCCGAACCTGTCGTATCGTGATTTCGGATCGTCGAACGGGAGGCGGACGACGGGGGAGGGATTGACGCGCTGCCGCCAGCGCTCCTTTCCGTTGCGCGCGCCGAGGGCGTAGAGGACGCCGTCGTCGGCGGGCACGTAGACCGTGTCGCCGTCCACCGTCGCGGGTGAGCGCAGCGCGCCTCCGGCGGCAAACGTCCAGAGCGTCCTGCCCGTGCTCGCCTCGAGGGCGTGGAGGACGCCGCCGTCCGTGCCCGCGTAGACGAGACCGTCGGCGAAGGTGACCCCCGCCCAGACCGGGGATTTCACGTCCGTGACCCACAGCGGGGCGACCTCCGTTCCGCCCGGGCCAGGGCGCGGCGGCGCGGCGAAGCGCTCTCCCCGCCGGAGGCGGAGGGGCAGGGCGTACAGGGGTGCGAGGCCTTCGGGAACGACCCCGGTCAGCGTCCCCGTCTCGCGGTCGACCCGCAGCTCCCACGAGCCGAGGCGCACGACGTCCCCTTCGATCGCGAGAGGGCGCGCGCCGAGCGGCTGGTCGTCGAGGTGGATCGCCGGGATGCTGACGTAGACGTCGACCTTGCCGTCGGCCCGCAGGTCCAGCCGCAACGCGAACGGGCTCGTCTCGCCGTTGTGCGACGCCACGCCGGACCAGGTGCCGACGAGGTCGGACGCCTCGAGGGGAGGGGCAGGCGTGGTGGCCGCGGTGGCGCGGGAGCCGGGCGGCGGCTCGGGATCGACGCTCGACGCCGGCGCCGAGGACGTGATCAGCAGGAGCGCTGCGACGCCTACGACCGATGGGACCGCTCTCGATGCCGGCATTGGCCTCCCCCGTCATCGGGAATACGAGGAACCGCGCCGGAAGTTGCAGGCCGCGTTTCGACAGGGGTCGAGCCGGGTCCGTCGTTTCCGAACGATCCCGGGCGACCTCACGCCAGTGCCCGGGAACAGCAGAATAGACACCGGGGTCAGGCGTGCAATCGTGTATTGTCCAAGCCAATACACGATTGCACGCCCGACCCCTACTCTTGTTGACCCCTACTCTTGGCCGGCTCCTGAAGTTTCGTCTCCTCGCGACAGAGCGGGGCGGAGTCCGAGACGATCACTGTATCGATCGGCATCTTCGGGATGTGCCCAGCGAGGGCGCTCAGCGCGCGAGACGAACGCCCTTCGCGCGAGGCGTCAGCGTGACGGCCTGCGGCAGGTGAGCTCCCTCGACCCAGAGGATCCGCTGCCGGCGGAGCTCGGCGCGAAGGCGGGCGACGGCCACGTCGAAGTCGGCCGCGGTTCGAATCGCCGTTGCCGCAGCCCACGGCTCCGACGACGGTGACTTACCGATCGACCAGACGAAGAGGGGAACGCGCAGGGCCTCGAGGAATGGCACTGCCTCGTCGGAGGTCAGGTCGCCTCCGTTCCGGGCGCCCGGCCCGAGAAGCAGGACGACGGCCCTCCGGCGCTCCCATCCGGCGGCCGCGAGCCCGGCCGCGGCGACCGCGTCCGCGATTCGCTGCTCCGTTCGCGGCCAGGGTTTGAGCCGGAGACCATGCGTGAGAGTCGGGCCAATGGCGTCCCACCTTCGCTGGAACCAGGCTGTCGCCGCAAAGGAGCTCGAATCGATCGTCGGATCGTCGACCGTCCGGCCGACGGGTACGAGGAATCGAAACCGGAGGTCGTCGTCGGAGGAGTCGCGAACCGGGGCGCCACGCCTCTCGAAGAGTCGCGTCAGCTCCTCGAATGCCCCCCCCTCGCAGACGAAGACGACGTCGAACCCTCCCTCCTCGACGGCGGCGACCCGGAGGCCGACTCCCTCCCTCTCGAGCCAGCCCGTGAGCCCCTCCGGCGACGGGAGCTTCGTCCCCTTCTCGAGGTGGACGGGAACGGCCGTCAGCTGTGGCGATCCGGTCGACGGGCGATCCCCGCCGATGACGGTCTCGGTCATGGCGGTGACGTTCCCGCCACACTCCACGCGGGCGCGGAGAATCTGCGCCCGGCTCACGTCCCTGACGGGAATCTCGATTCGGGAGGGGTCCGAAACCGGGAGCTTTCGGCCGTCGAGGGTCACCTCGACGGGCCCGGCCGTGCCCGACGTCGGGCAGCTCCACGTCAGGCGGGCGAGACGACTTCGCTCCGTGCCCCCGGGCTCCACGACCAGGAAGATCTCCGCGTTCCCCCGTGGCCTGTTGATCCACTGCTTCGCACGGCCCAGCTCCCTGCCCTTCTCGTCGTATCCAATGGCGACGAGCTCGTGAGGCGCGGGTTGCCATCCGAGATCGACGGGTGCGGCGAACGGAGCCTTCAGCTCGGCGACCTGCCTGCCGTCGAGCACGAGGTCGACTCGATCGACGTCGCCCGACGCTCGGATCTCGACGTTGAGGACGCCGTAGACGAGACCGAAGCAGAGAGTGGCGAACGAGATCACGTGCCCGCCTCCGACTCGATGCAGCGCACGAGACGTCGGCGCCGGGAGCCTCGACCTACGTCCCGAGCCGCGCTCATTGCACCCGCCGAATCCCGCGCGCGAATCGCGAGGTCTCGACCTCGTGAGGCAAGAGGGCGCCTTCGAGCCAGACGATCCTCTGCCGGTCGACCTCTTCCAGGAGGTCGCGCACGGCGTCGTCGAACTCCCGGTGCTCGTAGGCGGAGATCAGAGTCCGGGCGTTCCACCGCAGCGTCTCCGGCGAGCGCTTTCCGATCGACCAGACCTCGAGCCGAACGCCCAGACGCCGGAGGAAGCTCATGGCCTCGTCGGGTGTCAGCAGGCTTCCGTCCTTCGCCGTGGGACCGAGGAGGAGGACGACCGCCCGCTTCCGGTTCGCCTCGGCGGCCGTGAGGCCCGCCACGGCGACGGCGTCCGCGAGCCGTTGCCCGTCCCGGCTCCAGCTGGGCCAGTCGAGGAGCCAGCCTGCCGCGCGGCCGATGCTGCTTCTCTTCCGCGAGAGCCACGGCGTCGACGGGTAGACGTTCGCGACCATCTCGGTCTGCGCGGTCAGCCGCCCGACGGGCCAGAGGAATCGGAAACGAAGGTCCTCTCGGTTGAACCGCGCGCCGTTCCGGAGGTTTGCGGCGGTCTCCGCATCGTTCAGCGACTCCCGCCGGAACGCCTGCCTGAGCCCCGCCCGGGCGCTCCCCTCCGCTACGAAGACGATGTCGATCCCCCCGGCGTCCACGGCCGCGACCTCGAGCGGAATCCCGTCCACCTCGAACCATCCGGCCATCGTTTCGACGGGAGGGAGCGACGCCTTCCGCTCCAGCTCGACCGCCGTCGCCGTCAGCTCCGAGTGCGCCTCGACCGTCTTCGAGCCGCCGAAGATCAGCTCCGCGGTCGCGGAGACGCCCTCCCCGAACTCCAGGACCGTCTTCAGGAAGTGGATCCGGGCTGGCTCGTGGGGCGGCAGCTCGATGCGAGCAGGGTCGCTCACCGGGATCGGCGTCCCATCGAACGTCGCCGTTACTGAGGCCGGCGCCTCCCGCGCGAGAGCGCGCCACGTGAGCTGCGCGACCCGGCCGCTTCCCCCGTGTCCCCCTTCGAGGACGAGGCTCGCCTCGGCCGTCGGACGCGGGCGATTGACCCACTGCCGCGCCCTGCCGAGCTCCTTCCCCTCCGCGTCGTAGGCGACCGCCACGAGCTCGTGCGGAGAGGGTTCGCACCCCAGGTCGAGCGGCGCCGCGAAGGGGGCACGGAGCTCGGCGACAGGTCGGCCGTCGAGGATGAGCTCGACCCGGCTCACACCTTCGGAGGCGATCAGCTGCACGTTGACGACTCCGATAACGAACCCGACCCACAGAGACGCGAATGCGATCATCAGGCCCCCGCGTACCGAATAGGCTACGCCTGCGACCGCCAAGCGAGGCGCGTGCCAGCGAGAGATCCAAGCTCTTCGTGCCAGGCGAACGCTGGCCGGCGCGGTCGTCGGTCAGCAGCCGTTCGGCGGGGCCCGCATGAGCGGCACGAACGACAAGGCCGGCTCGAGTCTGAACCTCCTCCGCTGGATCAGCCCGGGGACGATCAAGGAGACCTTCGTCCCGGCGACGGAGTGGCGCGACCCGTATCTGGGGTAGGTCAGCCGGGCTCGGCCCGACAACGGGGGCCCTACGGCGGGGTCAGGCGCGACACCGCGTGCCTGTTGTGGCCGTGACCGGCTTCGCGCCCTGACCCGGCACGCCGGACCCCGCACGCCCGCGGCGGCCGCCGAGGGTCCGGACGCGTGCGGCCGTTCCGGAGCGGAGGTCCCGGGGGGGGCCGTCGCCACGGCCGCGGGCTCACGAACGGGTCTTTGGTCGGCGGCGCAGCGAGGATCGGCGCGCCTTCGGCGAGACCGGCGGCCGGGCTGCGGGCGTCGCCCGCCCCGGCTGCTCCTCGCACACCTCCTTGACGCAGCCGCGGAACCAGCGGTGCGCGGCGTCGGCATGGAACCGCGGGTGCCAGAGCATGGAGACGGTGAACCCCGGTGTGGCGAACGGGAGCGGGAAGCTGTGCATGCCGTCGCGCAGGCTCCCCGTGTGACGCTCGGGGACCGTGGCGATCAGGTCGGTCGCGCGAGCCAGCGCCAGCGCGGTCGAGAAGCCGCCGACCACCGTGTCGATCTCGCGCTCCAGACCGAGCCGCTTCAGGGCGTCGTCCATCGGCCCCGTGCTCCGGCCCCGTCGCGAGACGAAGACGTGCCAGCCCGCCGCGTACCGCGCCGGGGTGACTTTCCCCCTGCACAGCGGGTGCCCCGTCCGGACGACGCTGACGAACCGGTCGCGGAACAGCGCCTGGACGCGCACCTCCGGGTCGGTCGTGTCGTCGACGACCCCCGTCTCGAGATCGACGTTCGCGTCGCGGAGGGGCACGTTGTCCCTGTCGAGCTTCTGCACGAAGCGCAGCCTCACGCCGGGGGCCTCCCGGGCGACGCGCGCGAGGAGGCTCGCGCCGAAGCTCTCCACGAAGCCCTCGGCCGACCTCAGCGTGAAGCTCCGCTCCAGCGTATCGAGGCGGATGTTCTCGGCCGGGCGCAGCATCGCCTCCGCCTCCTGCACGAGCGGACCGACCCGGTCGCGAAGGGCGATCGCCCTCGGGGTCGGGACGAGACCCCGGCCCGCCCGGACGAGGAGCGGATCTCCGGTCGTCGCACGCAGCCGGGCCAGGGCTCGGCTCATTGCCGAGGCGCTGAGCCCGAGCCTCCGGGACGCGCGCGCGACGCTCCCCTCGGCGAGCAGCACGTCGAGCGTGACGAGGAGGTTGAGGTCCGGAGCCGCCACGGGCGGAACGTAGCACGAACCGACGCGAACATGGCGTTTCATGCATGTACTCCATGCAACCCATGCGTCTTCCGCCATACCGAAAACGCGCCTACCTTGATCGCAGCACCGAATCCGGAACCAGGGAAGGGAGGACTCACGATGCATGCGATCGGCGACAGACGGGACGAGGCGGCGAGGGGAGAGGAGGAACGACGAGCTCCGGTCGGATGGGCGCTTGCGAGCCTCTCGCTGCCGATGCTGCTGTCGTCTCTCGGAACGAGCATCGCCAACGTCGCGCTGCCGACGCTGGCGACGTCGTTCCGCGCGCCGTTCCACGCGGTGCAGTGGGTCGTCCTCGCCTATCTCGTCGCCACGACGACGCTCGTGGTGAGCGCCGGGCGGCTGGGAGACGTCACCGGCCGAAGGCGCCTGCTGAGCGCGGGGATCCTCGTCTTCACGCTCGCCTCGGCCCTGTGCGGCCTCGCGCCCACGCTCGGGATGCTCGTCGCGGCGCGGGCGCTGCAGGGCGTCGGCGCGGCGACCATGCTGGCGCTGACGCTGGCGTTCGTCGGCGAGACGGTCCCCCGGGAGCGGACAGGGGCCGCGATGGGGCTCCTCGGAACGATGTCGGCGGTCGGCACGGCGCTCGGGCCCTCGCTCGGCGGGCTCCTGATCGCCGGGCTCGGGTGGCGCGCGATCTTCCTCGTGAACCTCCCGCTCGGCGCCGCCGCTCTCGTGATGGTGCGGCGGTTCCTGCCGGCCGATCGTCCAGCGGCGAAGGCCGGTCGGGCCCGCTTCGACCTCGCCGGCACGGTCGTCCTCGCCCTGACCCTCGCGTCGTACGCGCTCGCGATGACGGTGGGGCGCGGCGGGTTCGGAGCGCGCGGCGCCGCGCTCCTGGCGGGGGCGGCGCTCGGTGTGGCGCTCTTCGTGCGGGCCGAGGCGCGGGCGAAGGCGCCGCTCGTCCGAGTGGCGGCGTTCCGGGATCCGGCGCTCGGCGCAGGCTTCGCGATGAGCGCCCTCGTCTCGACGGTGATGATGGCGACGATGGTGGTCGGCCCGTTCTACCTCGCTCGAGCGCTCGGGCTCGATGCCGGGAGCGTCGGGATCGTCCTGTCGGCGGGGCCGCTGGTCGCGGCGATGACCGGCGTGCCGGCGGGTCGTGCGGTCGATCGCTTCGGCGCGCAGCGCACGATGCTCGCGGGGCTCCTCGGGATCGTGGCCGGCGCGGTGGGCCTGTCGATGCTGCCGGCAGCGGCCGGAGTCGTCGGGTACGTCGTCCCGATCGTCGTCATCACGGCCCACTACGCGCTCTTCCAGACGGCGAACAACACGGCCGTCCTCGCGGACGTCGACGCGGGCGAGCGGGGCGTCGTCTCGGGGCTGCTCAACCTGTCACGCAACCTCGGCCTCATCACCGGCGCGTCCGTGATGGGATCGGTCTTCGCGAAGGCGTCCGGTGCGGCCGACGTCGCCGCCGCCGACCCCGCCGCCCTCGCCGCGGGGATGCGGGCCACGTTCGCGGTGGCCGCGGTCCTGGTCGTCGTCGCCCTCGCCGTCGCGCTGGCGAGCCGCGCGCCCGCGCCCTCGCCAGCCGGGGAGATGTCGTGACGGGTCCCGCGACGCGTGTCGGCCGGCGCGGTCCGGCGGGCGGGGCGCGGAGGCGGTCCGGTGTCCGCTCGGCCGCCGCGACGGCCCTGTCGGCCCTGATCGTGGCGCTGGCCTCGTCCGACGCGCGGGAGGCGCGGGCCGCTGACGCCTCTGCGCCGACCGCCGGGCGGGGCGGAAGAGGAAGGTCGGCATCGCGCTCGGAAATTGCGCCTCCGAAGAGCTCTGGTCTCTATCCCCCGAGCGCCGCGGGCTGGGGCCCGGAGACGGGAGACGGCCGCTTCGTCAGCCGGTGGGTCGAAGACTGGACCGGCAGGCGCGAGGCCGGAACGGCGCCGCCGCTGAAGGCGATGCCGCTGTGGGGCGGCGCGAGGCTGACGCTGAGCGCAGAGACGCGCCTGCGCTACGACAGCCATCGCTCCTCGTCCTCGGACGCGGGGGGCGAGGTGCGTCAGGGCCTGTTCCGGGGGGTGGTCGGCGCGGACCTGCGCCTGCATCCGAGCGTCCGCCTCTTCGGCGAGATCGGGACGGGCCAGGTCACGGAGCGGCGCTGGGCCGCGGCGGCGAGCCTCCAGAACGACGCGTCGCTCCAGCAGCTCTTCGTCGACGTTCGCGCACCGGCCGGCGCGATGCTCCTCGGCGCGATGGTCGGGCGTCAGGAGTTCTCCGACGGCCCGCGGCAGCTGCTGAGCGTCGGCGACGGACCGAACGTCCACCGGACGTGGAACGGCGTCCGGGTCTACGCCCACGCCCGTCGATTCCGCCTCGGCACGTTCGACCTGAAGGTGACCCGACCGGGACGAGGACCGTTCGACGAGGAGGTCGACGGCGACGAGCGGATCCGGGGACTGAACGGAAGCTTCATCGTGCGGGGCGGCGCCGGGCGGAGCGACGTCTACCTCGACCCGTTCTGGATCCACAGCGAGAACGCCTCGTATCGCTCGGGAGGCCGCGTGGGGCGCGACGACCGCGACACCTGGGGAGCCCGGCTCTGGGGCCGTTCGGGCGACTGGAGCTTCGACGTGACGCTCGCGCGGCAGAGCGGCCGCTTCATGGAACGCGAGATCGACGCGTGGGGTGCCTTCGCGGTCCTGGGCGTCTCGCTGGGCGACGCGGACTGGAAGCCTCGTCTCGGGGCTCACGTCGACCTGGCCTCCGGCGGCGGCGCTTACGGTTCCGGGACCCTCGAGGGATTCAACCCGCTCTACGCGAGCTCCGGCCACCTCGGTGAAGGCCGGTTCCTCAGCACGAGCAACTTGCTGTTGGTGGCGCCCGGAATCACGGTGTCGCCGACGCCGGCGACGCGTCTCGCGGTGGAGTACGGCTTCGCGTGGCGGCTCGCCGAGCACGACGCGGCCTACGCGGGTGGGATGCGCGCGTATCCGGGCACGGAGAAGGTCCCCGGCCGCGGGATCGGCGGCCTCCTCCGCGTCTCGGCGACCTGGACGGTCGCGGACGGCCTCACGCTCTCCTGCGGGTACGAGCGCCTCGCCGCCGGCGAAGCCCTCGAGCGCGCGCGCCTTCCCTCGGGCGCCTACGGCTACGCCGGCGCGACCTATCGGTACTGAGGCCGGTCCTCCGGGCCGGCGATTCGGCTCGCGCGGGTGCCCTCGCGATGGGCCTCCCCGCATTGGTGCCCCCGCTTTGGTGCCACCGCCCCGCTTTGGTGCCACCCGCTTTGGTGCCAGGCGTGAAATCGTGTATTGTCATAGACAATACACGATGTCACGCCTGGCACCGAGCCCGGGCACCGAGCCCGTCGGTCGAGCGACAGGAACGATGAGGCCGGCTCGAGACATTCCCTTTCGCTGGATCAGCCCGAGGATGTTCGAGGCGACGTTCGGCCTGCGACGGAGCGGCGCGACCCGCACCTCGGGCCGGGGAGGCGGGGACCG
>JAKLER010000108.1 GCA_022711615.1 Acidobacteriota bacterium
GCCCTTGGCGTAGGGCTGCTGCCAGACGCGCCCGCCTCGCCGGACCTCGACGTCGAGCGTCGCGGAGAGGGCGTTCACGACCGAGAGGCCCACGCCGTGCAGGCCGCCCGACACCTTGTAGGCGTTGTCGTCGAACTTCCCGCCGGAGTGGAGGTCCGTGAGGATGATCTCGAGCGTCTCGCGGCCGTGGACCGGGTGGATGCCGACCGGGATGCCGCGGCCGTTGTCCTCGACGGTCACGGTCTCGTCGGCGTGCACCGTCACGGTCACGCGGTCGCAGTAGCCGACCTGCGCTTCGTCGATCGCGTTGTCGACGAGCTCGGTCACCATGTGGTGGAGCCCCGTGACGTCGTCGGTGTTCCCGATGTACATCCCGGGGCGCTTCCGCACCGCCTCGAGCCCCTTCAGGAGCTTGATCGACTCGGTCCCGTAGCTGTTTTCGCGGCCCTCGAGGGGGGCGCCATCCGTGTCAGGAGGCGAGGACATCATCGGACCTTTCCCCCGGCCACCGGGCCGGGGCGGGGAGGAACGCCGCCCGGTCGGGCGAGGTCCCGGTCGCGGCGAGGCGGCCGGCCTCGACGCGCCAGACGGCGCCCACCGGCAGCGGGAGTTCGCGCGCCGCGCGCTCGCGCGCGGACGTGAGGAAGACCTGGCCGTCGTCGGGAAGCGCCCGCGCGAAGCGCGCGAGGACGTCCGGGTCCCACTCGGAGTCGAAGTCGTCGAACGCGAAGACGGGGAGGCGCCCGCAGGCCTCGGCGAGGAGGCTCCGCTCCGCGAGCGCCCACGCGAGGACGAGGGCCCGCGCCTCCCCGGAGGAAGCCCGCGCCGCGAGCGGGAGCGCGCCGGAGAAGAGGAGAAGGTCGTCTCGGTGCGGTCCGAAGAGCGCTCTCCCCGCGCGCCGCTCGCTCTCCTCCCGGAGCCGGAGTCCCGCGCGGAGCGCGTCGGCGAGGAGGGGGAGCGGGGCCTCCGCGGGAAGCTCCGAGACCAGCCGGAGGGAGATCTCCCGGTACGGGAGGCCGAGGAGGCGGGCGTTCTCCTCGATCCTCCGGCCGAGCGGGCCGGCCCAGCGCCGCCGCGAGGCCGCGATCGCGGCTCCGGCGGAGGAGAGGAGCTCCTCGTACGCGGCGAGGGCGTCCCGGTCGGGCCGACCGGGCGCGCCGAGGAGCGCGACGCGGTCGGCGCGCGCCTTCTCGTAACGTCGGTGCTCGGCCGCGAGGGAGGGTTCGTGGGCGACCGCCACGCGGTCGAGCGCACGGCGTCGATCGGCGGGCGGCCCCCCCAGCCGGCCCAGGTCGGCGGACGTCAGCGCGACGAGGGGGAGCCGGCGGCTGGCCTCCACGCGCGAGACTTTCCGGCCGTTCCAGAAGTGCTCCCGGCGTCCCTTCCCGATGCGGGCCGCGAGCTCGCCGGCCGGCTCTCCCGCGAGACCGACGGTCACCGTCGCGTCGTTCTCTCCCTCGCGGACGACGTCCGCGAGGTCGGCGGTCCGGAAGGACGCGCGCCCGGACACGAGAGCGAGGCTCTCGAGCACGTTCGTCTTACCCTGTCCGTTCTTGCCGACGAGGAGGTTCAGCCGCGGGTGAAATCTGAGACGGGCGGGCGCGAGGTTACGAAAGGACTCGACCGAGAGGGTTCCGATCACCACGTGTCGACGCGCACCCCCTCAGACGCGCATCGGCATGACGACGTAGAGGTAGCTCTTCAGCCCGGGCACGGGCTCCGCAGGCCTTCCCTGGCACTGCGACCCCTCGTCCTTGACGAAGAGGTGGACCTTCTCGGTCTCGCACGCCTCGAGGAACTGCTCGAGGTAGCGCGAGTTCAGCCGGAGGGTGACGGGGTCGGCGTCGTACTCGGCACCGATCTCCTGGTCGCCGTCGCCGACGTCCTGGCTCTCGGAGGAGACGACGAGGGCCCCTTCCTTGAAGGAAAGGCTGACGGCCTTCAGCCGGTCGCCGGAGAGGAGCGAGATCCGGCGGACGGCGCCGAGCAGCTCTTCCCTCACGACGGTCGCCCGCTTCGTGTTTTCCTTGCTGATGACCTTCTCGTAGTCGGGGAAGCGCCGGTCGTCGAGCTTGGAGAAGATGCGCCGCCGCCCGAGCGTGAACCCGATGTGGTTCGTCCCGCGGATGATCGTGACGGGCGTTTCGTCCTCGGCGTCGAGGCGCGAGAGCTCGTCGAGGACCTTCTTCGAGACGAGGATCGCCTCGAACCCGGCGTCGGCCTTGGCGTCCTCCACCTCGATCAGGGCCAGTCGGTGCCCGTCGGTCGCGGCCATCTCGAGGCCCGTCCCCTTCGGCTTCAGGAGCGCCCCCTGGAGCTGGAGACGGATCTCTTCCGTCGAGACGGCGAACCGGACCTTCTCGACCATCCGGCGCAGGGCCCCGAAGGGGAGCGTCAGGGTCGGTCCGCCGGCCGCCTCCGGGCGCGTCGGAAAGTCCGTCGCCGCCAGGCCGTTGAGACGGATGCGGAATTTCGGATCCTTGCTGTCGACCTGGACGTGATGGTTCTCCAGAACCCGGAGACGGACTGCCGCGGCCGGCGGCAGGTCGCGTACGACGTCGAAGAGCTTCCGGGCCGGAACGGTGACGGCGCCCGGAACGGCGAGCGAGAGGGGCTCTATCTCCGACACGAAGGTCGTATCGAGGTCCGTCGCCGTCAGCGTGAGCATCCCGTCGCGGGCCTCGAGAAGGACGTTCGAAAGGATCTGGTGGGGCGTCCGCCGCTCCACCACACCCTGCATCAGGCTCATCTCTCGGGCCAGGGTGGCTGCCGGAAGTGTCAGCTCCACATCCCCTCCACTGATTCCTTAAATTCTAGCACCGAAAGAGTTACAGAAGAAGTAGTAGGGAGGGCCGAGGGCTGTGGGAAGAGGCCGGAAGGGAAGACCGGTACCGGGGTTAGCGGGACGGAAGGGATGTGCAGATCTCGGCGGGGCCCTGTGCGTTTCGCGAGTCCGAAGCCGGGAACGAGGAGCGGGCTCCGGAGATTCCACAGGGACTCCCGTGGAGATTCACCGGAATTGCGCGACGAGGACGGCGACCTCCCGATCGAAATCGGGATCCTCCTCCCGGCGGGCGGAGATCTTCTTGATCGAGTGAAGGGCCGTCGTGTGGTGCTTGTCGCCGAAAAGGCGACCGATCTCGGGAAGGGAGAGGCCGATCGCCTCCTTGAGGACGTACATCGCGACCTGGCGCGGGAAGACGATCTTCTCCCGCTTCGTCCGGGCCCGCAGCTCGGCGGGCTTCAGGCCGTAATGGGCGGCGACGGCCTTGAGGATCTCGGCGGGCGACGTCTTCGAGGAGTCGTCGGGGAGGATTCCCCGAAGGGCCTCCTCCGCGAGGTCTCGGGTGATCGGCTCGCCCCGCATGGAGGAGACGAGGACGACCCGGTTGAAATAGCTCTCGAGCTCGCGGACGTGAGTCTTGATCTTCCCCGAGAGGTAGTAGGCCGTGTCGTCGTCCAGCTCCACCCGGGCGATCTCGGCCTTGTGACGCAGGATCGCGACCTTCGTCTCGAAGTCAGGCTGCTGGATGTCGACGACCAGACCCCCTTCGAATCGGCTCTTCATCCGATCGGTCAGGCCCGGGATGTCGCGCGGGAGGACGTCCGAGGTGAAGACGATCTGGCTCCCGATGGAATAGAGCGCGTTGAACGTCTGGAAGAGCTCGTCCTCGGTCGTCGCTTTCCCGGCGAGGAACTGGACGTCGTCGAACAGGAGGACGTCGGCGTTGAGGAGGCGCTGCCGGACCTGGTCCATCCTGTTGAAGCGGATGCCGGTGACGACCTCCTTGACGAAGGTCTCGGAGTAGACGTAGAGGACCCGCTCGCCGGGACGCCGCGAGAGGCGGCGGTGACCGATCGCCTGCATCAGGTGGGTCTTCCCGACACCGGTCGGACCGCAGATGAAGAGGGGGTTGTACCGGTGGGAAGTCTGGTCGGCGACATGGAGCGCCGCCGCGTGGGCGAGCTGGTTCGGCTTCCCGATGACGAAGTGCTCGAACGTGTAGGCGGGGTTCAGGTCACCGACGCGGGAGCGATTCGGCTGGGGCCGGGCCGGGGAGACGACGGCGCGGGCGTCGTCCCGCCCCTCGAGGACGAAACGGATCTCGCGGGCGCCGAGGCCGGCGAGGCGGGCGGCCTCGGCGATCTGGTCCCCGTACTCGCGCGGGATGTAGTCGATGAAGAGGGGGCTCGAGATGAGGACGAAGACGGCGTCCGTCGTCTCGCCCTTCTGCCTCGTGCCGCGGAACCAGGTGTCGAAGTCGCGCTCGTCGACCCGGCTCTTCAGGTGCTCGAGGATCTTTTCCCAGGAAGTAGGTTTTTCCACGACGACTGCACCGACGCGAGGGAGACCGCCCGGCAGGAGCGGGGGCGGATGCTAGCATGCGGCGACCGCGGACCCGGAGTCGCGGAGCCGGGCGGGCCGTCCACGGTTGACAGGAGGCCCGGTTCTCCGGAGAATCCGCCCCTCGCGCTCCCAGATTCGGGAGAGGTGGTGCCATGAAGAGAACGTTTCAGCCCAACAACCGCCGCCGGAAGAAGACGCACGGCTTTCTCGTCCGGATGAGGACGAAGAACGGCCGCGCGGTGCTCGCCCGTCGGCGGGCGAAGGGTCGCAAGCGCCTCACCGTCTGAGGCTTCCCGGGCCTCCGGCCGGTTCCGGCGGAGCTTCGGAGTCGATGTCGCCCGACCCCGCCCGCGCCCCTTCCGGGAGCTCCCGGACGCGGGGCCCGGAATCGTTCGGAAAGGACCGCCGGATCCTCCGGCGCGCCGAATACCTCCAGGTCTACGAGAACGGCCGGCGTCTTGCCGGCCGGAAGCTCGTCTTCTTCCTGCGCCCCTCTTCGTGCGATCGCACGCGCCTCGGGATCACGATCACGAAGAAGACCGGATCCTCGGTCGTTCGAAACCGGCTCCGCCGCAGGCTTCGTGAGCTGTTCCGGCGAACGGAGGCGTTCTCCGTTCCCGTCGACCTCGTGGTGAACGTGCGGCCCGGGGCGGAGATGGCGCCGTACCACGACCTCGCCGAGGACTTCGCACGGCTCGTCCGGAGGGCGGAGGAGCCGACGCGATGAGCGCGTCGGGCCCCGGACCGGGGGCGCGCGCGGCGGCGGGACTCCTTTCGGCGTACAAGCGGTACGTCTCCCCTCTCCTTCCCCCCGCGTGCCGATTCCTGCCCACCTGCTCGGAGTACGCGCGGGAGGCGATCCTCCGGCACGGGCTCCCGCGGGGGACGTGGCTTACGATCCGCCGGCTGGCCAGGTGCCACCCGTTTCACCCGGGCGGGTTCGACCCGGTCCCCTGATCCCCTCTCGAGGAGTTGACCTTGGACTCGAAGCGTCTCGCCCTGGCATTCGGCGCCTCCGCCGCCATCCTGATCCTCTGGACCCTGCTCTTCCCGCCGCCGAAGCCGGCGCCGCGGGCGGCGACGCCGGCGATGCCGACGAAGGCGACGGGGGCGGGCGAGGGCGCGGCACACCCCGCCGCGACACCGATGCCCACCGCGGCCGCAGCCCCGGCGGCGGGCCCCGCGCCGGCCGCGGTGGCGCCGATCGTGGCGGAGGCCCCGCGTCACCTGACGGTGAAGAACGGCGTCCTGGCGGTTCGGCTGTCGAACCGTGGCGGCGAGGTCGTCTCCGCGGGCCTGATCCGGTTCCGCGGAGGGCATGGCGAGGACGTGCCGCTCGAGCTCGTCCGGAAGGATGCCCCCTTCGCGGGCCGGACGCTGGTCTACGACCCGGCCGACCCCTTCCTGGCGCGAGCCGGGGCCGCGCTCCACGAGACGACGGTCGAGACCGGGCGGAACGAGGTCGTCGTCCGGTTCCGGTACCGGGAGGCGGACGGGCAGGGGGTGACGCGGACCTACACGTTCGGCACGGGCTACGTGGTGGGTCTCCGGGTGGAGCGCGAAGGCGGAAGGAACCGGACGGCGGCCGTCGTCCTCGGTCCGGGCGTCGGCAATCCCACCGAGGAGGAGCTCGCGAACCGGTACACGAAGCCCGGCTCGAGCGTCACCCTCTCGGGGAGCCGGTCGGTCTCGAGGAAGGCCAAGGACGGGCTAAAGGAGGCGGTCGCGCTCGGTTCCGGGTTCCTCGCGGCGGGGCTCGAGGACAACTACTTCGTGACCGCCTTTCTTCCCGGCGCGAAGGAAACGGTGACGCTGCGTCCGGTCTCCCTCGTGGCCGCGGCCGGGCCGGCGAAGGGCCCGGTTCCGGCGGCGGCGCCAGAGCCGCTGGTCGAGACCGAAGTGGTGGTCGCGGCAGCCGGGACGCTCGAGGCCGGCCTCTACCTCGGGCCGAAGGACATCGACGTCCTCTCCACGGTCCGGCCCGGGATGGAGAAGCTGATCGACTACGGGTGGTTCGCGATCCTGGTCTCGCCGCTCCTCTGGCTTCTGAAGCAGTTCCACGCCGCGATCCCGAACTGGGGGGTCGCGATCATCCTGGCAACGGTCGTCATCAAGGTGGTCCTCTTCCCGCTGACCTGGAAACAGCTCGTCTCGATGAAGAAGATGAGCGCCCTCCAGCCGAAGATGGAGGCGATCCGGCAGAAGTGGACGCCGAAGCTGAAGAGCGATCCGCAGGCGCGGCTGAAGATGAACGAAGAGACGATGGCGCTCTACAAGGCGGAGAAGGTGAACCCCGCCGGCGGCTGTCTCCCGCTCCTCCTGCAGATGCCGATCCTGATCGCGTTCTACAACCTCCTCAGCCACGCGATCGACCTTCGGCACGCGCCGTTCGCGCTCTGGATCCAGGACCTCTCCGCGAAGGACCCGTACTACGTCACCCCGATCCTGATGACGCTGACGATGTGGCTGCAGCAGCAGATGATGCCGGCCACGGGCGACGCGACGACGAGGAAGGTGATGGGGTTCCTCCCGCTCGTCTTCGGGTTCATGTTCAAGGACATGCCCTCGGGCCTGGTCCTCTACTGGCTCGTGCAGAACGTCCTGTCCATCGCCCAGCAGCTCTTGCTCGAGCGCTACACGGACCTCGGGATGCGTCCGAAGGCGGCGAAGAAGGCGTGACGCGCGCGGACGTCCGCCCGGCGGAGGGGCCAAAACGGTGGCCCTGCTCGTCGCCGACGGCGAGGGGACGGCGGACGTCCTGGTGGCCCGGGCGACGCCGCCCGGGGCCGGCGCCCTCTCGATCGTCCGGCTGAGCGGTTCGCCCGGCGCGGCGCTCTCCATCGCGCGGGCGATCGCGCCCCGGCTGCCGGCCCGGCCGGAGCCGCGGCGGGCCTATCTCTCCCTCTTCCGGGACGAGACGGGCGCTCTCCTCGACGAGGGGCTGGCGCTCTACTTCGCCGCGCCGCGGTCGGCGACGGGGGAAGAGGTCGTCGAGCTCCAGTCCCACGGCGCGCCGGCGATCGCCGAGGGGCTCGTGGCCGCTGCGGTGGCGCTCGGGGCACGGCGCGCCCGGCCGGGCGAGTTCACGCGCCGGGCCCTGGCGAACGGGCGGGTCGACCTCGCGAGGGCGGAGGGGATCGGCCGGCTCGCGGCGGCGGCGAGCCGCGGAGAAGCGCGCCGGGCGCTCGGACTCGTGAGGGGAGAGCTGTCGGAACGGGTGGAGGCTCTGCGAGAGGAGCTCCTCTCGGTCCTGGCCGACCTGGAGGCGCCCCTCGACTTCGCCGAGGACGTCGAGGCCGACGGCGACGCCGGCGCGCTCGAGCGCGTGGGACGGTTGCGCGGCGAGCTCGGGAGGCTCGGCGCATGCGTTGGTGCGGGCCGCGTCGACGCGGCGCTTCCGACGGTCGTCCTCGTCGGCGCGCCGAACGCCGGAAAGTCGACGCTCTTCAACGCGCTCGTCGGGGAGGACCGGGCGCTCGTGACCGAGGCGCCGGGGACGACGCGCGACGCGGTTTCGGAGGTCGTCGAGATCGGCGGAGAGCGGGTCCGTCTCGTGGATACGGCCGGGCTCCGGCAGGTGGAGGAGCTGGTGGAGCGGCTCGGCGTGGAGACGGCCCGGCGCGCGGCCGCGAGCGCAGACCTCCTCCTCCTCGTTCGCGCGCCCGACGCATCCCCGGGCGAGCAGGAGCGGCTCCCGGAGGGAGTTCCGGTGCTTCTGGTCGCGACGAAGGCCGACCTGGGCGCGGCGTGCGAGGAGGGTGCTCTGCCGGTGAGCGCCCGCACGGGACGCGGGCTGGAGACGCTCCGGGAGGAGATTTCGCGGCGGCTCGGGGCCGGTCCGGAAGCGGGAGTCTGGGGGCCGCTGCCGCGCCAGGGCGAAGCGCTTCGGCGGGCGGCGGAGGCGCTCCGGCCGCTGGGCGAGGAGCTCCCGGCAGAGCTCGCGGCCGCCGGGGTCCGCGCCGCGCTCCACGCGCTCGGAGAGATCACGGGCGAGACGGCGACGGAGGAGCTCCTCGAGAGGATCTTCGAAAGGTTCTGCGTCGGGAAATGAGGGAGCGGTACGAGGTCGTCGTCGTCGGGGGCGGGCACGCCGGAGCGGAAGCGGCCGCGGCCGCCTCTCGCCTCGGGAAGAGGACGCTCCTCCTGACGCGCGAGCGGGCCGCGATCGGGAGAATGAGCTGCAACCCGGCGATCGGCGGTCTCGCGAAGGGACAGGTCGTCCGCGAGATCGACGCGCTCGGCGGGGTGATGGCCCGGGTGGCCGACCGGACCGGGATCCAGTTCAAGGTCCTGAACGCCTCGCGCGGACCGGCCGTCCAGGGCCTTCGCTGCCAGTCGGACCGGCGGGCCTACGCATCGGCGGTCGTCGATCACCTCTCGCGGCAGCCGAACCTGACGATCGCGGAGGGGACGGCCGCCGGATTCCTCGTCCGGGGCGGGCGCCTCGCCGGGCTGCGCCTCGAGGACGGCGCCGAGATCCTCTGCCTCTCCGCCGTCGTGACGAGCGGAACGTTCCTGCGCGGGCTCGTCCACGTCGGGGAGCGGCGAGAGGAGGCGGGGCGGTGGGGAGAGGCGCCCTGCTCCGCGCTTTCCGAAGGACTCCGGGCGCTCGGCCTTCGGACGGGGCGGATGAAGACGGGCACTCCGCCGAGGGTACACGGCAAATCAATCGATCGCACCAAAATGCTTCGGACGGCCGGAGACGAGCGGCCCCGCCGGTTCTCGCTCCGAAGCCGGAGCGAACCGTTCCCGAGCCTGCCGCAGGTCGATTGCTGGTTGAGCCACACGAACGAACGGACGCACGATCTGATCCGGACGAACCTCGGGCGTTCCCCGCTCTACTCCGGGCGGATCGAGGGGCGTGGGCCACGGTATTGCCCCTCTATCGAGGACAAGGTCGTCCGCTTTCCGGAGAGGGAACGGCACACCGTCTTCGTCGAACCCGAAGGGCACGGTACGGAGTGGACCTATCTCGGCGGGTTGTCGATGTCGCTGCCGGCCGATCTTCAGGTCGAGATCGTCCGGAGCCTTCCGGGGCTCGAGCGGGCGGAGATCCTCCGGCCGGCCTATGCCGTCGAGTACGACGTCGTCTACCCGGAGCAGCTCGAGGACACGCTCGAGACGCGCGCGCTCCCGGGCCTCTTCCTCGCGGGCCAGGTGAACGGGACCTCCGGCTACGAGGAGGCGGCGGGCCAGGGGTTGATCGCCGGGGCGAACGCGGCCGCCGTCGCGGAGGGCCGGATCGGGCCCCCGTTCACGCTGGGTCGGCACGAGGCCTACATCGGTGTGATGATCGACGACCTCGTGACCCTCGGCGCGGACGAACCCTATCGCCTCCTCACCTCCCGGGCGGAGCATCGGCTCCTCCTCGGCGCCGACTCGGCGTACGCCCGGCTCGTCCCGAGAGCGGTCTCCGCAGGCCTCCTCTCGGAGGGCGAGGCGGAGCCGCTTCTCGAACGGGAGGCCCGGCAGGCGGTGGCGCGCGAGGCGCTCGGCGGCCTGCGGGTCGTTCCCGATCGGGAGACCGTCGCCGCGCTCGGACGGCTCGCCGTCTCTCTCGCCGAGGAATCGACCGGCGCGGGGCTCCTCCGGCGGCCGGACTCCCCGGGCGAGCTCCGGGGCTGGCTCGAAGAGCGACTCCCGGGTCCGCTCGGTGGGCTCGACGAGGAGGAGTGGTCGAGGCTCGTGAACGACCTCCGGTACGAAGGTTTTCTGCGTCGCGAGCGGGAGGCGCTCGAGCGGGTCCGCCGCTCCGAGGAGAAGAAGATCCCGGCCGGGTTTCGGTATGCCGGGATCCCGGGCCTCTCCGCCGAGGCGGCCGAGAAGCTGGAGCGGCACCGACCCAGAACGCTCGGACAGGCGGCGCGGATTCCGGGCGTGACCGCCGCGGCGGTCACGCTTCTCCTTGCCCGCCTCGCGATCCGGGGTGGCGAGGCGGCCGCGTGACGGGGTCGGCGGCGACGGTCCTCGCGGTGCTCGAGGGGGCGGGGTTTCCGATCGGCGTCGCCGCGGCCGGGAGGATCGCCGCCTACCTCGACCTGCTCCTTCGGCGGAACGAGGTCGTCAACCTGGTCTCGCGGAAGGAAGCGACGGTCGAAACGCTCCTCACACGGCACGTTCTCGACGCGCTGGAAGGCCTGCGACTTCTACCGGTCCCGGCCGGGCGGCCCCTGCGGCTCCTGGACATCGGGTCGGGAGGGGGCTTCCCGGCGATTCCCCTGCTCCTCGCGCGCGGAGACCTGGAGGGTGTCCTCGTCGAGTCGACGGGGAAGAAGGCGCGGTTCCTGGAGGAGGCGATCGGGGCCCTCGAATTGACGGCCCGTGTCGTGAACGCTAGATTCCCCGATCCCGCGATCGATCGGATGAAGAGCGCCCCCCCCTGCGACCTGTTGACGAGCCGCGCCGTCGCCGACGCCGGAGGGATCCTTCGCCAGGCCCGTCCCGTGATGGGGCCGGGAGCCGTCGCACTTTTCTGGACGACGGAGCCGCTCGTCGGGGAGCTTCGCCGCGACCTGCCGAGGGCCGTGGTTTCGTTCTCCAGGAGCGCCGGCGCGGAGCGGCGCGGGATCGCCCGGGTAGAGTGTTTCACGTGAAACATTTCCACAGGGAGATCCACAGCGCCCCGATCCGCCCCGTCGTCGTCACGAAGCCGCGCGATCCGGGCGCCGGACAGAGCCGCGGAAAGGCCGGCCGCAGGGACCGGCGAAGGGGGAGTTCCACGTGAAACGGCTCGCGGTCGCGAACCAGAAGGGGGGCGTCGGTAAGACGACGACGGCGATCAGCCTCGCCGCGGCGCTCTCGGTCCTCGAGAAGCGGGTGCTTCTCGTCGACTTCGACCCGCAGGGGAACACGACGGGCGGGCTCGGCGTGGAAAAGGGGGGCCTCGAGAGGACGGTCTACGACTGGATCCTCGGGAACGCCTCCCTGGGCGAGGTGGCCCGCCCGACGGAGCTCGCCGGGCTGAAGCTCATCCCGGCCTCGCGCGACCTCGTCGGCGCGGAGATCGAGCTCGTCGGCGTCGAGGAGCGGGAGTTCCTCCTCGCCCGGAAGCTGGACGGCCTCGCCGAAGCGTTCGACTACGTCTTTATCGACTGCCCGCCCTCTCTCGGTCTCCTGACACTCAACGCCTTGACCGCGGCCGACGGCGTCCTGGTGCCGATCCAGTGCGAGTACTACGCCCTCGAAGGCGTCTCCGAGCTCGTCTCGACGATCGAGCGGGTCCGGGAGGGGCTCAACCCGAGCCTCGCGATCGCCGGCGTCGTCGCGACGATGCTGGACGAGCGGCTGAACCTCTCCCGCCAGGTCCTCGAAGAGATCCGTCGCTACTTCGGGGCGACCTTCCTGGAGCCGCCGGTCCCGCGGAACGTAAGGCTCGGCGAGGCTCCCTCGTTCGGCAAGCCGATCTTCCTTTACGACATCCGCTCGCGCGGGGCCGAGGCCTACCTCGCGATCGCCCGCGAGCTCCTGCGGCGCGACCTGGCCGGAGGGAACGGAGGGCAGCCGTGACCAAGAAACCCGCGCTCGGGAAGGGCCTCTCGGCCCTCATTCCCTCCACCCGGCCGGCCCCGGCCGAGCCCCGCCCCGGCAGCTCGGTACAGATGATCGACCTCGACCACCTCGAGGCGAACCGCCGGCAGCCCCGGCGTCGGTTCGACGACGACGGCATCGAGGAGCTGGCCCGATCGATCAAGGAATCGGGGATCCTGCAGCCGATCCTCGTGACCCGCGACGGGGAGCGTTTCCGGATCCTGGCGGGCGAACGCCGGGCCCGGGCTGCCCGCCTGGCGGGCCTCTCCCGCGTCCCCGTCCTCGTTCGCGAGGGGCTGGAGGACCGGGACCATCTCCTCCTGGCCCTCGTCGAGAACCTCCAGCGCCGCGACCTGACGGCGGTCGAAGAGGCCGAGGGGTATCAGCACCTCAAGGACAGCTTCGGGATGACCCAGGAGGAGATCGCGGAGCGGGTCGGCAAGGACCGGACGACCGTCGCGAACGCGATGCGCCTCCTGAAGCTTCCGGCCGAGATCCGGACCCAGGTGGAGGACGGCCTCCTCACCGCGGGGCACGTCCGGCCGCTCCTCGCGCTCTCCTCGGCCGCGGACCAGGAGACGCTCGCCCGCGAGTTCCTCCGGCGCGGCCTCTCCGTCCGCGCGGCCGAGGCCCGCGTCCAGGAGTTCCTGG
>JAKLER010000109.1 GCA_022711615.1 Acidobacteriota bacterium
CAGCTCGCGGGTCCGCGGCCCGTCCTTCCAGACGGCCGGGTCGGCCAGCGCCGCGTCGATCTCGCGGACCCGCTCCTCCAGCCGCGCGACCTCCTCCTCGAGCGAT
Source organism: Acidobacteriota bacterium (assembly GCA_022711615.1). Lineage (GTDB taxonomy): Bacteria > Acidobacteriota > Thermoanaerobaculia > UBA5066 > UBA5066 > UBA5066. The sequence continues at coordinate 107 of JAKLER010000109.1, forward strand.
TCGACCTCCCGCCGGGCCTTCCCCCGCTGCCGCTCGGCCTGGCGGTCGGGGCGCCGCGCCGGCGACCGCTCCGACGGGATGCGTGCGGGGGCCGTCGCCGTCTCCTCGGCAGCGGCTTTCTCGGCCGCCCGCCTCCTCACGAGGTCGGACCAGCTCCCCGGCCAGAGCGCGGCCTGGCGCTCCTTCACCTCGAGGACGTGGGTCGCGATCCGGTCGACGAACCAGCGGTCGTGCGAGACGAAGACGATCGTCCCCTCGAAGTCGAGGAGCGCCTCCTCGAGCCGCTCGCGCGAGTCGAGGTCGAGGTGGTTCGTCGGCTCGTCGAGGAGGAGGAGGTTCGCGCCGCCGAAGACGATCCGGGCGAGCGAGAGCCGCCCCTTCTCGCCGCCGGAGAGGGTCGCGACCCGCTGCTCCACCTCGTCGCCCCGGAAGTCGAAGAGCGCGAGGAAGTCGCGCGCTTCGCCGTCGAGAAGCGTCGGGTCGAGCTCGCGGACGACGTCGAGGACCGTCCAGGAGGACGGGAGGTCGCGCATCTCCTGGTCGTAGTAGCCGACGATCACCCCGGTCCCCGGAACGGCGCTCCCGGCGATCGGCGGGAGGAGGCGCGCGACCGTCTTCAGGAGCGTCGTCTTCCCGCAGCCGTTCGGCCCCCAGAGGGCGATCCGCTCCCCGCGCCGGAGGAGGAACGAGACGGGAGAGAGGAGGGGGCCCGTCTCGGGGTAGCCGGGAACGAGCCCCTTCAGCTCGAGGACGCGGTCGCCCGAGACGCGCGCCTCCTCGAACCGGAACGTCACCTCGTTCGCGTCCTCGCGCGGCGCCTCCACGCGCTCGAGCTTCGCGAGCATCTTCCGGCGCGCCTGGGCCTGCTTCGTCTTCTGCCCCGCGATGTTCCGCCGGATGAAGTCCTCGGTCCGCTCGACGAGCTTCCGCTGCTCCTCGGCGGCCTTCGCCCGGACGCGGTCCCGCTCCGCCTTCAGCCTGCGGTAGGCCTCGTAGTCCCCCGGGTACTCCTCGAGCTGCCCGTGGGAGACCTCCACGATCCGGTCGGCGACGGCGTTCAGAAAACGGCGGTCGTGCGAGACGACGAGCGCCGCCTGAGCGGCGGCGGCCTTCCGTTCCACGAGCCACGTCTCGAGGAACTCCAGTCCGGCGAGGTCGAGGTGGTTCGTCGGCTCGTCGAGGAGGAGGACGGAGGCCTCGCCGAGCAGGAGGCGCGCGATCTGCGCCCGGTGCTTCTGCCCTCCGGAGAGCTCCCCGACGGGCCGGTCCCACGTCTCCCGCGGCAGGCCGACCCCGAGCAGGACTCGCTCGACGCGCGCGTCGGCCTCCCAGCCGCCGTTCCGCTCGAAGCGCTCCCGTATGGCGTCGTGCTCGGCCAGGAGAGGCTCGACGGCCTCGCCGGCGCCCGAGGCGGATGCGGACGCAATCGCCTCCTCGAGCCGGCGCATCTCCCCCTCCAGGCCCCGCAGCCCCTCCTGCGCCCGGGCGACGAAGTCCCGGAGCGGCTCGTCGCCTTCGGGCTCGACGGCCTGCTCGAGGGACGCGAACGTCGTCCCGCCCGCGAGGAGGACCCGCCCCTCGTCGGGCTCGATCTGTCCCGGGACGATCCGGAGGAGGGTCGACTTCCCGGCGCCGTTCCGTCCCACGAGACCGACGACCCGCCCCGGGTCGTGCTGCCAGGTCGCGCCGGTCAGGACCGTCTTCGTGCCGAAGGACTTGTGGACGCGCTCGAGCCGGTAGAGCACGGGCGGAGGATAACCTTCGAGTCCCCGGCCGTGCCCGGAGCGCCGGGGCGCGGGCCGCGGCCCGGCTAGGCCGCGTCGCCGCCCGACTCGACGCGGTTCCGGCCGGCGCCCTTCGCCTTGTAGAGCCGCACGTCGGCCGCCTTCAGCAGGTCGGTCGCGCCGCGCGCGTCCGAGGGGAAGCACGCGACCCCTCCGCTGATCGTCACGCGGCCCAGGGGCTGGGTCTCCTCGCCCGCGAAGGCGGTGGCCTCGACCCGCGCGCGGGCGGCCTCCGCCACCTGGAGCGCCTCGCGCCGGGAGGCGCCGTAAAGAAGGACGACGAACTCCTCGCCGCCGAACCGGGCGACGATGTCGCCCCTCCGTGCGGTCCGGCGCAGGAGGTCGGAGACCTGCACGAGGACGACGTTCCCCGCGGGGTGGCCGTGCGTGTCGTTGTAGGCCTTGAAGTGGTCGATGTCGAAGAGGACGACGCTGACGGCGTCGCGCATCTGCACGGCGCGCTCGAGCTCGAGGTCGAGGCGCTCGATGAAGAACCCGTAGTTGTAGAGCGAGGTGAGCCGGTCGGTGATGGCGCGATGCTGGCTCTGCGAGACCATCCGGGAGAGGCTTCGTATCCTCTGCGACTCGATCCGGAAGAGCTCCTCCATCAGGTGCGGCCGGAGGCGGATGAAGTCACGGAACTCCTCCGCCGGGATGGTCCGTATGCGGCAGTCCGTCGCGGCCCGGAGGCCGGCCGACCGGGCCCCGCCGTCGAGGCAGGCCATCTCGCCGAGAACGTCCCCGGCGCGCGCGAGGCGCAGGACGATCGGCTCGCCGGAGGGAGAGGACTGGAGGACCTCGAACGTCCCCTCGACGAGGAGGACGACGTTGTCGCCCTTCGCCCCTTCCTGCCAGAGCTCGTCCCCCGCGGGAACGACGCCCTCCCGTCCGAGCGGCAGCAGCTCCTGGTAAAGCTCGTTCACGGCGCTCCCGGCTCCTCGCGTTCCGTGCCGCGAAGTATATCGCCGCGCTCCGCGCCCGCCCTCCGGGCGGCGCTACACTCGACGCTCGATGTCGGACGAGGACCTGCTCGAGAAAGCGTTTGCCGCGGAGGAAGCGGCGCCGCGGCTCGCGTCGGGGAACCGGGTCGTGCCGCCGCAGCTCCTCTCCAAGCTGCGGCACGACATGCGGACGCCCATTCACCAGATCCTCGGCTACGCGGAGATGGTGGAGGAGGACGCCATCGCCACCGGCCAGACGGGTTGCGCCGCCGACCTGGGGAAGATCCAGGACGCCGCACGCCGGCTCCTCGAGATGGTCGACACGCTCCAGGAGAGGCTCCTCCCCGCGACGGCCGAGCCCGTTCCCCCGGAGCCGGAGCCCCTTCCCGCTCCGGACGCCTCCCGCATGCCGCCGGGAGAGGCCCCCGCCCTGACGGGGCCGATCCGCCGCGCCGACGTCGAGATCCCGGTCGGCGAGAGAGTCGAGCCGGCGCACCTCCTCGTCGTCGACGACAACGCGGAGAACCGCGAGATGCTCTCCCGGCGCCTCCAGGCGCACGGCTTCACGATCGCGGTCGCCGAAAACGGCCCGGAAGCCCTTCGCCTCCTCGAGGCGGTCCCCTTCGACCTCGTCCTCCTCGACGTCGTCATGCCCGGAATGAGCGGCCTCGAGGTCCTGCGGGACCTCCGCGGCCGGCACGACGCCGCGGACCTTCCCGTCATCATGGCCACGGCCCGGGACGACTCGAACGACGTCGTCACCGCGCTCCGCCTCGGCGCCAACGACTACGTGACGAAGCCGCTCGACTTTCCCGTCGTCCTCGCCCGCGTCGGCACGCAGCTCTCCCTCGCCCGGGCCAAGGCCCGGATCGGCACGCTCGCGCAGGACCTCGAGGTGCGCAACCGGTTCATCTTCGAGACGTTCGGGCGCTACCTCTCGAACGAGGTCGTCGAACGGCTGCTCCAGACGCCCGAGGGGCTGAAGCTCGGAGGAGAGACGCGGAAGGTCACGCTCCTGATGTCCGACCTCCGCGGCTTCACTCAGGTCGCGGACCGCATCCCCCCCGACCGGGTCGTCAAGCTCCTGAACAACTACCTCGGGACGATGGCCGACCTCCTCCTGTCTTTCCAGGGGACGATCGACGAGTTCATCGGGGACGCGATCCTGGCGATCTTCGGGGCGCCCGTCCAGAGGGAGGACGACGCCCTGCGCGCCGTCGCGTGCGCCGTCGAGATGCAGAAGGCGATGGAGCGAGTGAACGAGTTCAACCGGCGGGAGGGGCTCCCGTCGGTCGAGATGGGGATCGCGATCCACACCGGCGAGGTCGTCGTCGGGAACATCGGCTCGGACAAGCGGGCGAAGTACGGCGTCGTCGGGAGCCCCGTGAACCTCACGGCCCGGATCGAGTCGTACACGGTCGGCGGCCAGATCCTGGTCAGCGACCGGACCCGGCGCGAGGGCGGGGGCCAGCTCTCGGTCGGGAGCGAGGTCGTCGTCCAGATGAAGGGGTTCGAGAACCCGGTCTCCGCCTGGGACGTCCGCGGCGTGGCCGGGGGCTTCGACCTCTTCCTCCCGGCCCGGGACGAGCCCCTCCACGCCCTCCGCGGACCGCTCGCGGTCCGGTTCGCGACGATCTCCGGAAAGAGGGTGGACGGCCCCGAGTCCGAAGGGCTCCTCGTTCGCCTGTCGATGAAGGAGGCCGAGGTCGAGACGCGCGAACGCCCCGACGCGTTCCGCAACCTCCGCCTCCGGTTCGTCGGAAACGACGGAAGGACGATCCCGGGTGAGCTCTACGGCAAGGTCTTCACGCCGAGGGCCGGGACGAAGGGGTTCGGGCTCCGGTTCACGTCGGTCCCGCCGGAGATCCGCTCCTTCCTGGAGACGGTCCTCTCCGGCAGCCGCTGAGGTCCCTCAGCCCGCCCCGAGGGACGACTCGACCTTGCCGAGGAGCCTCGGGAGCTCCACCGGCTTCGTGTCGTAGTCGTCGCACCCCGCCGAGAGCGCCTTCTCGCGGTCTCCGACCATCGCGTGCGCCGAGAGGCCGATGATCGGGATGCGCGAGGTCGCCCCTTCCGCCTTCAGCCTCCGCGTCGCCTCGTAGCCGTCGAGGACCGGCATCGAGAGGTCCATCAGGATGAGGTCTGGCCTCTCCGAGCGGGCCTTCTCGATCGCCTCCGCCCCGTTCACGGCGAGAGACACCTCGTACCCCTTCCGGAGAAGGCGGCGCGAGAGCATGTCGCGGTTCATCTCGTCGTCGTCGACGACCAGGATCTTCGCCATCGGTGCCGCCCGGAGTGTAGCGCTCTGCCGCCTTGACAGCAGCCGGAACGGTGCCCTACCGTCGCCCTCGGAGCGAGAATCGAATGGCGTTCGCGTGGCTCTCCGGCTCTGACGACGTCGCCGAGTTGATCGCGAAGCGCAACTACGGCCGCGCGGCGAAGGTCCTCCGCGGACTCCTCGCCAAGGACCCTTCGAACGCTTCCCTGAAGCAGCAGCTCGGGGACGTCCTGGCCCTGGACGGGAAGAGCTACGAAGCCGTCGAGCTCCTGTGGAAGCTCGCCGACGACTACGCGACCTCGGGTTTCGTCGGCAAGGCGATCGCCGTCCTCAAGAAGGTCCAGCGGATCGACCCGAGCCTCACGAAGGTCGAGGAGAAGCTGGCCCGCCTCGTGCGCCAGAAGGACGACGAGTCGACGCTCGCCCTGCGCGTCCGGGCGGGCGCCATGCGGCGGCGCACCGAGCTGGAGACCACCCCGACGCCCTCGCCGGAGCCTCCGGTCGCGAAGCCGCCGGCCGCCGAGCCGTTCGTCCTCGACCTCGAGACCGACGACGGCGCGCCTCCGGAGGGCGCCGCCGAGACGGCGCCGCGCAGCCTCCACCCCGTCGACGAGGAAGCGGCCCAGGGGATGGTCGCGAGCCCCCTGTTCAGCGACTTCTCGAGCGAGGAGCTCGTGGAGGTCATCAAGGGTCTCGAGCTCCTCACCTACGAGGCGGGAGACGTCATCGTCGCCGAGGGAGCGCCGGGAGACTCCCTCTTCGTCCTCACGACGGGAACGGTCAAGGCTTTCGTGAAGGACCCCGACGGGCACTACCACAAGGTCCGCGAGATGTACGAGGGGGCCTTCTTCGGCGAGGTCTCGATCCTGACCGGAAAGCCCCGCAGCGCGACGATCACGGCGGCGACGCCGTGCGAGCTGCTCGCGCTCGACCGTTCGGCCCTGGAGTCGATCGCGGAGCGCCAGCCGAACGTCATGACGATCCTCCGGCATTTCTGCGAGGCCCGGTACGGAAGCGTCGACGAGCAGCAGATCCGCCGGGGCGACACCCACCCCGGCGTGAGCCGCCGCACGTCGGCCGGCTGACGCGCCGGCGTCCCGCGGTGCGGACCGGGGACGCCGGGCGGGCGCGGGGTCAGAGCTTCTCGACGACGAACGGCAGCGGCGGCTCGGCGCCGGCGGACGCCCCGATCTCCCAGCAGGCCCCGAGCCTGTCGAGATAGGCCTTCGGGAGCGTGGTCCGCGGGCCGAGCTCGACGACGGCGAGGGGCTCCCCCTCTGCCACGTCCTCGCCCGTCTTCTTCAGGATCCGGAACCCGGACGCCGGGTCGACGACGTCCTCCTTGCGGGCGCGCCCGCAGCCGATCTCGATCGACAGGAGCCCGAGCTCGCGCGTCGCGACACGCCGGATGGTCCCGGGGGCCGCGGCCTTCACCTCGTGCTTCGCGACGGGCTGCGGGAGGAGCGAGAGGTCGTCGCAGACGGCCGGGTTCCCGCCCTGCTCGGAGATGACGCGGGCGAACGTCTCGAGGGCCGTTCCGTCCTGGAGGGCGGCGTTCAGGCGCCGTCGCGCCTCCTTCTCCGTGTCCGCGACTCCCGCGGCGACGAGGAGGTCCGCGCCGAGGAGGAGGACGTTCTCCCTGAGGTCGGCCGGCCCGTCCCCCCGGAGAAGGCGGATCGACTCCTCGACCTCGTTCGCGTTCCCGACGGCCACGCCGACGGGGCGGTCCATGGCGGTCACGTAGCCGCTCGCCTTGCGCCCGGTGGCGCGGGTCGTGTCGACGAGCGCCCGGCCGAGCGTGTGGGCGTCCTCGGGCTTCTGCATGAAGGCACCGTTCCCCGTCTTCACGTCGAAGACGACGGCGTGCGCCCCCGTGGCGAGCTTCTTCGAGAGGATCGAGGCCGTGATGAGCGGGATCGACTCGACCGTCCCCGTCACGTCGCGGAGCGCGTAGAGGCGCCGGTCGGCCGGCGCGACGGTGTCCGTCGCGGCGATGAGGGCGCAGCCGACCGTCTCGACGAGCCGGTCGAAGGCCTCCCTCGACTGCCCCGTCACGAAGCCGGGGATCGCCTCGAGCTTGTCGAGCGTGCCGCCGGTGTGGCCGAGGCCCCGTCCCGACATCATTCCCGTCTTCACCCCGCAGGCCGCGAGGAGCGGCGCGAGGACGAGGGTCGACTTGTCGCCGACGCCTCCCGTCGAGTGCTTGTCGGCGACGAAGCCGTGGGGCGAGAGGTCCCACGTCTCGCCCGAGTTCATCATGGCGAACGTGAGGGCCGCCGTCTCGGCGGTCGACATGCCGCGGCAGCAGATCGCCATCAGGAGGGCCGCCGCCTGCTCGTCGGTGACCGTGCGGCTCGTGACCCCCGCGACGAAGTCCCGGATCTCCCCTTCCGACAGCTCGCCGCCGTCGCGCTTCTTGACGATGGTTCGAACGATGAGGCTCATTTCTTCTCCGCGCTCGTCTCGAGCGACTTCAGGACCTTCCCCCGCCACTCCCGCGCCGCGGCGAGGACCTTCGCCTCGTCGAGCGTCGTGACCCGCTTCCCGTCCCAGAGGACCTTCCCGTCGACGACGGTGAGCGAGACGTCTCCCGCGCGGGAGGCGTAGACGACGGTGGAGGGGAGGTCGAAAACGGGCTCCACGTGGGCCTTTCCGAGGTCCACGACGATCAGGTCGGCCTTCTTCCCCGTCTCGATCGACCCGACGAGGCGGTCGAGGCCGAGCGCCTTCGCTCCCTCGATCGTCGCCATCCGGAGGAGCTCCGGGGCCGTGAGCGGCGTCGGGTCGAGAGCGGCGACCTTCGCGAGCTTCCCCGCGAAGTCCATCGCGTCGAACATGTCGAGGTCGTTGTTCGAGCCGGCCGAGCCGTCGGTCCCGAGGCCGACGACGACGCCGGCCTTCCGGGCCGCCGCGACAGGGGCGATCCCCGAGCCGAGCTTCATGTTCGACTCGGGGTTGTGCGCCAGGCTCACGCCCCGCGCGGCGAGGGTCGCAAGGTCTTCGGCCGAGAGCCAGACGCCGTGCGCGACGCAGAGCCGGGGCCCGAGGAACCCGACCTCGTCGAGCCAGGCGGTCGGACTCTTCCCGTGCTTCTCGCGGACCTGCATCTGCTCGTCCCAGGTCTCCGAGACGTGCGTCAGGAGCGGGGCGCCGTACTCGTCGGCGAGCGCCCGGGCCGCCTGAAGCGTCTCCCGGCTGCACGTGTAGGGGGCGTGCGGCGCGATCGCCGGAGTGATCCGCGGGTGCCCCTTCCACTTCTCGAGGAAGGCGCGCGTGACCGTCTTCGTCTCCTCGAGGTTCGCGTGGCCGGGCGCCGGGAAGTCGATCCAGGTCTCGCCGAGGACGCCCCGGAGGCCGGCGCGGTCGACAACGGCCGCCACGTCCGACTCGTAGTAGTACATGTCGGTGAACGTCGTCGTCCCGCCCCGGATCATCTCGAGGCAGGCGAGCTCCGTCCCGGCCGTCACGAACGCCGGCGAGACGTTCTTCGCCTCGGCCGGGAAGATGTACTTCGTGAGCCACTCCATGAGCGGCTGGTCGTTCGAGATGCCGCGCAGGAGGTTCATCGCGGCGTGTCCGTGCGTGTTCACGAGTCCCGGGAGGAGAACGGCGTTCTTCCGCTCGATCCGCTGCTTCGGCGCCCACGCGGCGTCGACCTCCGCCGGGTCGCCGACGGCGACGATCGCGCCGCCCCGGACGGCGACGGCCGTCGCTCCCCGCACGGTGAAGGCCGCGTCCATCGGGAGGGCGTGCCCCGCGACGACGACGAGGTCGCACGGGGCCTTCTTCGCGGCCGACTTCGCGGCGGGAGCGCCCGCGGCGGAGAGGGCGAGGAGGAACGCGGCGACGAGCGCGGTCCGTACGGTCGCGCCCCTCACAGCTCGAACGCCCTCGGCAGGAGCGCCGCGAGCGTCGTCTCCTCCAGCTTCCCGCCCGTCGTCGCCATGACGACCGAGATGTCCCGGCACTGGTCCCAGAGGACCTGGCGGCAGGCGCCGCACGGAGAGGTCGGCTCGTCGGCGCCCGTCACGACGGCGACGGCCCGGAACGAGCGGACGCCTTCGGAGATCGCCTTGAAGACCGCCGTCCTCTCCGCGCAGCAGGTGAGGCCGTAGCTCGCAGACTCGACGTTGCAGCCTCCGAAGATCCGGCCGTCCCCGGCCAGGAGCGCCGCTCCGACGTGGAAGTTCGAGTAGGGGGCGGCCGCGTTCTCCCGCGCCGCCGTGGCCGCCGCGACGAGGGCCTCGCGCTCGGCCGAGGGGAGAGGATTCGCCGTCATCGCGCCGCTCGTCCCCGCCGCACCGCGGGCTTCGCGCCCCGGCGCGGCCCCGAGGTCGCCTTTCGTGCCGGGCGCTTCGCGCGCCGCGCCGGCTCGACGACGGGCCGGTCGGACGAGCGTCCCTTCCCCATCGCCTCGACGAGGGCCGAGAGGAGCCGCACGAAGCGGTCCTTCACGCGCCTCGTCGTCTCGAGGACCTCGTCGTGACGGAGCGGCTGCTTCAGGACGCCGGCCGCCATGTTCGTGATGCAGGAGACGCCCAGGACGCCGACGCCCATGTGGGAGAGGGCGATGACCTCGGGGACGGTCGACATGCCGACGGCGCTCGCGCCGAGCGTCCGGAACGCGCGGATCTCGGCCGGCGTCTCGTAGGACGGCCCGGTGACGCCGACGTAGACCCCCTCCCGGAGGGGGACACGGATCTTCCGGGCCACGGCCTTCGCGAGCACCCGCAGGTCGGCGCGGTACGCGTCGGACATGTCGGGGAATCGAGCGCCGAGCGAATCCTCGTTCGGGCCGATCAGGGGGTTCGTCCCGAAGAGGTTGACGTGGTCCGAGATGAGCATCAGGTCGCCGGCGGAGAAGCGCGTGTCGATCCCCCCCGCCGCGTTCGTCACGATGACGTCGCGGCAGCCGAGGAGGCCGAGGACGCGGGCCGGGGTGACGACGAGCGACATCGGATGCCCCTCGTAGTAGTGGATACGGCCCGCGAGGACGACGATCGGGACTCCGGCGAGCGTCCCGGCGACGAGCGTCCCCGCGTGGCCCACGACCGCAGAGGCCGGGAAGCCCGGGATCTGCGCGTACGGGATCTCGACCCGGTCCTCGACCGCCGCGGCGAAGTCGCCCAGGCCCGAGCCCAGGATGACGCCGACGACGGGCGGGACGGGGATCCGCGCCCGGAGGAACTCGACGGTTTCGGCGAAGCGAGGGTCCATCTCTCGTCTCCTTCCGTCAGCCGAGGAGGATTCCGGCGATCGTCGCGCTCATGAAGGTCGCGAGCGAGCCGCCGAGGAGCGCCCAGAGCCCGAGCCGGGCGATGTCGCTCTTGCGCGACGGCGCGAGGCCGCCGATGCCGCCGATCTGGATTCCGATCGAGGAGAAGTTCGCGAAGCCGCAGAGGGCGAAGGACGCGATCAGGCGTCCCTTCTCCGTCCACTCCGAGAGCGGGATCTTCGTCATCTCGGCGTAGGCCACGAACTCGTTGATGACGGTCTTGAAGCCGATCAGGCGGGCGACCTTCGAGCAGTCGGCCGCGGGGACGCCCATGACCCAGGCGAGCGGCCAGAGGAGCTTCGAGAAGAGCCACTGGACCGAGAGCGTCGTGGCCGGGTCGACGCCCGGGCCGGGCGTCGCGAAGCCGATGAAGGTGCCGACCCATCCGAGGAGGCCGTTGAAGAGCGACACGAGCGCGATGAAGGCGATCAGCATCCCGACGATGTTGATCGCGAGCGAGACGCCCTGGGAGGCGCCGCCCGCGGCCGCCTCGATGACGTTCGCGTGCTCGTGCTCGATCTTCACCTTCACGGCTCCCGAAGTCTCCGGCGTGTCGACCTCCGGCCGCAGCAGCTTCGCGATGACGATCGTCGCCGGCGCGGCCATGACGGACGCCGTGATGAGGTAGCTCGCCGGGATCCCCATCGCCGCGTACGCGAGCAGGACCGCCCCCGAGATGTGGGCCATCCCGCCCGTCATCATCGTCAGGAGCTCGGAGTTCGTCATCTTCGGGATGTACGGCGCGATGATGATCGGCGCTTCCGTCTGCCCGATGAAGATGTTCGCCGAGACCGCGAGGGACTCCGCCCCCGAGATGCGGAGGAGCTTCGTCATCACGACCGCGAAGACCTGCACGATCCGCTGCATCACGCCGAGGTAGTAGAGGATCGTGAAGAACGACGCGATGAAGATGACGATCGGCATCACCTTGAAGGCGAAGAGGAACGGCGAGAAGTCGATCCCGGTCTTCGCCGAGATCGCGCCGCCGATCGCCGGGTCGGCGAGCCACCCGAAGACGAACTTCGCCCCTTCGTCCGAGTAGGCGATCGCGCCTGTGATCCCGTCGGAGAACGACTTCAGCGCGTTGGCGCCCGCCTTCCAGGAGATGACGAGCCAGCCGAGCGCGAACTGGAGGACGACGCCCCAGAAGATCGTCGCCCAGCGGATGGCCTTCCTGTTCCGCGAGAGCGCGAAGCAGGTGAGGAGGATGACGGCGAGTCCGATGAAACCGGTGAAACGGTCCAAGGAGGCCTCCTGAGGGCTCTTTCAGAGCTCGTGGGGTTCTTTGCCGCGACCCCGCGCCCGCCGGCGGCTCACCCCGCGGCCTTCGCGGCTCCGGGGACGGTCCGGAGCGCGGAGACGGCGACGGGCGCCTGGCGGCGGATGGATGTCGCGATCCGGGAAGGATACCCCGAGACCGGGGCTCCCGGCCGCTCCGAAACGTCGCTTCGAGGATCCCCGGAACGGACCGGGGCGGCCGAGAGCCGCCCCGGTCCCGAGAGGATCAGAGCGACTGGGCCTTCTGCTGGGCCTCGAAACGGAGCGGGGAGTCGGGGAAATCCGCGACGACGCGCTGGTAGCTCGATCGCGCCTCGGCGGCCTGTCCGTCCTTCTCGTACAGACGCGCCAGCGTGAAGAGGAGGACGTCCTTCGGCAGCGGGGGCTTCGCCGCCTCGAGGTAGCCCTTCGCGGAGGAGATCGCCTCCTTGACCCGCCCTCCGGCCGCGTCGGCCTCGAGGCCGGCGAGCGCGGCGACGCCCGAGGCGATGGAGCCCGGGGACCGCTTCGCGAGGTCGCGCGCTCCGTCGACGAGCCGCGCCGGCGGCGTGGCGCCTCCTTCGAGGGCGAGGAGCATCGTGCGCGCCGCCTGGCCGGCACGCGAGCCCGGGGCGTCGTCCGCAAGCGAGCGGAGCAGCGACTTCGCGGCCTCGAGCCGTTCGGCGGCGTCCTTGTAGACCGTGACGCCGGGGAGCGTCCCCGAGCCCTCGGTCGCGAGCGCCGCGTCGAACGTCGCCAGCGCCGTCGAGAGACGGGCGTCCAGCCTCCGGGAGCGGAGCGCGAAGCCGCCCCAGACGAGCCCGACGAGGACGACGGCGCCGACGACGATCGCCG
>JAKLER010000011.1 GCA_022711615.1 Acidobacteriota bacterium
ACGCGCCCCTGCGTCGTCGATCCGCCGCTCGTCCTGGCGCCGATGGCGGGGATCACCGACGGCACCTACCGGCTGCTCCTTCGCCGGATGGGAGGCGTCGGCCTCGTGACGATGGAGTTCATCTCGTCGGAAGGGCTGACGCGCGGCGCCCGCCGGACGGAGCGGCTGATGCGCTGGGAGCCGGAGGAGCGCCCCCTCTCGATCCAGATCTACGGCTCCGACGCGGCCCGGATGGCCGAGGCGGCACGCCGGGTCGAGGAGGAGGGGGTCGACGTCTGCGACATCAACATGGGGTGCCCGGCGAACAAGATCCTGAAGGGGTGCGCCGGAGCGGGCCTCATGCGGGACCTGACGCGGGCGCGCGGGATCATCGAGGCGTGCCGGAAGGCGCTCCCGACGACGCCGCTGACGGTGAAGTTCCGGGCCGGGATCACGGAGGAGACGACGAACTTCGTCGAGCTCGGGAAGATCTGCGAAGGGGAAGGGGTCGCGGCGGTCGCGCTCCACCCGCGGACGGCGAAGCAGTTCTACACGGGGCGGGCCGACTGGAGCCGGATCGCGCGGCTGAAGGAAGCGGTTCGGATTCCCGTCGTCGGCAACGGCGACGTGGAGACGCCCGAAGACGTCCTCCGGATGTTCCGCGAGACCGGCTGCGACGCCGTGATGATCGGCCGGGCCACGATGAAGAACCCCTGGATCTTCCGGCAGGCGGCGGATCTCCTCGCCGGCCGGCCATACCGCGTCGCGACGCTCGAGGAGCGGCGGGACGTCATCCTCCAGCACTTCCGGCTCATCCGCGAGGCGGAGGAGGACGTCCCGAAGCGGATGATGGGGAAGCTGAAGACGTTCACCGGCTGGTACACGCACGGCGTCCCGAAGGGGACGGAGCTGCGCCGCCGGATCCAGTCGCTCCCGACTCCGGAGGCGTTCCTCGAGGCGGTGGAGTCGTTCTTCGCCCTCCGGATCGACGAGCGGGACGGGCGGGCGTCCGCCCCGGAGGGCGCCGAAGCCCCACCCGTTCGTCCGGTTCTTGCGTAAGACTCGACGGGAGGTCCTCGCCGTGCGACGTGTCGTTTCCCCTCTCTCCGTCCTCCTCCTGCTGGCGGCCTCCGCCGGTTCCGCCCAGCCGGTCCAGCAGACGTCGGGGAAGGTCCTCGGCGTCTCCGTCCCGCTCGAGGTCTCCGAGCAGTTCCTCGGGACGAGCGCCGGCCGGACGGTCGTCCGCTTCACACTCTCCTTCTCGCGCACCGACCTGCGCGAGAAGGCGGGGCTCGCCCCGCGGGTCTACCCGTTCTTCGTCGCCGGGGAGGCGCGGAGCGCCTCGGGCGAGGTCGTCGACGCGTTCCGCGAGCCGGTCGACGTCGACCTCTCGGACGCCGAGCTCGGCAAGGCCCTGCGCGCCTCGTTCCTGCGCGCGCTCCCCCCCGGCTCGATCACGCTCGGGCTGAGGCTCGAGGCGGAGAACGGCCGGTCGGTGGGGCTGCGGTCGGTGACGTTCGACGTGCCGAAGATGACGTCGGAGTTCCGAGCGGACGACTCCGGCCCGCTCAGCGCCCCGGCGATCCTCCTCGAGGAGGCCAACCGCGAGGAGGCGCCGTCGGGTGGCGACCTGATCCGCTTCCTCCCGCCGCAGCGGGAGGTGCCGGTGGGTCTCCTCCGGATCGAGTGCGAGGCGAAGCCCCCGATCTCCCGGGTCGAGTTCCACCTCGGCGACAAGCTGATCCTGGCCCGGAACCGGCCGCCGTTCACCGTCGAGATCGACCTCGGGACGATCCCGCGCAAGCAGACGCTTCGCGCCCTCGGCTTCGACAAGCTCGGCCGCTTCGTCGACGCCGACGCCTGGGCGCTGAACGAGAAGGAGGCGCGCCTCGCGGTCCGCGTCCTCGACCTGCCGAAGGCGAAGGGGAAGGCCGACTCGGACGTGAAGGTGGCGGTCCAGTCGATCGCCGGCGCGGTCGCGAAGAGGGTCGCCCTCTTCCTCGACGACCGGAAGGTGGCGGAGTGGACCTCGCCCCCCTACCGGGCGAGCGTGGCCGCCGCGGAGGTCGCGAAGGCGACCCTGATGCGGGCGTCGGCGTGGGACGCGGAGGGGAAGGAGTACTCCGACTTCCGGATGCTGAAGGGGGACGAGCGGCTCCTCGCGAAGGTGGACGTGAACCTCGTGGAGCTGAACGTCTCGGTCTTCGACGCGGCGGGCCGGTTCGCGAAGGGGCTCTCGAAGGAGGACTTCACGGTCCTCGAGGACGGCGCCGTCCAGGACCTCGCGGCCTTCGAGTTCGCCGAGTCGCTCCCGATGGCGCTCGGCCTCGTCCTCGACGGCTCGGGCTCGATGGACAAGTCGATGCCCCTCGTCAAGCAGGCGGCGACGGAGTTCGTGTCGAACCTCGTTCGCGAGAAGGACCAGGGGTTCGTCATCGAGTTCCGCGAGAGGCCCACTCTCCTCGCGCCTTTGACCTCGAGCCGCGCCTCGCTCATCCGGGCGATCGGCGAGACGCGCGCCGGCGGCGCGACGGCGTTCCACGACTCGGTCATCCTCGGCCTCTACCAGTTCCGCTCCCTCGCGGGAAAGAAGGCGCTCGTCGTCCTGACGGACGGAAAGGACAACCACTCCTCGACGGACTGGCCGACGCTGAAGCGCTACGCCCGGACGGCGGGGGTGCCGATCTTCGTCGTCGGGCTCGACCTCGGCCTCTTCGACATGGGGCTGAAGTCGCGCCTGAAGGAGCTCGCGGAGGACACCGGCGGGGAGACCTTCTTCATCGGCGGGGCGAAGGAGCTGTCGGACGTCTACCGGAAGATCGAGACGGAGGTCCGCTCGCAGTACTTCCTGAGCTACCTGACCGAGTCGAAGAAGAAGGACGACGAGTTCCGGACGGTCGAGGTGAGGCTCGCCCGGCCGGGCCTCCGCGCGAAGACGATCCGCGGCTACTTCCCGTAGCGCGCGCCGGCCGGGGGGCCCGGGCGCGACGCGAGCGCCGCGACGTGCCCGGCGCCCGTCCCGCAGCAGCCGCCGACGAGGCGGGCGCCGAGGGAGAGCCACCGCTCGGCGACCGCGGCGTACTCCTCCGGCGAGATCGGCTCGGCGAACGCGCCGGTCGCCTCGTCGATCGGGAGGCCCGTGTTCCCGTACGCCGCGAGCGGGACGCCGGGCGCGGCGGCGGCGAGGAGGTCGAGGCTCGCGGCGAGCCGCCGCGCCGGGACGCAGTTGACGCCGAGGGCAGCGGGGGGCGCGGGGAGCGCGAGGAGCGCCCGGGCCGCCTCCCCGAGCGGCTCGCCCGAGAGGAGCGCGCCGTCCTCGCGCGTCGTCGCGCAGGCGACGACGGCGAGACCGGTCGCCGCGGCGGCTCGGGCGGCCTCGAGCCACTCGCGCGCCGTGCCGAACGTCTCGAGGAGAAGCAGGTCGGCGCCGGCTTCCGCGAGCGCCCCGGCGTGGAGCGCGTGGAGGCGGGCGAGCTCCGCGTCGGGCGGGACGAGGTCGGGCCGCCAGCAGTCGGCGACGGGCGCCAGGGAGCCGGCGACGAGGACGCCGGGCCGCTCCGAGGCCGCCTCGCGGGCGAGGGCGACGGCGCGCCGCGTCGCCTCGCGGGCGGCGGCCTCGAGGAGGGCCGGCTGCGTGCGGAACGTTCCCGCGGTCAGGACGTGGGCCCCCGCCGCGACGTTCTCGCGGTGGACGGCGAGGACGAGGTCGGGCCTCTCGAGGACCGCGCGGGCGCTCCACAGAGGGGGAGCCGAGGGGGCGCCGCGACGTGCCAGCTCCGTGCCGAGGGCGGCGTCGAGGAGCAGCAGCCGTTCGGCGAAGCGCGCCGCGAGCGCTTCGGGGTTCACTCTTCGAGGCTGGGGAAGGCGCCGGAGATCGGCCCCTGGCCGAAGCGGGCGCCGTAGGCGAGGGCGGCGAGGCCGGCGCGGTTGCGCGCGCCGGTCTTCCGGAACGCGCTCGCCAGGTGAGAACGGACCGTCTCGACCGAGAGTCCCATCGACTCCCCGACCTCCTTGTTCGCGAGGCCGTGCGCGACGAGGGCGACGACGGAGGCTTCGGCCTTCGTCAGGTCGAACCGCGCGACGAGGTCGGCCTCGTCGACCGGGGGAGGCGAGTCGTTCGAGACGACGAAGACGACCGACGGCTTCTCGGACGGCCCCTCGGCCTTCTCCTCGGCGACGTCGGCGGAGACGAGGCGGAGCGTCCCGCCTCTTCGACGGGGGTCCTCGACCGTGGCAGCCGCCTCCTCGGTCCCCTGGAGGGCGCGCCGCGCCGCTCGGAGGACGGCCGAGGTGATCGCGGAGCCGCCGAAGTGGTCCTTCGCCGCCCGGTTCATCGCGAGGAGGCTCCCCTCGGCGTCGAGGACGAGCGCGGCGACGGGAAGGCGGTCGAGGACGATCTGCATCGCGCGCGCGCGGCGCGAGAGGTCCTCGAGGAGCTTCCTCATCGCGTCCAGGTCCTCGACCAGGGGGAGGACGAGGCGGCCGAACGCGAGCTCGCTGTCGGTGAAGTCGCCCGAGCGCTCCTCGACGTCGAGCGTCTTCTTGCCGCTCCGCTGGAGCTTCTCGAGGAGACGTCGGAGGGCGTCGAATCGCATCGAACCGGGCCTCGAGCGGCACTATACAGGTGGGGAGGGGGTGCAGATAATCCGCGCCATGTCGCATCCGAAGCGGAACTGGGCCCTCGTCCTCGGCGCGTCCTCGGGGTTCGGAGAGGCGGTCTCGATCGCCCTCGCGAAGGCGGGACGGAACGTCTTCGGCGTCCACCTCGACCGTCGCGCGACCCTTCCGAACGTGGAGCGGATCGCGGGCGAGATCGAAGGCGCCGGAGGGAAGGCCGTCTTCTTCAACGTGAACGCCGCCGACGCGGAGAAGCGCGCGGAGGTCCTCGGCGCGATGAAGGGGGCTCTCGCGGAGAACGGCGGGGCGCTCGACGTCGTCCTTCACTCGCTCGCCTTCGGGACGCTCAAGCCGTTCCTGGGCGACGAGAAGGAGCGGATGACGAAGGCGCAGATGGAGATGACGCTCGACGTCATGGCCCACTCCCTCGTCTACTGGGTGCAGGACCTCGCCGCGGCGGAGCTCCTCGGCGCCGGCGCGCACGTCTTCGCGATGACCTCCGCCGGCGGGCACCGGATCTGGCCCTCGTACGGCGCGGTCTCCGCCGCGAAGGCGGCTCTCGAGAGCCACTGCCGCCAGCTCGCGGTGGAGCTCGTCCCGCGCGGGATCGCCGTGAACGCGATCCGCGCCGGCGTGACCGACACGCCGGCCCTCCGGAAGATCCCCGGGAACGTCGAGATGATCGAGCGGGTCCTCGCGGTCCACCCGGCCGGACGGCTGACGACTCCGCAGGACGTCGCGAACGTGATCGTCGCGATGGCGCGGCCCGAGACGGCGTGGATGACGGGGAACGTCCTCGGCGTGGACGGCTCCGAGGACCTCCTCGGTTGATCTCCCTCCCCGCGGGGGCGTACGCGCTCGTCACCGGCGCCTCGGCCGGGATCGGCGAGGAGATCGCGCGCTCGCTCGCGCGGAGGAAGGTCCCGCAGCTCCTCGTCGCCCGCTCGGCGGAGAAGCTCTCCGCGCTCGCGGCGGAGCTGCGCTCGGCCTCCGGCGTCGCGGTGGAGGCGATCCCGCTCGACCTCGAGGCGGACGGCGCCGCGGAGCGGCTCGTCGCCGCGACGGAAGGAGCCGGGAAGCCCGTCGGCCTCCTCGTGAACAACGCGGGCTTCGGCTGGTACGGCCCGCAGTCCGAGCAGGGGCTCGAGCGGACTCTCCGGATGCTCCGGCTGAACGTCGCCGCGCTCGTCGAGCTGACCGACCGGCTCCTCCCCCCGATGCGCGCGCGCGGACGGGGGCTCGTCCTGAACGTCGCCTCGACCGCCGCGTTCCTCCCCGTCCCCTACATGTCGGTCTACGCCGCGACGAAGGCGTTCGTCCTCTCCTACTCGCAGGCGCTCCACGAGGAGCTCACGGGGACGGGGATCGTCGTGACGGCGCTCTGCCCCGGGACGACGCGGACCGACTTCCACCGCGTCGCCGGCCTCGCGCCGGGGGAGCGTGTCCGCTTTCCGTCGCTCTCGGCCGAGACGGTCGCCGAGGCGGGGCTCCGCGGCCTGGCGCGCGGCCGGGCGGTCGTCGTCCCGAACCTCCTCGACTCCGCCTGGATCTTCACCGGTCGCCTCGTCCCGCGCGCGATTCCCCCGAAGATCGCGGCCGCCCTCTTCTCTCGGCTGAAGCGCGCGCCGCGAGACTGAACCCCGCCGTCGCGGCGTCAGACGTGGTGGCGCCGCGAGGCGATGGTCCCGCCGACGAGCCCCGCGAGGACGCCGCCGAGGACGAGGAGGCCGCACGTCGCCGGCGAGAGGAACCGGACGACGAAGACGCCGAGGAGGACGTTCTCCGTCGCGGTGATGAACATCAGGACGCCGCGGAACGCGAGGCCGAGCAGGCCGAGCGCGAGGAGCCCTCCGAGGAGCCCCTGGAGAACGCCGCCGAGGAGGAACGGCCCGCGGATGAGGATCTCCGGGGCGCCGACGAGGCGGAGGATGTCGATCTCGTCGCGGTGGAGGAGGATCGTCAGCCGGACGACGTTCGCGATCGTGAAGGCGGCGCCGAGCGCGAGGCAGAAGCCGGTCGCCGCCCCCGTCGCCGCGACGAGGCGGACGACGCCCCGCAGGCGTCTCACCCAGTCGACGTCGAACTGCACCTCCTCGACGGCGGGGAACGCCGCGAGGTTCGCGAGGAAGGGGCGGAGGGCGGCGGAGGACGCGGCTCCCGGGAGGAGGTCCAGCTCGACCGAGGAGGGGAAGGGGTTCGAGGAGAGCGTCCCGGTGGCTCCGGCGAGGCTCGCGAAGGACCGGGCGAACCGGCGTCGCGCCTCCTCGGGGGAGACGCGGCGGACGGCGGCGACGAGCTTCGAGTCGAGCGCGCGGCGCTCGAGGTCGGCCTGCGCCGCCTCGTCGGCGCCGGGCCGGAGGAAGACGGTGACCGCGGTCTCCTCGCGGAGCGCGTCGACGACGCCGCCGAGGTTCTCGGCGGCGAGGAGGAAGAGCCCGACCAGGAAGAGGGAGAAGCCGATCTGGAGGACGGAGACCGCCGTCATCCGGCGCGCGCGCCAGAGGCCGGCGAGCGCCTCGTCCAGGAGCGAGGCGACCGCGGCGCCGCTCCTCACGGCCGCTCCTCCGGGACGACCGGGTGCGCCGACGAGCCCTCGCGCCGCCACGCCGCCTGCGGCGGGAGCGCCGCCTCGACGAGCCCCTCGAGCACGCCGCCTCGGTCGAGCGTGAGACAGCGGCGGCCGGTCTCGCGGATCAGCGCGACGTCGTGCGTCGCGACGAGGACGGTCGTCCCTCGGACGTTGATCTGCGAGAAGAGCCGCATCATCTCCTGCGCGAGGCGGTGGTCGAGGTTCCCGGTCGGCTCGTCGGCGACGAGGAGCTCGGGCTCGTTCACGAGGGCGCGCGCCAGGGCGACCCGCTGCTGCTCGCCGCCGGAGAGCTCCTCGGGAAACGCGTTGACGCGGTGGTGGAGCTCGACGAGCCGGAGGACCTGGTACGCCCGGCGGCGCCTCTCGGCGAGCGGGACGCCGAGGAACTTCAGGACGAACGAGACGTTCTCGAAGACCGTGCGCGTCGGGAGGAGCTTGTAGTCCTGGAAGACGATCCCCATCGTCCGGCGGAGCTCCGGGATGCGCGACGGCGGCATCGAGACGACGTTCCGCCCGTTGACGAGGATCTGCCCGGCGCCCGGCGTCTCGGCGCGGTAGAGGAGCTTGAGGACGGTCGTCTTCCCCGCGCCCGAAGGGCCGGTGAGGAAGACGAACTCCCCCTGGGCCACCTGGAACGAGAGGTTCTTCAGCACGCGCCGGCCGTGGTACTCCTTCGAGACGCCGTAGAACTCGATCACGCGTCGAGCCTCTCCCGGAGGAGGCGGTTCACGACGGCGGGGCTCGCCTTCCCGCCGGTCGCCTTCATCACCTGTCCGACGAACCAGGCGAACGACGCGCTCTTCCCCCCGCGGCAGGCGGCGGCCAGCGCCGGGTTCGCCGCGAGGACCGCGTCGACGGCGGCGCGGATCGGCCCCTCGTCCGTCACCTGGAAGAGCCCCCTCTCGCGGATCAGCCCGTCGACGTCCCCCGCGCCCGCGCAGAGGAGGTCGACGAGCTCCGCGGCGATCCTCCGCGAGACGGTCCCGTCGTCGATCCGCGCCACGAGCCGGGCGATCGCGGCCGGAGCGACGGGAAGACGACCCTCCTGCCGCGCGGAATCGCCCATCCGCGCGAGGAGGCCGCCGAGGAACCAGGAGGCGACGCCGCGCGCGTTCGACGGGTGGAGCGCGACGGCCTCCTCGAACGCGTCGGCGAGCGGGCGCGTCGCGCAGAGCGTCGCCGCGTCGGCCGGGGAGAGGCCGAGCTGGGCGACCAGCCGCGCCTCGCGCGCCTCCGGCGGCTCGGGGAGAGAGGCGGCGAGCTCCTCGAGCCACGCGCCGTCGAGGACGAGGGGGCCGAGGTCGGGGTCGGGGAAGTAGCGGTAGTCCTCGGACTCCTCTTTCCCGCGCATCGGTCGCGTCGAGCCGGACGCGGGGTCGAAGAGGCGGGAGTCGGCGGCGACGGCTCTGCCGGCGCGGAGGGCCTCCGCCTGGCGCGAGACCTCGTGCTCGAGCGCCTTCCGCACGTGGGCGATCGAGTTGAGGTTCTTGACCTCGACCCGGGTCCCGGGCTCCTCCGCGCCGGCCGGGCGGAGGGAGACATTCGCGTCGCAGCGGAGGGAGCCCTCCTCCATGCTTCCGTCCGAGACGCCGATCCACCGAACGAGGCGCCTCACGCGGGAGAGGAAGTCGGCGGCCTCGGAGGGGGTGCGGAGATCGGGCTCGGTGACGATCTCGGCGAGCGGGGTCCCGGCCCGGTTCAGGTCGACGAGGGTGACGCCGGGAGGGACGTCTTCCCCCTGCGCGTCGTGGATCGACTTGCCCGCGTCCTCCTCGAGGTGGACCCTCCGGAGGCGGACGGCTCGGGCCGTGCCGTCCGTGCCGCGGACGTCGATCCGGCCGCCGGTGGCGAGCGGGCGGTCGAACTGGGTGATCTGATATCCCTTCGGCAGGTCGGGGTAGAAGTAGCTCTTCCGGGCGAAGGCGGAGCGCGCGTGGACGTCGCAGCCCGTGGCGAGCGCGAGGCGCGCCCCGAGCGCCGCCATTTCGCGGTTCGGGACGGGGAGGGCTCCCGGGTAGCCGAGGCAGACCGGGCAGACGGCGCCGTTCGGCGCCGCTCCGAAGACGACCGGGCAGGCGCAGAACGCCTTGGTCCGCGTCTTCAGCTGAACGTGGACCTCCAGCCCGATGACCGCCTCGAGATCGACAGGGAGCATTCCGGACGGCGAGTCTAGCCGAGCGCGCCGCCGTCGCTCGCTGCGTCTAGAATCGACGCCCCGTTGCGCCGCGAGGCGCTCCTTCCCATGACACGAGCCCGATCCATCCGAACGCCCGAGACGGGCGGCCGCCCCGCCGGGCCGCCCGTCGTCTCGCGCCTGACCCACGCGACGTTCGGGCTCTGGTTTCCGTTCTTTCGCTGGCTCGTGACCGCCTTCCCTCCCGAGTGGGTCGCGCGCCTGGCGGCGGCGACGGCGGAACGGGCGATGTGGGGACGCGAGAACGTGCGGGAGGCGATCCTCGAGAACCACGCGGCGGTCCTCGGCCTCCCGCCGTGGCGGCGCGAGGTGGAGGAGTCGGCCCGCGAGATGCTGGGGCATCACTCGCGCTCCTGGATCGACCTCCTCCGCTTCTCGGCCCGGCCCCCGACGGACCTCGAAGCCGTCGTCCCGGAGAGGGTCGGCACCGAGCACCTCCTCGCCGCGCGCGACGCGGGGCGGGGCGCGATCCTGCTCACCGCCCACGTCGGCAACTTCGAGATCGGCGGGTTCTTCCTGCAGGCCGTCGGACTGAAGGTCGCGGTCGTCTACCTGCCCGACCCGTCGCCCGTCGTGGAGCGCGACCGGACCGCGGCGCGCGACCGGCTCGGCATCCGGTCGATCCCGCTCGTCTCGGAGCTCTCGGCCGTGAAGGTCCTGCGGAGCCTCGAGGAGGGGTATTTCGTCGCGATCCAGGGGGACCGCGACTACGGCGGGACGGGGCGAAAGATGCCGTTCCTCGGGCGCGAGGTCTCGTTCCCCGTCGGGCCGTTCCGGATCGCCGCGGCCGCCGGGGTCCCGCTCCTGCCCGTCTTCGTCCTCCGCGGAGAAGGAGGCCGGTACCGGACGGTCGTCGAGCCGCCGATCCGGGTCGATGCGGCGCGGCGCGGAGAGCGGGACGAAGCCGAGCGGCGGGCCATGACCGACTTCGTCGCGATCCTGGAACGGACGATCCGCGACAACCACGCCCAGTGGTACACCTTCGCCCGCTTCTGGGAGCCGCCGGCCTGAAGTCGGAGCGCGCCTGGAACGGGCCTTGCTAGACTTCGCCGCCGCCGTCGCCCGCCGCCGGATCGGCCCGAAGCAGGAAATGAAGATCGTCCTCGCAATCGACCCCGCGCAGCCGCTTGCGGCCTACCGCGACGCCCTCCTCGCGGCCGGAGCGCGCGACGAGGAGATCGTGGTCGTGCAGCCGGGAGACGCGCTTCCCGGCTCCTTCGACGGCCTGCTCGTCTCGGGCGGAGCGGACGTCGACCCGTCGCGGTACGGGGAGACGAAGGTGAACGACACGGTGACGCCCAGGCCGGAGCGGGACGCGCTCGATTTCGCGCTCGTGGAACGGGCGGCCGGCCTCGGAGCCCCCGTCTTCGGCATCTGCCGCGGCCTGCAGGTCCTCAACGTCGCACTCGGCGGAACGCTCTGGCAGGACCTCCCGTCTCAGCGTGACCGGGGCGTCGCGCACGCGTTCTCGACGCGGGACGGGCACGACCCGGCGCACCTCGCGCACGTCGTCCGTGCCCGGCGGGGCGCTCCCGCCGGCCTGCCGCTCGCCGCGGAGATCTCGGCGCTCGACGGCGAGCCGGTCAACTCCCGCCACCACCAGGCGGTGAAGGACCTCGCTCCCGGCCTCGTCCCCCTCGCGGCCGCGCCCGACGACCTCCCGGAGGCGTTCGCGCGCGCCGAAGGTCCGTTCCTCGCCGCCGTCCAGTGGCACCCCGAGAACCTCGTCGACCGGCCGGCGCAGAAGGCCCTCTTCGAAGCCTTCCTCGAAGCGGCCCGCCGCCGGGCGGCTCGATCGAACCCCCACGCCTCTGCCGGGGAGCACGCCGACGGCGTCACCTCCGGGCCGAGAGGCCACCAACACGCCTCCGGCGAGCCGCGCGGACCCTCCGACGCCCGCGACACCGCCGGGGTGCCGGAGCCAAGATGACGAAGCCCCGCCTCGCCCTTCTCGCACTGCTCCTCCTCCTCGCCGTTCCGGCGGAGCTCGCCCTCGCGCAGGCGTCCAGCGCGCCGTCCGGACCGCCGCCGCTGCCGAAGGACGTCCCCGCGTTCCAGGTGGGGCAGTACAACGCCTACACCTGGTACGGGCGCTTCGGCTACACGAACCTGTCGTTCATCGACACGGGGGACGGCGTCCTCGTCGTCGACACGGGCTGGACGAAGCAGGACGGCGAGAACCTGAAGGCGCAGATCGCCGAGAAGACGAAGGGGAAGCCGATCCGCTGGATCGTGATGACGCAGACGGACGTCGACTCGAACGGCGGGATCGCGGCGTTCCTCCCGACCGACGCGACGATCTTCGTCCACGCCCGCGCGCTCGACCCGCTCTCGGCCGGCGTCCTGCGGGCCGAGCCGGGGCAGAAGAAGCCGACCGTCGTCGGCGTGGCGGACCACCTCGTCCTGAACGCCGGGGGGCGCCGGTTCGAGCTCGTCGCGGCGCCGGGGCGGGCCCACTCGGAGTACGACCTCGTCCTCTACAACAACGACAGCGGCCTCGTCTGGGCAGGGGACCTCGTCACGCCCGGGCGCTGCCCGAACCTGACGAACCCCGCCTCCGACCCGAACGGCTGGCTCGGGATGATCGGCCGGATCCAGTCGCTCGGCGCCGTCGGAATCGTTCCCACGCGCGGCGACGCGACGAAGGCCGTCGCCGACGAGATCGAGAAGAGCCGCGCCTACATCGAGCGGGTCCTCCGCTTCGTCGCCGAGCAGAAGGTGAAGAACTCCCCGGAGGCGCGCGTGGCCGCGGAGCTCTCGACGAAGAAGCTGGGCGACTACTGCCCGGTCAACGGCGACAACGCGAACGTCATCGGACTCTACCGGCGGATGCAGGCCGACGGCACCTTCCGGTTCCCGGGCGCGGCCGTCCCCGCGCGTCCCGCCGCCCCGGCTCCGCGCTGAGAAGAAAGGCCCGAAAACGAAAATCCCGGCCGGTTGATCATGCCGGCCGGGACGGGACGGGAGGGCGTCGGGTCCTCCGAACTCACGTTCGCCCTCTTCCTTTTGAGCCGCGTCCGCGGCCCGTCTTTCCTTCGCGGGGCCGATCCGGTGTCGCCCCGGAAAGAACCGCGTTACCGCTGGAAAGAGCCTTCGTGTCCCGCAGAAAACATGGGCTTCGGAACGCGCGCTGTCAAGGGCGCGCGGGCTTCGGCCAGCGCGCCTCGACCGTCGTCTGGATGCCGCCGCGCGGCGTGAAGACGCCGCGCACGGACATCTTCCGCGGCCGCGTCGCGGCGACGAGGTCGGCGAGGACGCGGTTCACGACGTTCTCGTTGAAGATGCCGAGGTTCCGGTAGGCGAGGAGGTACTCCTTGAACGACTTCAGCTCCACGCACGCCGTGTCGGGGACGTACGCGACGACGAGCGTCGCGAAGTCGGGGAGTCCGGTCTTCGGGCAGATCGAGGTGAACTCCGGGATCGTGATCGTGACCTCGTAGTCGTCCTCGTACTGCGAGGGCCACGTCTCGAGGGACGGGAGCTCCGCCTTCGTCCCCGAGGCGGCGTGGTCGTCCGTGTAGCCGGTCGTCATGGCGGAAGGATAGCCCGGCCGTCCCGCGGCACGGAATGTGCGACACTCCGCGGCCGATGGCCATTTCGCCCGAGAAACGCAAGCAGATCCTGAAGGACGTGAGGCAGCTCGTCCTCATGGCGGCGATCATCCTGACGGGGCGTTCGGTCCTCGCGGACTGGTACGTCGTCCCGACCGGGTCGATGAAGCCGACGATTCTGGAGGGGGACCGCGTCTTCGTCTGGAAGTCCGCCTACCAGATCCGCGTTCCGTTCTCGAAGATCCGGCTCATGACGACCGGCGAGCCGCGACGGGGAGACGTCGTCGTCGTCCGCAACCCGGACGGCGGGAGCGTTCCCTTCGTCAAGAGGCTGATCGGGCTCCCGGGCGACGTCGTCGAGCTGCGGAACGAGGCGCTCCTCGTCAACGGAAAGCCCCAGAAGGTGGAATACCTCGAGCCGCTCACGCTGCCGGACGGCGACATCGAGATCCTCGGCACCGAGCGGATCGACGGACGCACGCACCCGATCCGGATCCTGCCGGAACGCCCTGCCCTCCGGAACTTCGGCCCGATCACGGTGCCGGAAGGGGAGGTCTTCCTGATGGGAGACAACCGCGACGAGAGCCGCGACGCCCGCTTCTTCGGGACGCGGCCGGTCGTCGACCTCCTCGGGCGGGCCGTCGGCGTCATGTGGAGCTGGAGCCCCGCCCGGACCGACGGATCAGCGCTCTCCCGACTCGGCCGGCCCCGGTTCTCCCGCTTCGGCCGGGCCTTCATCACGTCCGCTCCCGCCGCCCGGGAGTAGGCCCGGCGTCCGGCTCCGGGGCGGAGCCGCTTGTCATCGCCGTCGTTTGGATTTATTCTAAATAGCGTGAAGATGGCGCCGCCCGCCCTGGAATGCCTGCTCCGCGCCCGGGGGCTTCGGGTGACCGAGCCTCGGCTGGCGGTGCTCGCCTACCTCGCCGGGACGGACCGTCACCCGACCGCTGAAGAGGTGGAGAGCGCCGTGAACGCGGCGGGGCCGGTCCTCTCGCGCGCCTCGGTCTACAACGTCCTCCATGCGCTCGTGGACGTCGGGCTCGTGACGGGCCTCAGCGTGAAGGACGGGCCGGTCCGCTACGACGCCCACCTCGGGCCGCACCACCACCTCGTCTGCCGGGGCTGCGGCCGGGTCGAGGACGTCGAGTGGAAGGACTTCGCGGTGGCCGAGCGCGGCGTCCTGCCCGACGGCCGCGCGGTCCGCACCCTCTTCCTGACCCTCGACGGGCTCTGCACGGGCTGCGGCGAAAAGGAAGAGGGGAGAGGCGAAGCCGCCTCCCCCCTCCCTTCCCGGCGACCCGGGGACGCTCAGCGCTTCTCGACGGGAACGTAGTCGCGCCGGGCCGGTCCGAGGAAGACCTGGCGCGGCCGGGCGATCTTCTGGTCGGGGTCGTTGACCATCTCGTGCCACTGGGCGAGCCAGCCGGCGGTCCGTCCGATCGCGAAGAGGACGGTGAAGTAGTCGGGGGGGAAGCCCATCGCCTCGTAGATGAGGCCCGAGTAGAAGTCGACGTTCGGATAGAGCTTCCTCTTGACGAAGTAGTCGTCCTGGAGCGCGATCCGCTCGAGCTCGACGGCGATCGTCAGGAGAGGGTTCTTCCCGGTGACTTCGAAGACCTGGTCGGCGAGCCCCTTGATGACCTTCGCGCGCGGGTCGTAGTTCTTGTAGACCCGGTGCCCGAAGCCCATCAGCTTCTTCTCGCCCTGCCCCTCCTTGACCTCCTTGACGAAGGCCGGGACGTTGTTGATGGTCCCGATCTCGCGAAGCATCGTGAGGACGGCCTCGTTCGCGCCGCCGTGGAGCGGGCCGTAGAGCGCGGAAATGGCGCCGGAGAGGCTGGAGTACGGGTCGGTCTGCGCGGAGCTGATCGCCCGCATCGCGTTCGTCGAGCAGTTCTGCTCATGGTCGGCGTGGAGGATGAAGAGGACGTCGAGCGCCCGCTCGAGGACCGGGTTCACCTTGTACTTCGGCTCCGACATCTTCCGGAGCATCGAGAGGAAGTTGCCGACGTAGGAGAGCTCGTTGTCGGGGTAGACGTAGGGGAAGCCGATGGAGTGCCGGTAGGCGAACGCGGCGATCGTCGGCATCTTCGCGATGAGCCGGATCGTGTGGTGGGCGCGCTGGCGCGGGTCGTTCACCTGCTTGGCAGAGGGGTAGAACGTCGAGAGCGCGCCGACCGTCGACTGGAGCATCCCCATCGGGTGCGCGTCGTGACGGAAACCCTCCATGAGCTTCTTGATGTTCTCGTGGAGGTAGGTGTGGTGGGTGACGTGGCGGGTGAACTCGTCGAGCTCGCCCTTCGTCGGCAGCTCGCCGTTCCAGAGGAGCCAGGCGACCTCCAGGAAGCTCGACTTCTCGGCGAGCTGCTCGATCGGGTAGCCGCGGTACTCGAGGATCCCCTTGTCGCCGTCGATGAACGTGATCTTCGACTTGCACGACGCCGTGTTCAGGAACGCGGGGTCGTACGTCATCAGACCGAAGTCCTCCGGGTTCACCTTGATCTTCCGGAGGTCCATCGCCTTGATGGTGTCGTTCTCGACCGGAACGACGTACTCCTTGCCGGTACGGTTGTCCCGGATGGTGAGGGTGTTCTCGCTCATCGTCTTCCCCTTCCTTGCCGCGCTCGAGTGGAAAGGGAATTCTAGCCCCGCGAGGGTCGGATTCCACGGCAGGAATGGGGTGCGGGAGCGCAGGAACGGCACGGGGAACCAGGGCGAAGCCCTTGCATAGAATCGCCGAGCGGGCCTCGCGCCCGGATCGGAGCCGCCAGATGAACCTCCGCCGCTTCCTCGCCGAGGCCGGTGCCCTCGCCGCCCTCGCGATCGCCTGCGCCCTCGTCTCGAACGCCTTCGCCGCGAAGGAGCGGCGCCTCGAGCTCCCGGGCGACTACCCGGCCGCCTTCTCCGTCGCCAGGCCTCCGGCACCGGTCCCGTTCGAGCCGGCATCGGCGCCCGCGGCGGCCGAGCCGGCGGCCCCGGCCCCGGCCCCGGCCCCGGCGCCGGTCGCCGGCGCCGAGCCGAAGCGGCCGGTCGTCGACCGCGCGCCCGCCCCGGCTCCGCAGGAGCGCCCGTCCGCCTCGCCGGCGTCCCCCTCCGTCCCGGACCGCGCCGCGGAGCTCCTCGCCCGGTTTCCGGCGCACGGACAGCCGAGCGTCGAGATCACCGGCGACGCGGCGGCCTGGCTCCACGCCCGCGGGGCCCTCTTCCTCGACGCACGCCGTTCGAAGGACTTCGCCGAGGGCCACGTCGCCGGCGCGCGCTCCTTTCCGATCTGGGAGGCCGCCGTGGTGAAGGAGCGGGTCGAGGCCCTCGTCGCCGAGGGGCGCGACAATACCCTGCCGGTCGTCCTCTACTGCACGGGGGGCGATTGCGAGGACTCCCACATGCTGGCGCAGACCCTGTTCGGCGCCGGGTTCGAAAACCTCCTCGTCTACCGCGACGGGTTCCCCGACTGGAAGGCCCGGGGCGGCGCGGTCGCGGCCGGGAGGGGGCGGTGACGCTCCGGGACGCCCTCGCCCACCCCTGGCTGACGGTCCGCACGCAGATCGCCCTGGGCCTCTTCTTCGTGGTCGCCGCGCTCCCGAAGATCGCCGACCCGCCCGGCTTCGCGCACATGGTCTACAACTACAAGATGCTCCCGGGGCCGCTGGTGAACGCGATGGCGCTCGTCCTCCCGTGG
The DNA here is from genome assembly GCA_022711615.1 of Acidobacteriota bacterium. GTDB lineage: Bacteria > Acidobacteriota > Thermoanaerobaculia > UBA5066 > UBA5066 > UBA5066. Next base: position 16,611 of record JAKLER010000011.1, read on the forward strand.
GCGGAGCTGCTGATGGGGGTCGCGCTGATCGCCGGGATCTGGCGAAAGACGGCGGCCGCGCTCGTCGGCGTCCTGCTCGTCGTCTTCATCGCGGCGATCTCCTTCAACCTCCTTCGGGGAAACGCCATCGACTGCGGCTGTTTCGACGTGACCGCGGCGAACCTGACCCGCGAGCAACGGTTCCGGGACATGTGGATGGTGATCCTTCGAGACGTCGGGATGCTCGTCCTGGTGGCCCAGGGCCTCCTGGGGGCCAGCCGGGTCGAGGAGGAAGGAGAAGCCTCGGCGATCTGAGCCGGAGGCCGGGATGTGGCTGGCGATCCCGGCTATGATCCGGCTCCGACCAATCTCCGGAGAACGTAACCGCCGTGCCGACCGCTCGTGACCTCGCCCTGCTCAAGGCGTTCGACGCCGTCCTCGCCGAGGGCCGGTTCCTCGACGAGTCGATCGGCGCGGTCCTCGACACCGCGCTCCGATTCTTCGACGCCGTCGCCGTCGCGCTCCTCCCGGCCGGCGGCGCGCCGCCGATGAGCCGCGCCGGCACCTCGATCGTCTCGACGGCGGCCGAGCAGCGGCTCGCCCGGGCCCTCGAAGCGCTCCTCTCGGAGGGCCGCGAAGGGCGGGTCGCCGAGGCGGGCCTCGTCTTCCTCTGCGCCGCCGTGAAGACGGGCGAGCAGGTGAGCGGCGCCTTCGGCGTGGCTCTCGCGCAGTCGGCGGGCAAGGGCATGGAGGTCGACGACGGGATCCGCGAGTTCGCGCGGATCCTCGGGCGGATCCTCGAGCGCGAGCGGAGCGTGGCGACACTCGTGAAGCGCCGCGAGGAGGCGGTCGCGCTCTTCGAGCTCGCCTCCGGCGCGCTCCACACGCTGAACGCGGACGAGGTCGTCCGCCTCACGGCGGCCTCGCTCCAGCGCCAGATGGAGTTCGACCAGGTGCGCGCGTGGCGCTACCACCCCGAGAAGGGGGAGGTCGAGAGCATCCTCGCCCAGGGGACCTCTCCCGGCACGAACCCCGGATTCGTCCCGGGCCGCCGCCTTCCGATCGGCGACGACGAGATCCTCGTCCGGGCGCTCGCCGCGCACGGCCCCGCGTTCGACGAGGAAGACGCCGACGACAGCAAGGGTCCGCGGCGCAAGCGCCGCCTCGCGATCCCGATCGAGCAGGGGGAGACGGTCTTCGGCTTCCTGACGATGTCGCGGCGCGGGGCGTTCGTCCTGACGGCCCAGGAGATGCGCCTCGTGAAGGAGCTCGCCCGACTCGCCGCGGGGGCGCTCGAGCGGGCGCGCCTCATCGAGGTCGAACGAAGGACGGCCGAGCACGTCACGTTCGTCAACCGGGTGCACGCGGCGCTCTCCGGCCTGAACGACCTCGAGACGATCCTGGCCAAGGCCGTGGAGGAGGCGGGCGCGGGCCTCGGGCTCGACCTCTGCGCCGTGCAGGTCCGCTCCTTCGATGGGGGCAGGCCTCCTTCGAGCGTCTGGACGCGCGAGGGCGGGGTCGCCCTGCCCGCCGAGGGGGCGGTCCCGCGCGCGCTGGTCGACCGCCTCGCCGACCCGGACGCTTCCGTCCTCCTCTCCGACGTCGCGCTCGCCGCGGACGGCCCGACGCTCGTTCCCGTCCCGGGCGCGGCGAAGGAGCTCCCGCGCCCTCTCGGACTCGTCGCAGTCCCGCTCGTGTCGCACGGGGAGTTCCTCGGCGTCCTGGCGGGCGTGGGCGCCGGCCGGCCGTGGGCGTTCGACCCGCCTCTTCTCCGGGCGTTCCAGGCGGTCGCCGCGGAGGCCTCCCACGCGGTCACGTCCGCCCGCCTGCTGCAGCGGGAGCGCGACTCGTACCGCTTCCTCGACCGCCTGCGCGAGGTCGGACGCGCGTTCGCGACGACCTTCGACGGCCCGCGCATCAAGCACACCCTCTGCGAGCACGCCGTCTCGCTCCTCGCCGGAGAGAGCGCGCTCTTCTGGGACGCCGACGCCCAGACCAAGTCGCTCCGGGTCCTCGCCCAGGGCGGGAGCGACCCGAGCTCGGACGCTCCGCGCCACGTGCCGACCGAGAACGCCGGCCACCCGGTGGTCCGCGCCTGGAGCGAGAAATCGCTGGTCCTCGTCGACGGGGCGGAGATCGGGGCGCTCTACCCGGGCGAAGGCTCGTCCCGCGGGCTCCGGGCCATCGCCGCGCCGCTTCTCTTCCAGGACGAGCAGATCGGAGTCCTCACGTTCGCGTTTCGCTCGCCGGGCGGGCCGTGGCCGGCCGAGCTCGCGGGCCGGCTCTCGCTCCTCGCCGACACCGCCGCGGTCGCGCTCCACAACTCGCGGCTCATGAAGATCATCGAGCAGCAGACCGAGCGCGACGGCGCCACCGGCCTCTACAACCAGGGGGCGATCGTCAAGAGGCTGGAGTCGGAGCTGAAGCGCGCCGAGCGGAGCGGCCTGCCGCTGTCGGTCGCCCACGTGAGGATCGACGGCCTGGAGGAGGCCGCGCGGCGCTTCGGGACTCCCTACGGGGACGCGCTCCTTCCGAAGATCGCCGCCCAGCTCGTCCGTGCCACGCGGTCGGTGAACATCGTCGGCCGGGGCAAGGGCGACCGCTTCTGGATCCTGGTGTTCGACGCCGACAAGCCGACGGCGCAGCGGGCGGCCGAGGCGATCGCGAAGAACTTCTCCTCGTTCCGCGACACGCGCCTCGACGCGACGGGCCTCCGCTTCTCCCTGACGCTCGGCCTCGCCGCCTACCCGGAGGACGCCTTCGACACGGCGAGCCTCCTCTCGCGCGCCGAGGAGGCGCTCGACGACGCCGCCCGCGGCGGCCCCGGCTCGATCGCCCTCTGGGGGGCTCTCGCCGGGGCGGACGTCGCCGACCCGCTGTAGCGGGCGCCCGAAGCGCCCGGAAGGAGCCCCGGGGGGCCGCAGGATCGCCCGGTTCCGTGACGCGCTTCGCATTCGGGGCCTTCCGGCGGTCGTATCCTTCCCCCAGAAACGAGGACGCCATGGCCGTGACACCTGGAACCCTCCTGGGCCGCTATCGCCTCCTCGAGCGCGCCGGCGCCGGCGGAATGTCGGAAGTGTGGCGGGCCGAGGACCAGACACTGCACCGCACCGTCGCCGTGAAGGTGATCCACGACCCGATCGCGGCCGACCCGACGTTCGCCGAGCGGTTCCTTCGCGAGGCGCGCCTCGTGGCGGGGCTCGAGCATCCGAACATCCTCGCCGTCTACGACTTCGGGACGGCGCCCCTCGAGGGGAAGGAGGTCTCGTACCTCGTCATGCCCCTCGTCTCCGGGGGCTCCCTCAAGGAGAGGATCACCGGGCCCGTCCCTCCCGCGCAGGCCGTGCCGTGGCTCGCGGCGATCGCCGCCGCGCTCGACCACGCGCACGCCAAGGGGATCCTCCACCGCGACGTGAAGCCGGGGAACGTCCTCCTCGACACCTCGGGCCGGCCGCTCCTCGCCGACTTCGGCCTCGCCCGCAGCGCCGACTCCGTGTCGGGGCTGACGGCGACCGGGACCGTCATGGGGACCCCGTCGTACATGGCACCCGAGCAGGCGATGGGGAAGGCCCTCGACGCGCGGGCCGACCAGTACGCCCTCGCCTGCATCGCGTTCGAGATGCTGACGGGGCGCGTGCCCTTCAAGGCCGACACGCCGCTCGGCGTCCTTCACCAGCACGTCAGCGTCCCGCCGGAGCCCGTCACGTCGTACGTCGGCGGCCTTCCGCCGGGCGTGGACGACGTCCTGTCGCGCGCGCTCGCCAAGGACGCCTGGCGGCGCTACGGGAGCTGCACGGAGCTCGTCGAAGCGCTCGCGGAGGTCTTCGGCCTCTCCCTCGGCCCCGCGGCCGCCGCTTCCGCGCCCGTCCGCGCAGTGCCCCCGCCCCCACCGGGGGCGCCGACGATCCACGGCGCCCCGACGGTCCTCGAGGCGGGAGGGGCGCGTGTCGCGGCCGACCTCCCGACCGTCGCGACGGCGGGCGCCGGCGTCGTCCCGTCCGCCGGAATCTCCAGCCCCGACACGGCGATGGCGGCGGCGGCCTCGATGCCGCCCCCGCCGCCGGCCGCGCCGGCACGAGCCGGGAAGAGCCCCGCGCTTCTCGCCGCCGCGGCCGTCGCCGGCCTCGTGGTCCTCGGGGGAGGCGGCTGGCTCGCCTACTCCCGATTCGGCAGGGAGGCCGCACCCGGGGAGAAGCCCGCGGCCCTCGCGAGCCTCGCCCCCGGGGCGACCTCGTCCACCGAGTCCGCGCCGGCGCAGGCCGTCCCGACCGGGACGGCGGCCGACCGCTTCGGCAGCTCGGGAAGCGGAGCGTCGACGGAGACGGGCCCCGGCACGCCGCCGGAGGCCGCGAGCACTCCTCTCGCGGCGGCGGCGCCGGTCGAGGAGAGCAGCCCGATGGGCCAGGTCGCCGAGACGCGCCCCGGTGCCGGGGAAGCGAAGCCCGCGGAGGGCGTCGGCAAGGGCCGGCGGGGCTCCGACTCGGGCGGCGTCCTCTCGGGGCTGGATTCGGGGCCGCGGGATAGCGGTGCCGTCGTGTCCGCCGATCCGGGCCTTCCGCGCCGCGAAGCGCTCGTCGACGGGGGCCAGTGGTCGCTCGACACGCGGCTCGAAGGGGCCTATCGCGCCCTCGACACCACCCGCTCGAAGGGGACCCTCACGCGCGAGGCGCTCGCGGAGGCCGGCGGCCTCGCGCGCGAGATCGCCTCCACGAGCGACGAGCCGGAGGCCCGCTTCATCGACCTCTACACGCGGGCCGGGAGCGCGTTCCTGAACGGCGACAACGCCACGGCCTGGCAGCAGCTGCACGAGGCATTCCGCGTCGACGCGTCGGGCGCGGCCGGGGGCCGGGTGCTCCGGTTCGTCCGGCGCGTGATGAAGGGGAAGGGGATGAACCCGGGTCCCGACGCGAACTGGATCCTCGGCCTCGCGTTCGGCGACGTGCGCGGCGACCTCGACGAGGAGCTCGCCGCGGCCGCGGAGCGGGCCCCCGGGAATCGGGCGGTCCGGGTCGCCCGGGCGCTTCGCGCCGTCGAGGTCCGGGACGGGCGCCGGGCCGGCGCGCTCCTCCGGGAGGCCTGCGCGGACGGCATCGAAGATGCCTGCGAGCTCCTCGGCCGGCGCTAGGCGTCCTTCGGAGGCGAAGACGAAGAGCGGCGGGCCCGAAGGCCCGCCGCTCTTCGTCCGGATGCGGAGCGACGTCAGTTCTTGATCATGTCGCCCGGCTTGAAGCCGGAGCCGCTCACGACGGATGCGGTGGAGAGACGGGCGCCCATAACTTTCGTGATCTTCACGCGGCCGACCTTCGTCTCGTCGGAGCCGAGGACCTCGCCGGTGTCCGGGTCCTTGATGACGTTGCCGACCCGGTAGACGTCGAACGTGTCGCCCTCCTTCACGCCGGCCTCGGCGCCGACGTTCAGGAAGACCGAGCCCCCCTCGACCTTCGCGATCTTCCCGGCGATCCCCGAGGCGTCGCTCGCGCCGCCGAGGCCGGAGGTCGACACGCCGACCTTCCCCATCGACTCGGCCAGCTTGACGACGACGGGACGGAGGACGCGGTCGAGCTTCCGCTTGTCGTCGACGCCGCCGCCGGCGCCCGCGACGAAGACCTGGGCGTCGGAGGTCGACTCCTTCGCGGAGTCGGCCCAGACGATCTCGCCGGTCGTCGTGTTGATCATCCGGGCGTCGATCGCGGCGTCCATCTTCTGCGAGCCCACCCGCACGGAGGGGATTCCGAAGACGCCGGGGACACGGGCCCCGCGGTCTGCGACTCCGAGCTCGGTGAGGGCGCCGGTGACGATGTACTCGACGCCGAGGAGCTTGCCCGCCTTCACGGCGGTCTTCGGGTCGATCTCGCCGGAGAGGGAGAGGTTCTTCTCCTGCATGATCGCCGCGAGCTGCTCGCGTTCGATGACGCGGTACTTCCCGGACTTGACGAGCTCGGTGACGAGCATGTCCTGCGCGGCCTCTCCGGCGCGGTACCAGGAGTAGTGCTGCGTCTTGTCCTTGAACTCGATGACGGCGACGCGCGGCTTGGCGGCGAGCGCCGTGGACGAGGCGAGGACCGCGAGGAGCCCCGCGGCCACGACGAGTCGGTGCTTCATGGCTTTCCTCCGTTCGGCGGCCATTCTCCGCCGCCGGACGCGCTCCTTCAACCGGCGTGCCGGCCCTACACTGTGGGCGTGGACACGGAAGAGGACGTTCCCGTGATCCTCCCGGTCGAGGACGCGATCGACCTGCACCCCTTCCGGCCGTCGGAGACGGCGTCCGTCGTCGAGGAGTACCTCGCGGCGGCGGCCGGGCACGGCTTCGCCGAGGTCCGGATCGTCCACGGGCGGGGCATCGGCGCGCAGCGGCGGATCGTCCGCGCGGTCCTGGCCCGGTCGCCCCTCGTCGTGGAGTTCCGCGATGCGCCCCCGGAGCGCGGGGGCTGGGGTGCGACCGTCGCCCGCCTTCGGACCGGCGGGGCCGTCCGCTAGACTTCCGCCCCGCCGATGAGCAACGCGCCGAGAACGACCGTCATCCGCTCCTCCGGAAGCTACGTGCCTCCCCAGGTCGTCACGAACGAGATGATCTCCCGGATCATGGACACGACGGACGAGTGGATCGTCCCGCGGACCGGCATCCGCGAGCGGCGATTCTGCGCGCCCGGCGTCGGCCCGGCCGAGCTCGCCGAGCACGCCGCCCGTCGGGCGCTCGAGAAGGCGGGCCTCGCGCCCTCCGACATCGGCCTCGTCGTCTTCGCGACGATGACGCCGGACCACTACTTCCCGGGGAGCGGCGGCCTCCTCGCGGCGCGCCTCGGGCTGACGACGACGCCGGCGCTCGACATCCGCATGCAGTGCGCCGGCTTCCTCTCCGGGCTCCAGACGGCCGACGCCTTCATCCGCTCCGGCGCATTCGACCGCGTCCTCCTCGTCGGGGCGGAGGTCCACTCGGGCCTGATGCCCTGGCCCGAATCGGTCTGGGACGTCATGCTGGGGAGGAGCCCGGGGCCGTGCGACGCGTACTGGTACGAGCGGGCGACGGGGATGCGGGACCGGGCCGTCCTCTTCGGCGACGGCGCCGGCGCGATGGTCCTCGAGGCGAACGACTCCGGGGACGGCCGGGGCTTCCTCGGGATCGTCCTGAAGACCGACGGGAACCACTGGGACAAGCTGTACGTCCCGGGCGGGGGCTGCAAGTCGCGTCCCTACTTCACGCCGGCGATGTTCGAGAGCCTCGGCACGATCCCGATCGTCGAGGGGCGCCAGGTCTTCCGCCTCGCGAGCCTCCTGATGCCGGAGGCGGTGCGGGAGGTCCTCGCCGCGAGCGGTCACGCTCTGGAGGAGCTCCACCTGCTCCTGATGCACCAGGCGAACCTCCGGATCAACGAGTCGGTCCAGAGGGTCCTCGGCCTGCCGGACGAGAAGGTCTTCAACAACATTCAGAAGTACGGCAACACGACGGCGGCGACCCTCCCGCTCGTCTACGACGAGGCGGTCGAGGCGGGACGGATCGGTCCGGGGGCGCTCGTCGGGTTCACCGCCCTCGGCGCGGGCCTCCACTGGGGCGCCGCGCTCGCGCGGATCTGACGGGGAGGCGCGCCGCCGTCAGCGCGTGACGCGCCCGGAGCGGCTGCGCGAGCCGTCGAGGAGCTCGGAGAAGATGTTCCCGAAGCTCTCGGCGGAGGAGGGGCCGTCGGCGGTCACGACGCCGCCCGCGACGACGACGGGCTTCTTCTCGTAGCGCGCCCCTCCGTCCTTGAGCGTGCGCAGGGCCTCCGGGGTGACCCAGATCGTCGCCGACTTCCCTTCCAGGAGGCCGGCCTTCGCGAGAAGGCCGACGCCGAGGGAGATCCCTCCGACCGGCTTGCCGTCGTGCGTCGTCATCCGGAAGAACTTGTGCGCGATCCCGTTCTCCCAGAGGTCCGGCGCGCCGGGACCGCCGACGACGACCGCACCGGCGAAATCGGTCGGCCGCAGCTCGACGATCGGAACGGCGTCGATCGCGGTGCCGTCCTGCGCCTTCGCCCCGCCTCCCGCCGTCGTGGCGACGACGACCTCCGCGCCGGCCGCCTCGAGGACGCGGCGCGGCTTTTCGAGCTCCTCGGCCTGGAAGCCCTTCGGAGCGACGAGGAACAGCACTTTCAGACCCTTCAGGTTCTGCGGCACGTGAGCCTCCCGCGACGTCTGTTTGCGCGACGATCTCCGGGCGGACCGCTCCTGTCAAGCGCCGCGCGCGCCCGGCTCCGGCCACCCCGCAGCCGGGCGGAGCGCCACCGAGGAGCCGACCCAGGTGAAGTCGCGGTTGAAGTCGACGCCGTGCATCTTCCCGCGGGAGAGCCGGCAGAGGTTCAGGCCGAGGGTGAATGCGGGCTCCGCGTCGGGCCGGAAGAACATCATCCGGATCTCGACCTTCACCCCTCCGCCGTCCGCGGCCGCGAGCGCGGGCGCGTAGTCGATCTTCTCCTGCAGGCACCAGCGGCCCCGCTCGGCGGCGGGGACCGCCATGACGTCCGATTCCGTCGGCTCCACGTTGACGCCCCCCCCCGCGAAGGAGAAGAGGGGCTTGAGGACCCACCCCGTCTCGAGGTCGGCCGGGAGGGCGTCGAGCGTCTCGAGCGTCCGCGCCCGCGGCGCGGCCGGGTGGTCGAGGAACGGCAGGGCGGCTTTCGAGAAGGCCCAGAACCAGTTCGGGTGGGGCGCCCACTCGACCGCGAGGTCGTCGCGGAAGTCGAACGGGAGCCGGTCCCCGGAGCGGGCCAGCTCGTCGAAGACGACGCGGTTGTAGATCCGCTCGATCGGGACGCGCCGACCGCCCTTCCGTCGGTAGAGGCGGCGCCCCTCCCTTTCGATCTCGGTCGCGCAGACGGCCTCGACGCCGAGCAGCTTCCGCGTCGCGTCGAAGTCGACGGCCGTCTTCTGGCGATCGGGGCGGAGGTCGAGGAGGACGACGGTCTCGGGGTCGTGGCGCGCGACGACGGTCCTGCGGAAGAGGTCGAGGTACGACTCCCGCGTCAGGCCGGAGAAGTAGGGGCTCCATCCCCCGGCGGGGAGCCCCGGGATCCCCGCGAGGGCGGCCTCCCAGGCGTCGGCCTGGAGCACCTCGAAGGCGGAGAGGGACGGGAAGCCCTGGAGCTCGACGAGCTTCGGCTCGAGGCTCCCGTCGGCGGCCCGGGTCACGGCGAGGTCGACCTGCGCGATCGACGGGAGCGCGTCCATTCCGGGGGCGTCCCACTCGGGCGGGACGAACCGCCGCAGCCGCGCGACGGTCTCGGGGCGGGAGAGCTGCGCCAGGATCCCGTGCGACGCCGCGACCAGCCGCTCGTCGAGCTCGCGCGTCAGGAAGACCGGGGTCTCGGCGAGGCGGAATCCGGGCACGCGCCCCGCGCGCCCCGCGAGGTCCTCGGCCTGGCCGCGGGCGAGCGCGGGGGAGAACGCGCGGTTGAAGGCGGCGCGGAAGTCGGGGTGCATCGGGAGGGCAGTCTAGGGAGGCGCCCGGAGGAAGGGAAGGACGCGCTGCGCCGTCCGCGAAACGCGGCTTCAGCCCGCCGGCTCGACGCAGCGCGGCCCGTCGTGCGCCGGGGAGCTCACCCAGGAGGAGACGGCCCAGTCCTCCATCCTCGAGGGATCGAGCGGGCGGAGGCAGCGCGCCGCTTCCTCAGGGGAAAGCGCGCCCTCGCGCATCCAGAGTGCCTCGGCCTCGGCGTCGAGGATCACCGGCATCCGCGCGTGGACGGGCCGGACGACGTCGTTCGCCTCCGTCGTCACGATCGCGAACGTCTCGAGGGCCGGGCCGCCCGGCGCCTCGCGGAGCTCCCAGAGGCCGGCGAACGCGAACGGCTCTCCGTCCTTCAGCCGGAAATGCCAGGGAGTCTTGCCCCGCCCGGAGACCCGCCACTCGTAGAATCCGTCGGCGGGGACGAGCGCGCGACGGCGCCGGAGCGCATCGCGGAACATCGGCTTTCCGGCGAGCCCCTCGGCGCGCGCGTTGATCGGGCGGAGGGAGACGCCCTCCTTCGCCCACGAGGGGAGAAGGCCCCAGGTCAGGAGGGCCAGCTCACGCCCGGTTCCGGCGGCGCGGACGACGGGCGCCGGCGTCGACGGTGCGACGTTCCAGCGCGGGACCCACGCGAGCCCCTCCGGCAGGCGGGCGCCGAAGCGCGCCGCGAGGGCGTCGGCCGGGCTCGTCTGGACGTAGCGGCCGCACACGGGCTCACCCCGCCGCTTCCGGCTCCGGCTTCGGCTCCTCGGGCTCCGGCTCGGGGTCGGGCGTCCGGTCGCCGAGGAGCGCCGCCCACGGCGCGAAGCGCTCGAACCGCTCGCCGACGACCTTCACCGTCGCCGTGAGCGGCACGGCGAGGATCGCCCCGGGGAGGCCCCAGAGGATCCCCCAGAAGAGGAACGCGACGAGCACCGCGAGCGGGTGGAGGCGGACGCGGCTCCCCACGATGAACGGCGTCAGGACGTTCCCTTCGAGGAACTGCACGACCGAGTAGAACGCGACGACCTTCAGGGCGAGGAACGGCTCGTCGGTGCCGAGGAATGCCACGAAGACCGCAGGGGTCGTCGAGAGGATGACGCCGACGTACGGGAGGAGGACGCAGAGCCCGGCGAGCGGCCCGAGCACGTAGCTGTACGGGACCTTCAGGATGAGGAGGCCGGCGGTCGTGATGCACGCGGTGATCAGGACGACGAAGAGCTCGCCCAGGACGTAGCCCGAGAGGACGTGGGCGACGTTGACGGCGAAGTCGGAGGCGGCGCGGCCGCCCTTCCGGCGGAGGATGCGCGTGAGCGCTCCGGAGTACTTCTCGCGGTCCTTCAGCATGAAGAACGCGAGCATCGGGACCGCCGCGGTGTAGAGGAGGAGCGAGAAGACCGTCTTCGCCTGGAGCGCGACGCGCGAGATCGAGGCGAGCACCCCTTCCTCCAGGCGGACCGAACGGACCCCGGAGGCGCCACCGTCGGAGAGGAGCCGGCGCGTTCCCTCCTCGATGCGCGAGAAGACGCCGCGCGCCTGCGCCGTGAGCGCCTGGATCTTCCGCTCGTAGGACGGCCAGTCGCGCGAGAAGGCCTGGGCCTGGTCGAGCGCGTTGACGATGAAGAACGCGAAGAGCGCGCAGAGGAGGAGGAGGACGACGAACGCCGCGAGGCCGCGCGGGACGCGCAGCTTCTCGAGGAGCTCCACGAACGGGTGGAGCGCGAACGAGAGGAAGAGGGCGAAGAAGATCGTGACGAAGAGGATCTTCCCGGCCCAGAGCAGGCCGACGACGGCCGCCGTCGCGAGCACGACGAGCGCGCGCGAACGAAAAACCCCGCCGAGAGCGGGGCTCGTTCCGGTCGTGAAGGCGCCGCTGCTGTCCAAGCGGGGCCAGTTTAGCGCGTCGGGGAAAGACGAGAGCGGCCGGCGAAAGGCCGGCCGCTCGAACGTCGCAGGGGAAGCCGGGGCTTCGGGCTAGGGGAACGTCACCGTGACGACGGCGCGCCGGTTGCGCGTCGCGTCGCCGCCCGCCTCCGCGTCGCCCCGGCCGTCGACCTGGATCCGGGAGGCGTCGATGCCGTGGCGCTTGACGAGGTAGTCCTTCGCGGCGTCGGCGCGGGCCTTCGCGAGCGCGGCGCGGTCGCCCTTCTCGCCCGGGTCGGTGTGGCCGGCGATCGCGCAGGTCGCCGAGAGGTTGTTCTTCAGCCGGAGCGCCACGCCGTCGAGGATCGCCTTCGCGATGTTCGTCAGGCGGCTCCGGGCGGAGTCGAAGAGGATCTCGTCGGTCGTCGAGGTCTCGGGCTTCGGCGCGGGCGGGGCCTCCACGACGGGCGCGGGGGCCGGCTCGAGGACGGGGGCCGGGGCGGGCTCGACCGGCGGCGGGACGTGAGGCGAGGGAACGACCTTCGGAGCCGCGACGACCTTCTCGGGCTGCGGTGCGTAGGAGAGCTGGAGGAGGCCGCCGACGTTGCTCGGCGAGCTGCCGTACTTCACCCACCGGTCGATGTTCGCGCGGATCCCGGCGCCGGCCACGAGGCCGCTCTTGCCGAGCGCGAAGCGCGCGCCGAGGACGGCGTCGGTGAAGTCGGGAGGCTCGGTCGTCCCGCCGTCGTACATGACGCGGTGGATCTCGAAGATCCCCTTCAGCCGGTCGGGGATCAGCGGGACGCCGACGCCGGCGGAGAACGTCATCTCGTTCGGGATCTCGTACGGGTCGTACTCCGTGTCGTGGTCGGCCGTCCAGAGGTAGGCGAACTGCCCCGAGAAGATCCCGTAGGTCCCCGAGAATCCCCACTCCCAGTCGGTCCGGTAGGAGGACATCGCGGCGTCGTCGTTCTTCCGCTGGGTCGGAATGTAGGCGGCGCCGAAGATGGCGACCTTCAGCGGGTCCTTCCGGTTGAGGACGTACTTCGTCCCGATCCGGAGCTTGTCGGTCTCGTCGTGGTCGACCTCGCCGACGCGGTTCCGCCCCCCGATGTTCCCGGCCCAGAGCCGGTCGTCCGAGGAGTAGTACCGCTGCCCGGCCGTGAACGACGCCTCCCAGTTCGGCAGGAGGCCGAACGTGATCGACAGCCCGAGCTTGTCGGTGCTGTACCGGAGCGGGTCGTCCCCGAGCGGCGCCAGGAGCGGCACCGGCGCGGCGGTTCGGTCGTACATGCTGTAGAAGAGCGAGAACGCGAACTTGCCCTGGGGGACCGTGTCCGCGTCCTGGATTCCGAAGAGCCCGGTCTCGCCGGTGAGGGTGGGAGCCACCTGAGCGCTCAGCGGAAGCGCCGCGAGAAGAGCCACGGCCAGCGCGAGGAGGAGTCCGGACCGCATCCGTCGCATCGAGTCTCCTTATTTCCAGCCGGGGACCGGACGAATCACCCCCGTACCGGGGAAGGGGAAGCCGCTCCGCGTCCTGGGCTCGGATCAGTTGTCAAGAGTCTAGCAGCACGGGATTTCCCGGCAAAGTCAATTGACCGTCCGAAGGGTCATCAGAAATCGGGGCGAACCGCCCCCCCCGATCTCCCGGGCCGCCAGGGCGGAGGCGAAGACCCGGTACCGGGAGACCCGGAAGGCCACCTCGAATCCGAGGCCGGCGTCCTGCCGGTAGTCGCCGAGCCGGGTGTAGACGTCGCGTCCGACCCCTGCGTTCCCCGCTCCGACGTAGCCGACCGCGTACAGGGTGTTCCAGGTGGCCTTCAGGAACTGGGCGTTTCGGTTGACGAAGACGGGGACGAACGCCTCGACCGTCACGTGGAGCTCGTCCGTCCCGTACGGAGCGTCGCGAAGCCCCCTCAGCGCGTCGCGTCCCCCGAGCGAGAAGTACTCGCCGGCCGGGATCCGGTAGGGGAGCCCTCCGGGGAGCGTCTCGCCGTCGCTCGGCGGCTTGTGGGGGAAGAAGCCGGCGTGGAACCGGGCCACGAGACGGCTGGTCCCGACGTCGACCGCCTGGATCGCCTCGCCCTCGACCTTCAGGTAGTCGTAGTCGAGGACCGGCGCGCCGTAGGTGACCCCGAGGGAGAGGCCTCTCCCGCCCGGGGCGAACGCCCGCGCCACCGTGAAGAGGTTCCTCACCCGGTCGTTCGGGTCGCCGGAGATCCGGTTCCCGAAGTCGTCGTCCTCCGTTCCCCACTGAAAGCCGACCTTCCCGAAGAGGTTCGTCTGGCCGTCGTCGGCGGACTCGTGGGGCTTCTTCGGGCCGGAGACGTTGAATCGGTCCGCCTCCGCGAGAAAGACCAGGCGGCCGTAGAGCCCGACGGGCCGCCTGACGAACGCCGAGAGGCCGCGCACTCGGTCGTAGCCGAGGGAGAGCGACTCGAGCGCCGCGAAGGAGACCCGGTCGAACGCCGCGAGCGTGAAGCTCTGGCGGGAGCCGTAGTACTTGTAGCGCAGGAACGCCGCGATGTCGCCCGAGACGAAGTCGTACTCGAACTGCGTCTCGAAGAGCGAGCTGCGGACGAGCTTCGAGAGCCGGATCTCCGCTTCACCCTCGGGGACGAAGACGGCGATCCTGGGGATGAGGCCCGCGGGCTCCTCGCGAACCGGCTCCTCCGCGAGAAGCGGAGCCGCTGCGAAAGCGAGGAGGACGAGCGCACGCCGCAAGCGCGACGAGTATAGAGAGGCGCGCCCGCGCGTTCCGCGGAAGGGTTCGAGGACCGAATGGGAGCGCGGAAGCGGTCCCGTTCGAAGACGCAGTCAGACCCGGGCGCGGGTCTCCGGTCTCTGCAGAGACGGGCAGGAGAAGGGGAAGCCCTGGTGCTCCGGGCCGCGG
>JAKLER010000110.1 GCA_022711615.1 Acidobacteriota bacterium
GACGCCGCCAGCGGGGCGCGGCTCTTCTTCAAGTGCGAGACGTTCCAGAGGGTCGGGGCGTTCAAGGCGCGCGGCGCCTTTTCGCGGCTGACGCTCCTTTCCGCCGACGAGCGGAGGCGGGGCGTCGTCGCCTTCTCCTCGGGGAACCACGCCCAGGCCGTGGCGCTCGCCGCGCGCGACCTCGGCGTCCCGGCGACGATCGTCATGCCCGACGACGCGCCGGCCCTCAAGCTCGCCGCGACGAGGGGCTACGGCGCCGAGGTGATCCTCTACGACCGTCGGAACGAGGATCGAGAGGCGATCGCCCGGCGGCTCGTCGAGGAGCGGAGCGTGACGCTCGTCCCGCCGTTCGACGACGAGGCTGTCATCGCGGGGCAGGGGACGGCGGCGCTCGAGCTCCTGGCCGAGGTGCCCGACCTCGACGTCGTGGTCGCGCCCTGCGGCGGAGCCGGACTTCTCGCCGGGACGGCGGTCGCCGCGACGGCGCTCCGGCCCGGGATCCGCGTCTTCGGAGTCGAGCCGGAGGCGGGCGACGACGTCGCGCGCTCGCTCCGGGAAGGGCGTCGCGTGGCGATCCCGGTCCCCGAGACGATCGCCGACTCGCTCCAGACGACGCGCGTCGGCGAGCGGAACTTCGCGATCCTTCAGGCGCTTGTCGAAGGGGTCCTCACCGTGAGCGACCTCGAGCTGCGCCGCGCGATGGCGTTCCTCTTCTCGCGGATGAAGCTCGTCGTGGAGCCGGGAGGCTCGGCCGCCGCGGCGGCGCTCCTCGCGGGACGGGTCCCGGGCGTCGCCGGGAGGCGCGTCGGCGTCGTCCTCTCGGGTGGGAACGTCGACGCCGTGCGGTTCGGCGAGCTGGTCGCTGGTCTGGCCGGCTGAGGCTCAGCGGTAGAACGTGACGCCGAGCGCGACGGCCCAGTAGCCGGGCGCGACGTCGAATCCCGCCTTCTCGAGGTCGCCGATCGTGGTCGGCTCGAGGAAGGTCCAGCGTGCGTCGAGGTGGACGGCGCTCGTCCGCGAAGGGCGGACGTCGAGCCCCGCTCCCGCGTGGACGGCGAAGAGGGCCTCGGTCTTCGCGCCGGAAGCCGGATTCCTCCCCTCCGGCTCGGCTCGGACCACGTGGAGGCCCGCGCCCGCGAGGAGATACGGCTGGAAACGCCCGCGTGGAAAGAAGAAGAGCTGCCCGGTGCCGGTGAAGGGCACCTCCGTCAGGCGGAGGAGGGGACCGTCGCCGTCTCCGACCGTCTCGCGGCGGAGGCCGAGGGAGCCCTCGAGGCCGAGCGAGCCCGTCAGGCGATAGCGGACGTGGAGGGCGCCTTCGGCCGTCGGGGCGTCGGCGGAGCGCGCCTGCCCGAGCCCGAGCCGGGCCCCGTAGCCGATTCCGGGATCGGACCACGACTGCGCGGACGCCGGGGCGGAGAGGAGCGCGGCCGCGAGCCCGAGGAGCGCGCCGGATGGAAAGGAGTGCTTCACGGCGGCCCATGGTAACGGCACGGACCGTCCGGAGGGCGATCGTCGATAATCGCCGAACGTGAGAAGAAGGAAGAGCTGGCAGGAGGACCTGATCCCGGTGGCCGTGGCGGTGCTCGCCCAGGTGGCGATGCTCCGGTTCGTCGACTGGGCGAACGCGAACGTCGCCACCCAGCCGATCGCCCGGCAGTGGTACGACCACCGCTTCTACTACGCGCCTCAGCTGCTCGGGATCCTGATCGTCCTGCTCCTTCTGCGCGCGTTCCGGAGCTTCCTGCAGGAGCAGGGCGTGCGAGTGCGCGACTTCCTCCGGTCGTCCGTCGTCGTCCTCCTCCTCGCGATCCTCGTCGTCGTCGCGGTCCACCTCGACCAGCTCGTCGGCCTGCTGGGGCGGTTCGTCCCGGCGGCCGCCGACGCCGCGCGATACCTCCGCCGGGCGCCGGCCTACGAGCTCCTCTCGCGCTACAGCCTCGCCCGTCTCGGGGTGGACCTCGTCGCCGTCGCGCTCTTTCTCCTCACGCTCCGCGCGTCCCGGCCGAAGAGCCCGGACCTGGTCGCCGCGAAGGAGGCCCTTCGAGCCGGCGACTTCGGCCGTGCGGGCGAGCTCTACCTGAAGCTCGGAGACGTGGACGAAGCGAAGAGGGCGTTCCGCAAGGCGAGGCTTCCGGCGCGGGTCGCCGCCCTCGAGCTCCGGCAGGGGAACGCTCGCGCCGCGGCCGAGCTGTGGGAGGAGGCGGGCGACGCCTGGTCCTGGGAGGCCGCCCGCGCCTGGGAGGCGGCCGGGGAGCCTGCGAAGTTCGAATCCGCCCGGAAGCGCGCCCTCGCCGAGGCGCGCCAGGCGGCGCGCTGGGACCGTCTCGCCGAGGTGGCGGAGGCGGTCGGGGATCGCGCCGGGCTCGCGGACGCGACGCGAAAGATCGCGGAGGCCGCGAAGCCCGGTGGCGGACGGAGCGCGCTCTGGAAACGTGCCGCGGAGGCGGCCCGAGCCGCCGGTCGGACGCTTGAGGCCGCCGAGGCGTTTCGTTTCGCGGGGGAGCCTCTCGAGGCGGGCGCGCTTTTCCTCGAGGCCGACAGGCCGCAGGACGCGGCACGCGAGCTGGAGCGGGCCGGGGACCTCGCCGGCGCCGCCGAGGCCTGGTCTCGAGCCGGGCAGACGAAGACGGCCGCCGAGCTGCGGGCCCGGGACCTCGAAGGGCAGGCCGACTGGAGCGGTGCGGCCGACGCCTGGGCCGAGGCCGCGAACTGGGAGAAGGCCGCGCTCATGTACGAACGGGCGATCCGGCCTGCGGACGCGGCCCGGGCGTTCGGCCGTGCGGGCCGGCACGAGCGGGCGGCGGCGCTGTTCCAGAAGGCGGGCCTCCTGGCCGAGGCGGCCGCGGCGTTCGAGGCGGCGGCGAAGCCGGAGGCGGCCGCGGCGCTCTACAAGGACCTCCGCGAGTGGGAGCGCTCCATCTCCCTCTACCGCGCCTCGGGGCGCTTCGCCGAGGCGGCCCAGCTCCTGCAGGAGCAGGGGAGCTTCGAGGAGGCGACCTCGCTCTTCCTCCGCGCCGGCCGGAACCTCGACGCGGCGCGCAGCGCGCTCCGGAACGGCTCGCGGGAGAAGGCCTGGGACCTCCTGACGACGGTCCGCCGGGCCGACGCGGGGGTGGCCGAGGTCTTCCTCGAGCTCGGCGAGGCGCACCTCGCGAACGGCGAGCCGAAGGACGCGGTCCACGTCCTCCGGGAGCTCCTCGGGCACAAGCCGGTCGACGCGGCGACCATCGAGGCGCAGGAGGCGTTCGCCCGGGCCCTCGAGGCGTCGGGCGACCTGGCCGGCGCGCACGCGAAGCTGACCCAGATCGCGGACGTGCAGCCGGGGTTCCGGAACGCCTTCTCGCGGGCGGTCGCGCTCGATCGGCGCCTCGCCGAAGGGGGCGTCCCGGTCGCCCCAGCCGTCGAGACCTCCGCACCGGTCGCGGCGTGGCCAGCGCCGTCCAGCCTCGCCCCCGTGCCGCCGTCGGCGCCGGGAAGAGACCCGTCGGGTACCTTCCAGGCGATGGCGACCCCCGGCGGAATCGCGGCGGCGGACCGGCCCGAGGCGCGCTACGAGATCGTCGCCGAGGTGGGCCGCGGCGGCATGGGGATCGTCCACAAGGCCTTCGACCACAAGCTCGAGCGCCACGTCGCGCTCAAGATCCTTCCCGGGCAGCTCTGGGGCGACGAGACGGCGATGCGCTACTTCATCCGCGAGGCGCGGGCGATCGCAGCGCTCAAGCACCCGAACATCGTCGGCCTCTACGACTTCGGGGAGGGGTTCGGAAGCGCCTACCTCGCCATGGAGTTCCTGGAAGGACCGAACCTCCAGTCGCTCCTCAAGAACGACCCGGAGCGGCTGAAGAAGTCCTGGCGGGACTACTTCGTCCAGTCGGCGCGGGGCCTCGCGGCCGCGCACGCCAAGGGGATCCTCCACCGCGACCTGAAGCCGGCGAACCTCGTGCTGGACGAGCACGGGATCCTCCGGATCCTGGACTTCGGACTGGCTCGGCCCGAGGCCGATTCCGGCTCGACCTCCAAGCTGATCGGGACGCCGGCCTTCTTCCCTCCGGAGGTCCTGCGGGGGGAGGCGGCGTCCCCCGCCTCGGACGTCTACTCGCTCGGCGCCACGTTCTACACGCTCGCTGCAGGCCGCTGGCCGTATGTCGGCGAGGACGTCCTGGTCGCGCGACTCGAGCGCGACCCGGACGACCCGCGGCCGTTCGCGCCCTGGCTCCACGAGGACGAGGTCCTCGTCCTCCTTCGCTCCATCTCCCGACACCGCCCCGAGCGCTACCAGGACGGCGGCGAGCTGCTCGGCGCGCTCCTCAGCCTCGAGGCCTGACGGGGGCGCGGCGGCCCGACGCGGGATTCCCACGGCTCGCCGCGCCCGACGGCTGGGCCGGAGCGTCGCCCCGCACCGCAGGCGGGAGGATCCCCTTGGCGAGGCACCGCGCGAAGAGGGCGGGGCGCCGCGAACGCAGCCAGGCGCCGAGGGCGGCTCCGTCGTCGAAGCGGACCTTTTCCGGAGCCTCCGCGCTCGTCCCCTCGCAGCCGTCGACGTCGTAGTCGCGGCAGAGGGTCGGGCGGTTCTCGTAGACGCCGCAGAGGCCGCTCGGCAGGAGGTTCTCGCAGTCGGCGGGGAAGAGGACGAACCAGTCGCCGTCGTGCGATTGGTAGACCGAGACGTTCCTGTGGTAAACGAGCCAGAGCGCCGTCGAGACGCCGCTGACGGTCACGGGGCCGTCGATGCCGACCGCGACGTAACGGCAGCACTTGCCGCAGGGCGGGCAGACGGTGGCGGGATCGGGGGCGGCGGCGAGGGTCGGCAGCTTCGGCAGGCTCGGCATCGAAGGCGGGAGTTTCCACGGGAAGGGGGAGAAATGAAAGCGGCTCTTCTGACGTCCCACGGCGGCAACGAGGTCCTCTCCGTCGGGTCGCGTCCGGACCCGGCCCCCGGCCCCGGCGAGGTCCTCGTGAGGGTCTCGGCCGCCGCGCTGAACCGGCTCGACCTCTTCGTGAGGAACGGGATGCCCGGCGTCCCGGTCGCGTTCCCGCACGTCCCCGGGGCCGACGGATGCGGGACGATCGAAGCGGTCGGCGACGGCGTCCCGGGGATCTCGGTCGGGGAGCGAGTCGTCCTGCAGCCGGGAGTCTCGTGCGGGAGCTGCGAGTTCTGCCGGGACGGCGAGCGCAGCCTCTGCGTCGGCTACGGGATCCTCGGGGAGCACCGCTCCGGCACGCTGGCGGAGCGAATCGTCGTGCCGCGCGAGAACGTCTGGAAGGCTCCGGCCCACCTGACGGACGAGGAGGCGGCGGCCTTCCCGCTCGCCGCGATGACCGCCTGGAGGATGCTCGTGACCCGGGCGGCGCTCCGGCCGGGAGAGAGCGTCCTGATCCACGGAATCGGCGGCGGGGTCTCGGCCTACGCCCTCCAGATCGCGAGGCTCGCCGGGGCGTCGCTCGTCATCGCGACCTCGGGCGACGAGCGGAAGCTCGAGAGGGCGAAGGCGCTCGGGGCCGACGTCGTCCTCGACTACCGCGCGACGGACGTCGGGAAGAAGGTCCGCGAGCTGACCGGAAAGCGCGGCGTCGACGTCGTCGTCGACTCGGTCGGCGCCGCCACCTGGCGCGCGTCGCTCACGGCGGCCGCGAAGAAGGGGCGGATCGTCACCTGTGGGGCGACCAGCGGTCCGAACCCCGAGGAGGAGATCCGGATCATCTTCTGGAAGCAGCTCTCGATTCTCGGCTCGACGATGGGGACCGACGCGGAGTTCGCGGCTCTCCTGAGGGCCGTGGAGGGACGGCGAATCGTCCCGGTCGTCGACGCGGTCTTCCCTCTCGAGAACGTCCGCGCGGCCTACGAGCGCCTCGAGTCGGGCGCGGGATTCGGCAAGGTCGTCGTGAGGGTCGCGCCGTAGGCCGTCTCAGGTCCGTCGGGCGAACAGGAGCCCCGCCCAGACCTTCGGGTCGACGAGGACTCCTTCGCGCGCACGCCTCTCCAGGAACGCCTCGGCTTCGGCGAGCGGGACCTCGCGCACGGTGATCTCCTCGCCTTCGATCCCCCCTCCGGGGCCGACGCGCTCGAGCCCGCGGGCGCGGAAGAGCGTCACGATCTCGGAGGTGACGCCGGCCGAGGGGGGGCCTTCGGCGATCCGCTCCATCGACCGTGCGGCCCAGCCCGTCTCCTCGAGGAGCTCCCGGCGGGCGGCCTCCTCGAGGGGCTCGTCCGCGGGGCTTTCGTCGTCCCCCGCGAGGCCGGCCGGTAGCTCGAGGACGACGGCCTCGACCGCCTCGCGCCGCTGCTCGACGAGGAGGAGGTCGCCCGCGGGAGTCACCGCGACGACGAGGACGATCCCGCGGATCCCGGGCCGCTCGACGAACTCCCAGCCGTTTCTCGAGACGAGGCGAAGGTACCGGCCCGCGTGGAGCTCCCTCACGCGGGGACCCGCAGCGAGAAGACGGACCCGCCCGCGGGACGGGCCCGGGGCTCGACGTGCATCTGCCCCTCGTGCGCCGCGGCGACCGCCGCGACGACCGTGAGCCCGAGCCCCGTCCCGGGGATCCGCTCCGACCCGGCGAAGCGCTGGTAGGCGGCTCCGATGCGGTCCCTCACCGATTCGGGAAAGCCGGGACCGGAGTCGGCGACCCGGAGGACGAGCCAGGACGATCCGCCGTCCTCCTCGACGTCGACCGAGACCCGGACGTCGCCGCCGCGGCGGCTGAACTTCAGGGCGTTCGACAGGATGTTGGCCGCGGCCCGGCGATAGCGGCCGGCGTCGAGAGAGACGGGCGGCAGGCCGTCGGGGAGGTCGATCGAGAGGTCGACCTGTCGCGCGGCCGCCAGCCATCGAGCTTCCTCGAACGGTTGCGCGAGGACGGAGGCGACATCCTCGGCCCTTCGGCTGGCGGGGGTGTCTCCCGTCCGGTAGACGAGGAGCGCGTCGTCGATCATCCCGGCGAGCGAGCGGGCGGAGGCCGTCGAGGTCCGGAGGAGGCGCTCGAGGCGGTCGTCGCCGGCGATCCGCTCGAGCGAAAGCTCGAGGGAGGCGAGGACGGCGGCCAGCGGATTCTTCAGGTCGTGGACGAGCATGCTCAGGAGCCGCTGGCGGTCGTTGTCGGCGCGCTCGCGCAGGCGCTGCTCCTCCGCGAGGGCACGGAGCTTCTCGGCGAGGCTCTGGTAGAGGCGGGCGGCGCGGACGGCGAGGGCGAGCTGGTCGGCGACGAGCGTGAGAAAACGGATCTCGTCTTGCGGGAACTCCCTCGGCTCGCCGAAGGAGAGCCCGAGGCACGCGAGAACCTCCTCCTCGTGGAAAACGGGGAGGACGATCCCCGCCCTTGCCCCGACGCGCGCGAGCGCCTCTGCGGCGGGAGCGTGGACTCCCGGCTCGGCGCCGTCGCGGATGATCCACGGTTCACGATCGGAGACGAGGCTGCGGAGCGGTCCGATCTCCGCGGGGTGCCACTCGGAGCCGGCGGTGGACGGGAGGTCTGCCGATACCCGCCAGGAGCAGCGGGTCACGAAGGCGTCGCTCCCCTCCTTCGGGAGGAGGATCGCGACGCTCCGGGCTCCGGAGCGGAGCCCCAGGATCTCGATCGCCTGCTCGAAGACCCGCCCGAGGTCCGTCACGTCGCGGGTCGCCGTCGCGATCGTCGCGAGGATCTCGTTCCGGTCGGCCTCGACCCGCAGCCGCTCCTGCGCCTCCTCCTCGTCCGTCAGGTCCGACATGACGACTTGCGCGCCCCATGGGATCCCGTGCCCGTCGCGGAGGAGCAGCGCCCGCGCGTCGAGGGCCGAGCGCCGGCCCTGCGCCGTCTCCGCGATGATCCGGACCCTGTGCCTCCCCCGGGCGAGGAGGCCCTCGTTCATCTCCGTCACGCTCTTCTCGGCGAAGGTCACGTCGGGGAGGATCTCGGAGAGTGGACGGCCGACGACGTCGGCCCGGCTCCGTCCGACGAAGGTCTCCGCCTCGGCATTCAGGCTTGTCACGATGCCGTCGAGCGTCCGCGTGTAGACGATGACCGGGAGGTCGTGGAGGATCGCCTCGGTCTGGGCGCGCCGCCGGTGGAGGAGGAGGAGCCGCTCGAGTCGCATCCGAAGAACCGGAGCGTCCTCCGGCTCCCGGACCACCTCGAACGACTCGACCGAAGGGTGCCCGGCGATGATGTCGGGGGGCGCGCCTCCGGGCGGGATGACGACGAGGCACGGGAAGCTCCAGACGGCGGCGTCGTCGACGAGCGTCCGCCCCGGCTCGGGCTCGCCCGGGCGGGCCACCCAGACGATCGGGCCGGGGAGCTCGGAGAGGCCCGGGGCCGATTCGAACGGCATCGGCTCCACGCCGAAGCCGGGTCCGCGGAGGTTCGTCGTCACCCAGCCGACGGCGTCGGCGTCGCCGACGAGGCGGACGACGAAATGCCCCGACGCGGCGGTCGGGGAGTACGGCATCGGCGCTGGGACGGCGAACATCGCCTCATTCTCGTCCCCCTCACGCCTCCCGGTCCACATGCGAAGATAAAGCGTGCTCCGAAAAGCTGCACTCCTCCTCGCCTCTCTGGTCGCGTCCGGAGCCTTCGCGGAGGGGCCGCGGCGCGAGGCCTCCTACGTCCTCTCCGAAGGGAGGACCGTCGTCTCGCCCGCGGGCGAGCGGGCGAGCGCCGTCCGCGGCACGGTCGTCGTCCGCGGCGGGACGGCGCGATGGGACCTCGAGAGCGGGACCTTCCCGCGCTCGACGGCGAGCACGATCCTCCTCGGCGATCGGGGCGGCTGGCTTCTCGAGCGGGACGAGAGCGTGGCCGCCCGGGCGACCGCGGAGGACCTCACGGCGCTCTGGGTGCCGGCCCCGACGGGAGAGGAAGGGCCGTTCCGGAGCTCCGTCCGGGGACTCGCGATCCAGCCCCCGACGGCCGCCCCCGGGCCGGTGTTCGAGGGGCGCCCGACGAAGCGCCATCGGCTGACGGCGGACTGGA
The DNA here is from genome assembly GCA_022711615.1 of Acidobacteriota bacterium. Taxonomy (GTDB): domain Bacteria; phylum Acidobacteriota; class Thermoanaerobaculia; order UBA5066; family UBA5066; genus UBA5066. The sequence goes on from JAKLER010000110.1 coordinate 8,950, forward strand.
GCCTGGAGACCTCGACGCCCGGGCGCGTCTCGACGGCCCGCACCCGCCTCGTCGCCACGGTCGTCGCCGTCGAGGACGTCGATGAGGAGGTCCTCTCGCCGCTCGACGGCTTCGATCGACTGCTCGACCTGCCCGGCCCCGTGCGAGAGGAGATCGCGGCCGCGCTCGGCGCGATCCCCGGGTGGCCGGTCTCGGTCATCGTGGAGACGGAATCGGAGCACTCCTCCGAGCTCCCTGGAATCCAGGCGGCGTCGCCCGAAGGACGAAGACCCCTGAAGACGCGGGTCGAGGCCGTCCGGAAGGTCTCGGCCCTCGTCCTTCGCCCCGCGGGGGAGGCGAGCTCGGCCTTCACGCTTCCGGAGAGGACGCGCGTCGTCGGGATCGAGCGCCTCGTCACCCCGCGCGAGTCGCTCCGTTGACGCAGCCCGGCGCGGCAGGCGGCCTTCTCGCCGGGCTCGCGCCAGAAGACCGGCCGAGGGAGAAGCTCGTCGCGCGCGGCGCCGAGGCGCTGACCGACGAGGAGCTCGTCGCGATTCTCCTCGGCACGGGCCGGGCGGGCGCCGGGGTCCTCGAGACGGCGCGGGAGGTCCTTCGCGGAGGCGGTCTTCGCGGATTGCTCGCCCGGAGCGAACGGGGCCGCGTGCGCGAGCTCGCACGGGGGATCGGGGTCGCGAAGGCGTGCCGGATCGCGGCGGCGGCCGAGCTGGCGCGCCGGCTCGCCCGCGCCGAGGTGGCGGAGCGTCCGCTCATCGACGCGCCGGAGGCCGCCGGGGCGTACCTCGCGGCGACCCTCGCCGCAGAGCTGCGGGAGGTGATGGGGGGGCTCCTCCTCGACGCGAAGAACCGGCTGATCCACGACGCCGTCGTGTTTCGCGGGGGCGTCACCTCCGCGTCGGTCCAGCCGGGACCGCTCCTCCGGATCGCCGTCCTGGAAGGCGCGGCGGCCCTCGTCCTCTACCACAACCACCCGTCCGGCGACCCGACGCCGTCGCCCGAGGACCGGGCGACGACGGCCCGCTTCGTCGCGGCCGGCGACGCCGTCGGCGTCCCGGTGCGCGACCACGTCGTCGTCGGGCGGGGGTGCTGGTTCTCGTTCCGCCGGGAAGGCCTGATGTAGACCCGTCGAGGCCGCGGCGGAGGCCTGCGGCACGGGCCCGCCTGATATCCTCGCCGGCCCATGTCCCGGTACTACACGACCCCGATCTATTACGTCAACGACCGTCCCCACATCGGCCACCTCTACACGACCCTCGTCACCGACACGCTGACCCGGTTCCATCGCCTCCAGGGCGAGGACGTACGGTTCCTGACCGGGACCGACGAGCACGGGCAGAAGATCGAGAAGGTCGCGAAGAAGGAGGGGGTCGCCCCGATCGCCGTCGCCGACCGGCACGCCCCGACGTTCCGAGACCTCTGGAAGCGCTTCAGCGTCGCGAACGACGACTTCCTCCGGACGACGGAGCCTCGTCACCGCGTCGGCGTGACGGAGATGATCCGCCGCCTCGGGGCCGCGGGCGACCTCTACGTCGCCGGGCACGAGGGGTGGTACTGCGTCGGCTGCGAGGCCTTCTACCCCGAGAAGGACCTCGAGGACGGCAGGTGCCCGACGCACGGCACGCCCCCCGAATGGCAGAAGGAGGAGAACGTCTTCTTCCGCCTCTCGAGATACCAGGACCGCCTGCTCGAGCTCTACGAGCGGGGAAGCGTCCCGGGGATCCCGTTCGTCTTCCCCGAGACGCGGCTCAACGAGGTCCGCTCGTTCGTCGCCGCGGGGCTGAAGGACCTCTCCGTCTCGCGCACCGCGATCGAGTGGGGGATCCCCTTCCCGGGCCACCCGGGACACGTCGTCTACGTCTGGCTCGACGCCCTGACGAACTACCTCACCGCCCTCGGCCTCGGGAGCGGCGACGAGTCGCTCGTCGCGCGCTACTGGCCGGCCGGGGACGACCGGCGCGTCGTCCACCTCGTCGGAAAGGACATCCTCCGCTTCCACGCCGTCTACTGGCCCGCGTTCCTGATGTCGGCCGGCCTCCCGCTCCCGACGCAGGTCGTCTCCCACGGCTTCTGGCTGAAGGACGCGCGGAAGATGTCGAAGTCGGTCGGGAACGTCGTCCGCCCCGATGCCCTCGTCGACGCGTTCGGCGTCGACGCGCTCCGCTGGCACCTGATCTCGGAGATGAGCTTCGGCCAGGACGCGTCGTTCTCGGACGAGGCCTTCCTCGTCCGCTACAACAGCGACCTCGCGAACGGCCTCGGGAACACGCTCTCGCGCGCGGTGCGGATGGCCGCCGACGCCTTCTCGGGGAAGACGCCCTCGGAGCGCTGCGACGACAACGAGGTGAAGCGTGCGGCCGAGACGGCCGTCGCGGCGTGGGACGCCGCCTTCCGCGCCTGCCGGCTCCACGAGGCGGCCGAGGCGGTGCGCGTCCTCCTCGGCGCCATCGACGGCTACATCACGGCGAAGGAGCCGTGGAAGAAGGTGAAGGCGGAAGGGGTCACCCCCGCGCTTCACCGGATCCACCACAACGCGCTCGAGGGGCTGCGCGTCGCGGCCTGCCTCCTCGCGCCGATCGCGCCGGGGGCTGCATCCGAGGTCCTCGCGCGGCTCGGCGCACCGAAGGCCGCCGAGGCGATCGGCCCCTCCGACCTCGCCTGGGGCGGGCTGCCGCTCGGTGCCCCGCTCGCGCCCGCCGCCCCGCTCTTCCCCCGCGCCGACGCGAAGGCGTACTTCGCCGAACCTTCCGAGGAGAAGCCCGTGACCGAAGAGACGAAGCCCGCCGTTCCCGCCGTCGCCACCGTCCCGACCGTTCCCGCCGAGCCGGCCCCGGCGGCCGCTCCCGCCCCGGCTCCCGCCGCCGCCCCGGCCGAGGCCGCGCGCATCACCGTCGACGATTTCTTCAAGGCCGACCTCCGCGTCGCCGAGATCGTGGCCGCGGAGAAGGTCGAGAAGTCGAAGAAGCTGATGAAGATGAAAGTGCGGATCGGCGAGGAGGAGCGAACGATCGTGGCCGGAATCGCCACGGCGTATACGGGGGAGCAGCTCGTCGGCCGGAAGGTCGTCGTCGTGGCGAACCTCCTCCCCGCGAAGCTGATGGGGATCGAGTCGAACGGGATGGTCCTCGCGGCCTCGCTCCCGGGGACGGGGGAGCCTTCTCTCCTCGCCGTCGACCCGTCGGTCCCCTCCGGGACGAAGGTGAAGTAGTGGCCGGCCGGCCCGTCCCGCCCGTTCCGGAGGACCCGGCCGTCCGAGAGAACCTCGAGAAGATCCTCGCCTCGCCGAGCACCCTGCGGGCGCACGAGGACCTGGCCTGGCTCGCGCGGGACGAGCTGCGCGGCACGCGCCTCGAGCTCGAGCTCGAGCGGGCCGAGGCGATCATCTCGGAGGCGGGCGTCACGGGGACGATCGTCGTTTTCGGCGGCACGCGCGTCGTCGAGAAGCCCGAGGCGCTCCGCCGCCTCGCCGAGGCCGAAGCGGCGGCCGCGGCCGCGCCGGGCGACGCAGAGGCCCTTCGCGTCGTCGAGCGGGCCCGCCGCGTCCTCGCGAA
>JAKLER010000111.1 GCA_022711615.1 Acidobacteriota bacterium
GGCTACGAGCGCGTCGTGGACGTAGCGGGCGCGGACCGGGGACTCGAAGCAGGGGACCCGCTCGCCGCGGAAGTACTCGTAGCGCGGGGCGTGGCCTTCGTGGAGCGGCGTGAAGAAGGTAATCACACGCCGATCGTAGCGGCTCGGCGGCGGGCGTGGGAGGCCGGGAGTCCCCGCGAGCCGGCGTCGGCCTCGCCTCAGGAGCGACGGTAGACGTCGGTGCTCAGGTACTTGAGCCCGGTGTCGCACGCGAGGGTGGCGACCGTCGCTCCCGCCCCGAGGCGCGCGGCGACGCGGAGCGCCGCGACGACGTTCGCGCCGGTGGAGGTGCCGGCGAAGAGCGCCTCCTCGCGCGCGAGGCGCCGCGTCATCTCCTTCGCCTCCTCTGTCGCGACGGCGAGGACCTCGTCGACGAGCGAGGGCTCCCAGAGGGGCGGCACGTAGCCGACGCCGACCCCCTCGATCTTGTGGGGGCCGGCCGGGCTCCCGAGGAGGACGGACGACTCCGCGGGCTCGACGGCGACGATTCGCAGCCCGGGGCGCCGGCCCTTCAGGACGGCCGCGATGCCGCGCAGCGAGGCCGCCGTCCCGACGGAGTGGGCGAAGGCGTCGATCTCGCCGCCCGTCTGCTCGAGGAGCTCCTCGGCGAGCGGGACGTACCCGGCGATCGCGTCGGCGTTCTCGAGCTGGTTCGTGAAGAAGGTCCCCGGCTCCCGGGCGATCTCGCGGGCGGCCGCGATCATGTCGAGGATCAGCTTCTTCGTCGTCAGGCTCCCCTCGCTCGGGACGAGCGTCAGCTCGGCGCCGAGCGCGGCCATGTGATCGCGCTTCTCGCGGCTGAAGGCGTCGGACGTGACGATCCGGATCCGGTAGCCCTTCGCGGCGGCGACGAACGCGAGCGAGGTCCCGGTGCTCCCCCCGGTGTACTCGACGACGGTGCCGCCGGGCCGGAGCCGGCCGTCGGCCTCGGCGCGCGAGATCACGGCGAGCGCCATCCGGTCCTTCATGCTCCCGGTCGGGTTCTCCCCTTCGAGCTTGACGAGGAGGTCCGCGGAGCCCGCGGGGACGACCTTGCGGAGGCGGACGAGGGACGTGCTGCCGATGGAGTCGAGGACGTTCATGCGCGGGACCTGCCTCCGCGCGAGGATAGCCCCGCGCGTGGGAGGAATCGCTTCGAGGGGACGGAGGCCGCCCGGCCGACGGCTCAGCGGGAGGCGGACTCCTCGCAGATCTCCTTCAGCTTCGCGAGCGCCTTCGGCCACGCGTCGTCCATGAACGCCTCGAAGTCGGGGGGCGTCTCCAGCTCGGCGGTCACCTCCGTCGCGCCGCCGACGTCGACGAACGTGTAGCTCTCGAACGAGGGGGCCCAGGCCGTGGCCGCGGGGCTCGTCGTGTCCTCGACGCCGTCCTTGACGATCCCGAGGTGCTTGATCGAGACGAACTCCGGCGGGCGGCTCTCGGCGATGACGGAGGTCATTCCCCCTTCGCCGCCCGGTCCGAGGAAGCGGATCCGGTCCCCCGTGTTCCAGGAGCCCTCGTAGTACGAGCCCTCGCAGAACGGCGTCGTCCAGACCCGGTAGGTCTCGGGCCCGAGCATCGCGGCCCAGACGGCGTCGCGCGATGCCCGGATGGTGATCGAGTGACGGATCCTCTTCATGCGGGCCTCCTTCGCAGCGGGCGGGACTTCTCTCAACACGGGATGACTCCCAGGGCGCCGGCGCCGAGCAGGCCGGCGAGGTCGGTCGCGAACGAGAGGGCGACGCCGCCGACGCGCCAGAGGTGCTCCTTCCCGCTCCGGCCGAGGAGGACGGCGCGGGGAGAGCGCGCGCGCCCGGCGGCGAGCGCGCCGACGAACGACCACTCCAGCCAGCGGAGCAGCGCAGAGCCGGCGAGGAGGGCGAGCGGCGGGACGCCGAGACGGTTCGGCGCCGGGACGAGGGTGGCGAGGCCGAGGAGGAGGAGCCACCCGAGGAGGAGGCCGATCGCGAGGCGGACGAAGGCGAGGAATCCCGCTCGTCGCAGCGCCGCCGCGGGGAGCTCCGGCGCGAGAAGCCCGAGCCCCAGCCGGCACCACGCGGCGTAGGCGACGAGCTTGACCGAGAGGAACGCGAGGACGCCGACGGCCGTCACGCGAGGCCTCCGTAGGCATCTCCTCCGCCGCGCTCGAGACTCGCGGGGTCCGGAGATGCGGTGTCAGGCGTGCAATCGTGTATTGTACGCAACAATACACGATTGCACGCCTGACCCCAGACGGGGTGACCCCAGACGGGGTGACCCCAGACGGGGTGATCCCGGACGGGGTGATCCCGGACGGGGTGACCCCGGACGGGGTGACCCCGGACGAGCGACGCCGAACCCCGGACGGGGGAGCCGCCGACCCGGTGGTGCAAGCGATCGCGCGCCGGGCTCCGGGTCCGGGTCGGCCTACGCGAACACGGAGACATGCTCGAACCGGGTCACGTCGACGAGCCCCTTGTCGGTCAGCTTCAGCTCGGGGATGACGGGGAGGGCGAGGAAGGCGAGCGTCATGAAGGGGTGGTCGACGGCGGTGCCGAGGGCGCGGGTCGCCTCGTTCGCCCTCCGCTCGGCGCGGTCGACCTCCTCCATCGGGGCGTTCGACATGAGGCCGGCGACGGGGAGCGCCACCTCGGCGAGCACCTGCGCGCCGAGCGCGACGACGATGCCGCCGCCGATCTCGGCCGCGCGCCGCACGGCCGTCTCCATCGACGCGTCGTCGCAGCCGGCGACGACGACGTTGTGCGAGTCGTGCGCGACGGAGGAGGCGATCGCCCCCCGCGCGAGTCCGAATCCGCGCGCGAAGGAGACGCCGACGTTTCCGGTCCCGCGGTGCCTCTCGACGACGGCGAGCTTCGCGAGGTCGCGCGAAGGGTCGGCGGCGGCGGCGCCGTCGACGACGTGCGCCTCCGCGGTCGAGGCGCCGGTCGCGAGGGAGCCGGGGTGGACCTCGATGACCCGCACCCGGGCGCCGGGCTCGGCGGGGAGGCGGAGGCGCGAGGCGTCGAAGCCGTCGACCCGGAACGACGGCCCCTCGGGGATGCCGCGCGACGGGACGTCGACGAGGAGCTTCCCGCCCTGCGCGACGCGCCGACCGCCGAGGACGACGAGGTCGGGCCTCACGTCGTCGAGGCTCTCGAACGTGATCAGGTCGGCGCGGTAGCCGGGGGCGACGGCGCCCCTGTCGCGGAATCCGTAGTGCCTCGCGGCGGACAGGGAGGCGAGGCGGAACGCGAGGACCGGGTCGAGGCCGAGCGCGATGGCGCGACGGACGTGGTGGTCGACGTGGCCGTGGGTCAGGAGGTCCCAGGGGTGGCGGTCGTCCGTCGCGAAGGCGAAGCGCTCGGAGTTCGTCGCGTTCACGAGCGGGAGGAGGTCGTCGAGGTTCTTCGCGGCGGTCCCCTCGCGGATCCAGATCGACATGCCGCGGCGGACCTTCTCCGCCGCCTCCTCGCGGCCGAGGCACTCGTGGTCGGTCCGGATGCCGGCGCCGACGTAGGCGTTCAGGTCGAGGCCCGAGAGGAGCGGCGAGTGGCCGTCGATCGCGAGCCCCCGGGAGGCGGCGTCCTCCACCTTCGCGCGGACGTTCGGGTCGCCGAAGAGGAAGCCGGGGACGTTCATCATCTCGGCCAGGCCCAGCACGTTCTTCCGGCCGTAGAAGCGGGCGAGGTCGGCCGGTCCGAGGTCGGCGCCGGCCGTCTCGAGGTGCGTCGCCGGGACGCACGAAGGGAGCATGACGTGGAGCTCCACCGGGAGCCCGTCGGCCGAAGCGAGGAACGCCTCGAGCCCCTCGGCGCCGCGCACGTTCGCGATCTCGTGCGGGTCGGTGACGACGGCCGCCGTGCCGTGCGCGGCCGCGAGGCGGGCGAAGACGGGGGGCGTCGTCATCGTCGACTCGACGTGGATGTGCGCGTCCCAGAAGGCCGGGGCGAGGAACGCGCCTTTCAGATCGATCTCGTTCTCGGGGCGCGCCGCGCGGTACGGCCCGAATCCGAGGACGCGGTCGCCCGCGACGCCGACGGTCTCCTCGTGGATCTCGCCCGTCAGGACGTTGACGACCCGGGCGTTCCGGAAGACGAGGTCGGCGGGGACGGACCCGCGGGCGGCGTCGACGAACGCGGCGAGGGGGAGCTTGCCTTCGGCCATGGGAGCCTCCGCCGGCAAGCGTAGAACGAGAGGGGCAGGGGACGAAACGGGGCGCGAGGGACGCCGAAGCGGGACGCCCGTGCCGGCGCGCTCGCGAGGCGTCGCCGGGACGCCGCGGGATCGCATAGCATCCGCGCACATCGAAAGGAGGGTCCCCCATGTCCGAGCGCACGGAGCTGCTGCCCGGCTCGTTCTGCTGGCCCGAGCTCGCCACCCCCGACTCCGCGAAGGCGAAGGCGTTCTACGCCGGGCTCTTCGGGTGGGAGGCCGCCGACGTCCCGACGGCAGGCGGCGCCTACACGCTGCTGAAGCTGCGCGGCAAGGACGTGGCCGCCCTCCGGACCCTGAGCGGGCCCGAGCTCGCGCAGAACGTGCCGTCCCACTTCATGACGTACGTCTCCACGGCCTCGGTCGACGCCTCGGCCGCGAGGGCGGCGGAGCTGGGCGGAAAGGTCTGCCACGGGCCGTTCGACGTGGAAGGGGTCGGCCGGATGGCGGTCGTCGCCGACCCGGAAGGGGTCGTCTTCGCGCTCTGGGAGGCGCGCGGGCACATCGGCGCGCAGCTCGTCGGCGAGGACCACACGCTCTGCTGGACGGAGCTCGTGACGAAGGACCCCGACGGTGCGAAGGCGTTCTACGGCGGCCTCTTCGGCTGGACCTGGAAGCCGTCGGAGACGTCCGAGGTCGAATACCACGAGACGTATCGCGGGGACCAGGCGATCGGGGGCCTCCTTCCGATGAAGGGGGATTGGTGGGGCGACGTCCCGCCGCACTGGATGCCCTACTTCCTCGTCCCCGACTGCGCGGCGGCCGCTCGAAGGGCCGGCGAGCTCGGGGGCGGGGCGGCGGTGCCGCCGACCGAGATCCCGCACGTCGGGACGTTCGCCGTCCTCCGCGACCCGCTCGGGGCGCACTTCTCCGTCATCGCGATGGCCGCGAGGCCCGAAGGCGCCTGAGCCCGCGGTCCACCCCCCGCGACGGACGGGTGTACCGTCGCCCGGAGCGGAGGGACCCGGCGATGCGGACGATCGATCTGAGGAGCGACACGGTGACGCGGCCCTCGGCCGCGATGCGCCGCGCGATGGCGGAAGCCGTCGTCGGCGACGACGTCTTCGGCGACGACCCGACGGTGAGGGCGCTCGAGGAGCACGCCGCGGCGCTCTTCGGCAAGGCCGCCGGGCTCTTCCTCCCCTCCGGGACGATGTCGAACCAGGCGGCCCTCCTCGCCTGGACCGAGCGCGGCGACGAGGTCTTCGTCCACGAGCAGAGCCACGTCCTCCTCTACGAGCAGGCGGGCGCGGCAGTCCTCGCCTCGCTCCAGACTCGGAGCTTCGCGTCCGACGACGGGATGCTCGACCCGGGGGCGATGGAGGACTTCGTCCACACGGGGGAGGACCCGCACAACGCGCGGACGCGCCTCGTCGCCCTCGAGAACACGCACAACCACTGCGGCGGGCGGGTCCTCGACTCGCGCGGGGTCCTCGCGGTGCGGGCGTTCTGCGACCGGCACGGCCTCGTCCTTCATCTCGACGGGGCGCGCGTCTGCAATGCCGCCGTCGCGAGCGGCAGGCCGCTCTCCGAGATCGCGGCGCCGTTCGACTCGGTGAGCGTCTGCCTCTCGAAGGGGCTCGGCGCGCCCGTGGGCTCGGTCCTCGTCGGCCCCGCCGACTTCGTGAGAAAGGCCCGGCGCGCCCGGAAGCTCCTCGGCGGCGGGATGAGGCAGGCGGGGATCCTCGCGGCCGCGGGGCTCTTCGCGCTCCGCGAGAACGTGGCGCGCCTCGCGGAGGACCACCGCCGCTGCCGGACGCTCGCGGAGGCGATCGCGAAGGCGCCCGGGCTCTCCGTCGACCTCGCGCGTGTGGAGACGAACATGGTCTTCGCCTCGACGAGGCTCACGGGGACGAAGGCCGCCGACGTCGCCCGACGGCTCGCCGAGGCGGGAGTCCTCGCGCTCGACGAGTCGCCCTGGCTCCTCCGCTTCGTGACGCACCTCGACGTCGACGACTCCGACGTCGACGAGGCGGGGGAGATCGTCACGCGGACGATGTCCGCGATCGCGTGAGAGGCGGCCTCCGCCCCCGATGAACGGAGCCGGCCCCCCGGGGCCTCCCGAAGCCACGGGGCGCGAGCTCTTCGCCGCCGGCTTCGTCACCTTCTCGCTCCTCTACGAGACGCAGCCGGTCCTGCCGCTCCTCGCGTCGGAATGGGGCCTTTCACCGGCCGCGGCGAGCCTCTCCCTCTCCTCGGCGACGCTCTCGCTCGCGTTCGGGATGCTCGCCTGGGCGCTGCTCTCCGACGCGAAGGGGCGGGTCGGGGTCCTCCGGGTCGCGATCCTGCTGGCGGCCTGCCTCGGTCTCGCGACCCCGTTCGCGCCGTCGTTCCCGCTTCTCGTCGCGCTGCGCGGACTGCAGGGGCTCGCCCTGGCCGGCGTGCCGGCCGTCGCGATGGCCTACCTCTCCGAGGAGGTCGCGCCGCGCCGATCGGGCGCCGCGATGGGCCTCTTCATCGCCGGGAACGCCGTCGGGGGGATGGTCGGGCGGATCCTCGTCGGGCTCCTCTCCGCGCGCCTCGGCTGGCGCGGCGGCCTCCTCGTCCTCGGGCTCGTCGACCTCCTGCTCGCGCTCTGGTTTGCGCGAACCGTTCCGCCGTCGCGCCGCTTCCGGCCGAGGCCGCTCACGAGGTCGGCCCTGCGAAGCGGGCTCGCCTCGAGCGCCCGCGACCCGGTCCTTCTCGGGCTCTACGCCACGGCGTTCCTCGTGATGGGGAGCTTCGTCACCGTCTACAACTACCTCGCCTTCTCCCTGCAGGGCCCGCCCTGGTCGCTCGCCCCGTCCACGGTCTCGTGGGTCTTCCTCCTCTACATCGTCGGCGTCGCCGCCTCGCCGCTCGCCGGGCGCCTCTCGGACCGTGCGGGGCGGCCGCGCGTCCTCCTCGCGGGCGTCGCCTGCCAGCTCGCCGGGGCCGTCGGGACGCTCCTCGTCCCGCTCGCGCCGAAGCTCCTCGCCCTCGCCCTCTTCACGCTCGGGTTCTTCACGGCCCACGCCGTCGCCTCGACCGGCGTCGCCCGGCGGGGAGGAGCGGAGAAGGCCGCGGCCTCGGCGCACTACCTCCTCGCGTACTACGCCGGGTCGAGCGCCGTCGGGACGCTCGGCGGCGTCGTCCTCGCGCGCGCCGGGTGGAGCGGCGTCGTCGGCATGGTCGCCGCGCTCCTCGGCGCCGCGCTCGCCGTCGCGGCCGCCCTCGGACGCACGTCGGAGAGCGGACGCGAGGAGGCAGCGACCTAGAAGACGCCCTCGTCGACGTCCCGGAGGAAGGAGATCAGCCCTTCGAAGTAACGCTCCTGGTCGTCGTAGATCGCGAGGTGGCTCCCCTCGGGGCAGTGGTGGTACCGGCCGCGGGCGACGGCCCCCGCCATCCAGCGCAGGTGCTCGGGGTCCATCGTGTCGTGCGCCGCGCCGAGGACGAGCGTCGGGACCCGGATCGCGCCCAGGTCGGCGGAGCGATCCCACCGTTCGAGCTTCCCGGAGGCGCCGAGCTCGCTCGGCCCCTGCATCGGGACGTAGACCTTCGGGTTCATGTGCCGGAACGAACGGGCCAGCGGCTCGGGCCACTCGTCCATCGGGATCCTGAGGACGTGCTCCTCGTAGTAGTGGGGGCCGAGCAGCTCCATGTAGCGCGCCTCGCCGGTCCGGCCCTCCTCCTCGAGCCGCCGGATCTCGTCGAGCGCGGCCGGGTCCATTCTCGGCGCGAGGACGTCGCGCGCATAGGCGTTGTAGGCGGGGACGCTCGACATCATGTTCGAAACGACGAGCCCCTTCAGGTGCTCCTGGTAGCGGAAGGCGTACTCGAGGGCGAGGATCCCGCCCCACGACTGCCCGAGGAGGAAGAACGATTCCTTCCCGAGGCCGAGGGCGCGGCGGACCTGCTCCACCTCGTCGACGAAGCGCGGCAGCTCCCAGAGCTCCGGCCGGTCCGGCTGGTCGCTGTAGTACGACCCGAGCTGGTCGTAGTAGTAGTACTCGACGCCGGCCGCCGGAAGCCGGGTGTCGCACGCCTCGAAGGCCTCGTGCGTGAACCCCGGGCCGCCGTGCAGGAGGAGGAGCTTCACCCGCGGGTTGTTGCCGACACGTTTCGTCCAGACGCGGAACGGCCCGGCGGGAGTTTCGACGGGGATCATCCGGATCCCTCCGGCGAGGAGGTCCGGGCGGCTCGAGGAGTCGAGGTAGCTCGGCGGGACGTCCTCCGGCCTGCCGGGCCGCGCGCGGTCCGCTCCTCCGCTCGACATGGGGCCTCCTTCGTCAGCCGGCCCCGTCCTGCGCCCGGCGGCGGGAGGACGGGGCCGACGATCCTGGCGATGGAAAATCCAGCGGACGATACGGCAGGAACGCCGCGCAGGCGAGGGGGAGATCGGACCCGTTCGCGCGGTGTCGCCGCCGGGTCCAGAATCCGCGGGGCGGCTGCCGGCCGCGGGAGGAGTCGATGACGCACTCCGGAGGGGTCCTCGCAGCGCTCGCCCTGGCCGCCCTCGCGGCCGTCGGCTGCTCCGTCTCGGGCCGGAGGCCGGCGACGTTCGCCGAGGCGGCACGCGAGAAGGCCGACGTGACGATCGTCGTGACCGATTCGGGGCTCGGCGGCCTCTCCGTCGTCGCCGACCTCGCGAGCCGCCTCCCCTCGAGCGGCGTCGTCCGCTCGGCGCGGATCGTCTTCGTGAACGCGCTCCTCGACGACGCGATCGGCTACAACGACCTGCGCCACGAGGCGGACAAGGTCCGCGTCTTCGATGCCGCGCTCGACGCGATGGAGCGGCGGTACTCCCCCGACCTGATCCTGGTCGCCTGCAACACGCTCTCGGTCTTCTACGAGCGGACGCTCCACGCGAAGCGCGGAGCGACGGAGACCGTCAGCATCGTCCCGATGGGCGTCGACCTCGTCGAGAAAGCGCTCCGGGAGCGGCCGGAGGCTCGGGCGGTCCTCTTCGCGACGAAGGGGACGATCGACTCGAACGCCCACCGCCGCCTCCTCGAGCAGCGGGGAATCGCCGCGGACCGCATCGTCGGCCAGGCCTGCCCGAAGCTGACCGGCACGATCGAGCGCGGCGCTCACGACCCGGAGACCGCCTCCCGGATCGAGGGCTTCGTGAAGGAGGCGGTCGGCCGGCTCGGCGATCGCCCCGGCCCGGTCGTGGCGAGCCTGAACTGTACGCACTTCGGCTACGCGCGGCCGCTCTGGGAGGAGGCGTTCGAGAAGCTCGGGCATCCGGCCGTGACGGTGCTCGACCCGAACTCCCTCATGACGGACCACGTGCTCCGCGCGGGCGGCGAGCGGCGGTACCCGGAGACGGCGGTCACGGTCGAGGTCGTCTCGAAGACGCCGATCGGCGAGGACGTGAAGGGGCCGCTCGGTGCGCTCCTCGGCACGGTCTCTCCCGCGACGGCCGACGCCCTCGCGCGCTACGTGCACGTGCCGGACCTCTTCCACGTCGAGGTCGACCCCGCCGCGATCCTCCGCTGAAAGGATCGTTCCTCGCCCGGCCGCCGGGACGGCTCATCGGCTAACCTCGGACGGAATGTCCGCTCGCGTCTCGCTCCTCGTGCCGCTCCTCCTGCTGGCCGCGTCCGCGCCCGGGGCGGAGCCGCCGTTCCGGGCGGAGCTCTCGGTCGGCTTCACCCGGGACGCGATCGCGACCGAGCGGCCGCTCGTCGTCCTCGACGGGACGCCCGCGGCCGGCTACGACTACTCGGCCGACGAGGAGGACCGGACGCTCGACGTCGCGGCGAGGCGCTGGTTCGGCCCCGTGCCCGACGACGGGGCGACGCCGCTCCCTCTCCTCCCGTACGTCGCGCGCGTCTCGAGCGCCTCGGCCCGCGTCGCAGTCGCCGGGGCGAGCCGCGACTCGTTCGGGCGAGCCTCGGGGCAGCTTGCGACGTACGAGGTCTGGTACGCCGGCGACGGGTCCCTCCGCGAGGCGGAGCTCTCGGGCGAGTGGTTCGTCGGCCGGGGCCTCGCGCTGCGGGGCGGGCTCGGGCACGGCCGGGAGCGGGAGACGGCGGCCTCGACGTCGCTCGAGAGCCCGTCGGGGCGCGCCGACGTCGGGACCGCGACGACCAGAGCGAAGGTGACGTCGGGGACGCTCGGCGCCGCGCTCCGGCTCGGCGAGCACGAAGTGAGCGTGTCGGGGGCCTACGGCGCCTCCGACTTCAGCCGCGAGGACGCGACCGTCTTTACCGGCGGGGTCCAGCCGCTCTTCTCCCGCCTGACGACCGACGGGGTGACCCGCCGGGGGCGCGTCGCGGCCCGGCTCGTCCTCCTCCGGAGGCGGCTCGCCGTCGACCTCTCGGGGGAGTACGCCCTCGCCACCTCCTCGTCGGACCTCGACACGACGCTTTCCGGCCCGTACGCGAAGGGGAGGACGATCGGCCGGCGGGCGTCGCTCGAGGCGACGTGGTACCCGACGCGGCGGCTCGCGGTGGGCGCGGGCCTCGCGTACGAGACGCGGGACGCCTCGTCCGGGTCGGCCCGGTCTCTCCGGCCCTCGAGCGAGGAGACGACGAGGACGCTCGGCCTCGCCGCACGCTGGTTCGCGACCGAGAGGGCAGCCGTCGACCTCGGCATCTCCCGGTCGGAGGCCGAGGCGATCTCGCCGCCCGGAGGGTCGACGTACCAGCGGTTCGACGAGACGACGACGCGCCTGGTCCTCGGGGCGGCGGTGAGGTTCTAGGCGGTGGGAGAGAGCCCGTTCCTCCGCGACCTCGTCATCGTCCTCGCCGCGTCGCTTCCGGTCCTCTTCGTCTTCCAGAAGCTGCGCGTGCCGACGATCGTGGCGTTCCTCTTCACCGGGATCCTGATCGGGCCCTACGCGCTCGGCCTCGTCGGCGACCCCGACCAGGTCCGGAGGATCGCCGAGCTCGGCGTCGTCCTGATCCTCTTCTACGTCGGGCTCGGCTTCTCGCTCCCGCGGTTGAAGGAGCTGGGGCGGACCGCGGTCGTGAGCGGCGCCCTCCAGATGACGCTCGCCGTCCTCGCCACCGCGGGGGTCCTCCTCCTCCTCGGCCAGGACCTCCGACCGGCGATCTTCGGCGGTCTCCTCGTCGCCGGCTCTTCGACGGCGGTCGTCCTCCCGGTCCTCTCCGCGCGGGACGAGATCGACGCCCCGTTCGCCCGGCAGTTCCTCGGGACGTCGCTCTTCCAGGACCTCGGCGTCATCCCGCTCATCCTCCTCCTTCCGGCTCTCGCCGGCGGGACGCAGGCGGGCGAGGCGCCTCCGCTCCTCTCCGTCCTCGGCCGGGTCGGCCTCGCGGCCGCGAGCGTCGCGGTCCTCGTCGCCGCGGCGCGCTTCGTCGTCCCGCCGCTCCTCGACCGGCTCGTCCGCGTCGCCGGCCGGGAGACGTTCACGGCCGGCGTCGTCGTCGTGATCCTCGGGATGGTCGCGATCGCCGTCGAGGCAGGGGTCTCGGCCGCGATGGGGGCGTTCGCCGCCGGGATCGTCGTCGCCGAGAGCGAGTCGATGGCCGACGTCAGCGCGACGTTCGCGCCGTTCCGCGACATCCTGACGAGCCTCTTCTTCGTCTCGATCGGGATGCTCCTCGACCCGGGGTTCGTCCTGTCGCGCCCGCTCCTCGTCCTCGGTGTCGTCGTCGCCGTCGTCCTGCTGAAGGTCGTCACGGCCTACCCGGCGCTCCGGGCGGCGCGCGCCGTTCCGCGCGTCGCGATCCGGGCCGCCTTCGCGCTCGCGACGGTCGGGGAGTTCTCCTTCGTCCTCGCGCTCGCGGGGCTCGGCTACGGGCTCCTCCAGGAGGGTCCGCAGCAGCTCTTCGTCGCGGTTTCGGTCCTGACGATGCTCTCGGCGCCGCTCCTCGTCGCCGCGGGGGCGCGCCTCGTGGGCCTCTTCCCGGAGCGCCTCGAGGGGGCCGATGCGCCGAACGCCTCGGTCCTCCGGTCGGGGCACGTCGTCGTCGTCGGCTACGGCCTGAACGGGAGCAACGTGGCGCGGGCGCTCGGCGAGATCGGGATCCCCTACGTCGTCCTCGACGCCGAGGCCGACCGCGTCTCCCGCGCCCGGGCGGCGGGGGTGGAGGTCCTCCTCGCCGACGCGACCTCACCGGTCGCTCTCGAGATCGCGGGGATCGCGCGGGCCCGGGCGCTCGTCGTGACGGTCCCCGACCCGGCCGCGAGCCGGAAGATCGTCCGGATGGCCCGATCCCGGAACAGCGGGGTGAAGACGATCGTCAG
>JAKLER010000112.1 GCA_022711615.1 Acidobacteriota bacterium
CCGGAAGAGGCGGAGGCGGTCCTCGGGTCGACGACGACGCGGACGCTCACGACGTGGCCCTCGGCGGGGAGGACCTCCCTCATCGGGACGGGAGTCGGTTTCGACGCGCGGGTCATGGCGAACGTGAACCCGCTGCTCAAGAGACTCTTCGGCCGTCCCGGCTTCGCCCTCACCTCGACCCTCGAGTGGTACCGGTACGAGTTCCCTCCGATCGAGGTGACCGGCCTCGACGCCGACGGTCGGCCGTTCGTGCGGCGCGCGACGTTCGTCCTTTCGGCGAACACGCGAAAGTACGCGGGCGACGCGATCCTCTCCCCGTTCGCGGACCCCGACGACGACCTCCTCGACCTCGTCCTCTTCACGTCGGAGGACCGAGGAGACCTCTTCCAGTTCTACCGCCTCCTCCCCGGCGGGCGCGCGGCGCAGCTCGGTGTCCGCGGCGTCTCGCGGCTCCCGGTCCGGAGCTTCACGGCGCGCTCCCTCGCGGGCTACGAGCTGGAGGTCCAGGTGGACGGGGACGCGGCCGGGACGACGCCGGCGACCGTCGGTCCCGCGGGCGGGAAGGTCCGGATCCTCGTCCCGTCCCCCGCGCGGGCCTGACCGCGCGACGCCGCGTCCGGGGCACGCCGGTGACGCGCGTCACAGGGTTGGCCCCGTGGCCGGGCGAGGCCAGAATCCGGGCATGAGAGTCGCCGGTGCCGTCGTCGCCGCCTGCGCCCTGTGGGGCGCGGCCCTCCTCGGGACCGGCCCGGCCTCGGCCGGCGTCGAGCCGGTCCTCGTCGCCTCCGGCTTCACCGCGCCGCTGCGCGTGGCGGCGCCCGCCGGCGACTTCTCCCGCCTCTTCGTCGTCGAGCAGGGAGGGAGAGTCCGGATCGTGAAGGACGGGGTCCTCCTCGGAGGGAGCTTCCTCGACCTCTCCGGGCGGATCTCGAGCGGAGGCGAGCGCGGGCTCCTCGGCTTCGCGTTCCACCCCGAGTACCACCGGAACGGCCGCTTCTTCGTCAACTACACCGACCCGACCGGCCGGACGGTCGTCTCGGAGATGAGGGTCTCGGCCGACCCCGACCGTGCCGACGGCGGGAGCGAGCGCGTCCTCCTGCGCCAGGCGCAGCCCTTTGCGAACCACAACGGCGGGCACCTCGCGTTCTCGCCCCTCGACGGGACGCTCTGGATCGGCCTCGGCGACGGAGGGGGCGGCGGCGACCCGCAGAACAACGCGCAGAGTGACGGGACCTGGCTCGGAAAGATGCTGCGCATCGACGTCGACGCGAAGGACCCGGGAAAGGAGTACGCCGTCCCTTCCGACAACCCGTTCGCGGGGCGGACGACTCCGCTTCCCGAGATCTGGGCGAAGGGGCTCCGGAACCCGTGGCGCTATTCGTTCGACCGGGCGACGGGCGACCTCTTCGTCGGCGACGTCGGCCAGGGAACCTGGGAGGAGGTGGACTTCCAGCCGGCCTCCTCGAGAGGAGGCGAGAACTACGGCTGGCGGCGAATGGAGGGGAGCCGCTGCTACGACCCGGCGACCGGCTGCCAGACCGGCTCGCTCGTCCTGCCGATCCTCGAGTACGAGCACGCCGGGAGCCCGCGGCGCTGCTCGGTGACGGGGGGTGTCGTCGCGCGCGGGCCGTCGGTGCCCGAGATCGCGGGGCGCTACCTCTTCGCCGACTACTGCTCCGGCGAGCTCCTGTCCGTGAAGGTCCTCGGCGGAGCGGCCACCGACCCGCGCAACCACCGCTCGGAGTGGATGCCGTCGGGGGGCCGCTCCCTCGCGACCGTGACGGACATCGGCGAGGACGCGCGCGGCGACGTCTACGTCACGGACGCCTCCGGCGGGGAGGTCTTTCGCCTGACGACGACGGCCCCCACGGCCTCCCGCCTCGTCCCGATCGTCCTCGACGCCAGCGGAAGGAACGGCTCGCGCTACGGCACCGAGCTCGTCGTCGCGAATCGTGGCGCCCGCACCGCCACGATCCGGGCGAAGTACACGCCGGCCGCCCGTTTCGGCGGGGCGGGCGGCGGGAGCGTCGCGGAGATCCTCGGGCGGGGCGAGCAGAGGACCTACCCCGACGCCCTCGCCTGGCTCCGGACGAAGGGGCTCCCGATCCCCGACGCGTCCGCCGGGTCTCAGGGGGGGACGCTCGAGGTCGAGCTGACGGGCCTCGCGTCCGCTTCCGACGGCGTCGTCCTCGCGCGGACGACGACCCCTTCCGGCACCGGCCGGGCGGGCCTCGCCTACCCCGCGCCGCGGGCGCAGGACCTCGCGACGGAGGAGGCCGTCCTCTACGGCCTCCGGGAGAACGCGTCGGACCGAACGAATCTCGCGCTCCTGTCGGGCGCGACGACCGGGACGACGACGCTTCGCGTCACGCTCGTCTCGGGCGCGCGCTCGTTCGTCCTGCCGGAGGCGGTCGCGCTCGAGCCCGGGGAATGGCTCCAGCTCGACTCGGTCCTGGCGCGCGCCGGCTTCTCGAGCGGCTGGGCGGTCGTGGAGCGCGTCTCGGGCCCGGGCCCGTTCTGGGTCTACGCCGTCTTCAACGACGCCGGCACGAACGACGGCTCCTACGTGGCGCCGAGCCGGCCGGTCCGCCCCGCCCAGACCCAGGTCGTCCCCGCCGTCGTGGAGACGCCGGCGTTCGAGAGCGAGCTCGTCCTCGCGAACCCGGGACCGTCGCCCGTCACCGCAAGGCTCCTCTGGGTGGAGACGCTCGCGACCGGCAAGCCGAGGAGGTTCGAGGCCGCCGAGCCGCTGGCGGCCGGGGAGCAGAAGATCCTCGCCTCCTTCGTCGACCGCCTGCGCGCACGCGTCCCGTCGATCGGCGCGCGCGGGGGGCGGTACTCCGGCGCTCTCTTCGTCACGTTCGAGACGCCCGCCGGACGGAAGGCTCCGGGCTATGCGGGAGCGCGGACCGCCGCGCCCGCCGACGGAGGAGGCGCCTACGGCCTCTTCACGCCCGGATCGGGGCTCGCCGAGTGCGCGTTCCGCGAAGCGTGGCTCTTCGGCCTCCGTCAGGACGACTCGGCGAGGACGAACCTCGCCCTCGTGAACGTCGAGCCCGACGGCGGCTCGATCACGCTCCGGTGGGAGGCCTTCGACGCGAACGCCGGCCGGCGCATCGGCACCTCCCGCGACCTCGTCCTGGGGCCCGGAGAGTGGCGGCAGGTGGACGGCGTCCTCGGCGACTTCCTCCTCCGGGCCGGCTACCTGAAGGTCTCCCGCGTCTCCGGGAACGGCCGGTTCCTCGCCTACGCCGTCCTGAACGACGGTCCGGCCCCGGGCGGGCCCGGGACGCACGACGGGAGCTACGTGCCGATGGAGGCGGCGGAGTAGGGGAGGTCAGCCCTCTCCGACCGAGAACGACGCCTCCGCGTCCTGAGAGGCGAGGAAGAAGCAGGAGCGGGAGACGTCGACGAGCTCCTCCTGCAGCGCCTCGAGCCGCTCGACCCTCTCCTTCGGCCCCGGCGCCTCGAGCGCCGCGAAGAACTCGGGGGCGCTCCCCGAGAAGTGGATCTCGGCGAGACCGTCGAACGGCGGCGCCGAGCCCCGCCGGGCCTGCCACTCGGCATTCGCACCGACGGCGAGCGCGGCGCTCACCTCGACGCGCACCGCGCCGAGCTCGGCGCCGAGGGAGACGATCTCCTCGCCGTACCGCTGCCACTGGCGGCGGAACTCCACGACGGTCAGGTCGGGGCGGCGGCGGACGCACTGGACCCACTTGAGCACGGTCGGCCTCCTCGCGAGGGCGCTGGAGCGAAACGAATCATAGCCGCCCGCAGCGGCCCACACCCGATCCCGGAGCGCGGAAGCTCAGCTCCTCAGGTTCCGCATGACGAGCGCGAAGCAGGCGACCGCGAGGGCGAGGAGGCCGAGTCCCGCCGCGGTGGCGCCGAGGACGAGCTTCCCGATCCCGAAGAGGGCGGCGTAGACGAGGACGGCGGAAAGCGCCCAATTCGCGAGCGAGAGCGCCCCGCCGGGAATCGGCTCGCGACCGAAGCCCATCGACGCCGAGACGCGGGCCCAGCCGGGTCCGCCCGGTCGGACCCTCCCGTAGAACGAACGGAGCTTCTCGTCGGGCTCCGGCTTCGTCAGGTACGTGACGGTGACCCAGACGATCGTCGAGGCGACGACCGTCACGAGCATCGTCTTCGCCTGCGCCTCGAAGTCCGCGCCGGGTCCGGGCGCGATCGCTCCGGGGCGTGCGAACCACGCCATGGCGGCGAGGGAGACGACGCCGGAGGACCCCATCGCCGAGATCTCGCTCCAGGCGTTGATCCGCCACCAGTACCAACGCAGGATCAGGACGAGCCCGGTGCCGCTCCCGAGCGCGAGGAGGAACCGCCACGCCCCTTCGATCGTGCCGAGGTTCAGCGTCACGACGATCGAGGCGAGGAAGAGGAGGACCGTGGTCAGGCGCCCGGCGTGGACGTAGTGGCTCTCGCTCGCTCCCGGTCTCAGGAACCGGCGGTAGACGTCGTTGACGAGGTAGCTCGCCCCCCAGTTCAGGTGGGTCGCCATCGTGGACATGTAAGCGGCTGCGAAGCCGGCGAGGAGGAATCCCTTCCAGCCCGACGGGAGGAGGTCGACCATCGCCTGCACGTAGGCCGCCTCGACGTCCCTCTTCCCGGCGATCTCGACGCCGCCCGGGTAGAGGAGGACGGTGCAGAGGCCCGTCACGATCCAGGGCCAGGGCCGGAGCGCGTAGTGCCCGACGTTGAAGAAGAGCGTCGCGAGGACTCCGTCCCGCTCGCTCCGCGCCGAGAAGATCCGCTGCGCGACGTAGCCTCCTCCTCCCGGCTCGGCGCCCGGGTACCAGGCGGCCCACCACTGGACCGCGAGGAACGTGAAGAGCGCGATCGCGGGCATCCAGGGTGAGCCGGCGGGGGGGACGACGGAGAGCGCCGCGTCGAGCGAGCCGAAGCGTCCTGCGAGCCCCTCCTTCAGCGCGCCCATGCCGCCGACGGCGCGGACGGCGTAGACGGCGAGGACGATGACGGCCGTCATCTTGATGACGAGCTGGATCAGGTCGGTCCAGAGGACGGCCCACATCCCGGCCGCCGCGGAGTAGGCGACGGTAATGACGAAGCAGATGCCGACGGCCCAGACCGGCGAGATCCCGAGCGCGATGCCGAGGATCTTCACCATCGCGAGCGTGACCCAGCCCATGATGATCAGGTTGATCGGAAGCGCGAGGTAGATCGCCCGGAAGCCGCGGAGGAACGTCGCCGGGCGGCCCGAGTAGCGCACCTCGGCGAACTCGACGTCGGTCATGACGTTCGCGCGCCGCCAGAGCCGGGCGTAGAGGAAGACGGTGAGCGTCCCGCTCAGGACCATGTTCCACCAGAGCCAGTTCCCGGCGACGCCGTGCTTCGCGACGAGGCCCGTCACGACGAGCGGCGTGTCGGCCGCGAACGTCGTCGCGATCATCGCCGCGCCCGCCAGCCACCACGGCGCGGAGCGCCCGGCGACGAAGTACTCCTCGAGCGATTCGCCCCCCTTCTTCGTGAAGGCGAGGCCGACCCCGATCGACAACGCAAAGTAGGCGAGGACGATTGCCCAGTCCAGAAGCGTCAGGCTCATGACGGTCGCTCATCTTAGCGGTCCGGGACTTTTTCCTTGCCACCGCCGCGGCGCGGCACGATCATGCGCGGCGTGGAGGACGCTGCGTGTCCGGGCGCGAGTCGGCCGTCGAGACGCGGCTCTCCTCGATCCTCGCCCGCGGCCGTGTCGAGACCGGCTTCTCGGCGCTGAGCCCCGAGGACGCCGTCGAGCGGCTCCTCCGGCCCGTTCTCCTCGCGGAGGGCTTCTCCGCGGACGCCGCGGACGGCGCGCTCGAGGGGATCCGTAATCGCGAGGGGGCCGGATCGACCTCGTTCGGCGCCGTGGCTCTTCCGCACGCGCGGGTCCCGCGCCTCGGCCGGATCGTCGGCGCGCTCGGCGTGAACGGCGAGGGCGTCTACGCCTCCGGCCCGCAGGGGATCCGGGTCGTCCTCGCCTTCGCCTCTCCCGCCTCCGCGACCGTCGAGCACCTCCAGTTCCTCGCGCAGGTCGCCCGGCTCCTTCGCCAGGAGGAGACCGTCGCCGACCTCCTCGAGGCCACCGACGGCGCCGCGCTCGTCTCCGCGATCCGGCGGCGGGAGCGCTAGGCGCGCACGGAGAGAGGGCCCCCTTCGGGCTCCGGGCGGGCCGCCGCGATCGAGGTCCAGAGGATGGCGAGCCAGAGGACGGCAGCCGTGCCGAGGAGGAGCCGGTCCCAGCCTTCGCTCGTCGCGACGGTCGCGACGCGGGTCAGGGCCGCGGCGTGGACGTCGTTCCAGACGTTCCCGGGGAAGCGGAGACCGTGGAGGAACGCTTTCGAGGCCCCCTGGACGTACGCCAGCGAGAGGTGGAGCGTCGCCGCCGCGGAGAAGGGGAGCGCGAGCCGGGGGCCCGCCAGGGCGAGGAAGGGAAGCCCCCAGGCGAGGTACTGGAGGCCGAAGCCGGCCGCGAGGAGATAGAAGGCCAGGATCTGGAGGAGGACGGCTCTCCAGGGAGGGATGCGACGGAAGAGCGGGACGAGGAGGAGGGAGGCCGCGAGGATCGCGGCGGGCGCCGCCGCGTCGTACGGCCGGAGAGCCGACGAAGCCTGCGAGACCAGGCGCGCGAAGGCGACGATCCCCCAGCTCCCTTCGTAGCCGCCCGCGGAATAGGTGAAGGCCCGTACGACGTTCCGCGGCTCCGGCGCGAGGACGAGCGCGGTTAGGAACGCCGCGCCGGCCGGAAGGACGCCCCAGAGGAGGAGCCTGGAACGGCCTTGCCACCCTCTCGCCGAGGCGAGAAGCGCGGGTGCCCAGAGCGCGGGGACCTTCTTCAGGACGATCGCGCCCGCCCAGGCCAGGCCCGCGCTTCGTCCGGAGGTCTCGCGGGCCAGGAGGAGAGCGGCGCAGAGGACGAGCGCCGTGTGGAGCGAGTCGAAGTTCCCGTGGTAGCAGGTCGTCAGAAGCGAGACGGGATTCCACCAGAAGAGGAGGAACGGGCGTCCATCGGACGGACGGGCCGCGCGAAGCGCGCCGGCGGAGAGGAGGTCCCCGGCAATCGCCGGGAGCTTCACGGCGAGCTGGAGGGGGAGGCCCGCGAGCCCCGAGAAGAGGTAGAGGACGACGGCGTAGAGAACGACGACGACCGGGTGGAAGTGATAGACGCGACCGCCGTCGGCGTAGAGCGCCCAGAGGCCGTCGTGCTGGAAGATGCCGGCGAAGCGCACGAGCGTGTAGACGTCGTACGAGCCGTTCCAGAACAAGGCCAGGGCGAGGCGCAGGCCGAGCCCGGCGAGGAGGTGCGCGAGGAAGCGCCGGCGCGTCACCCGGGCCGCCGGTAGCTGCCGGGCCTGCGGTCGGCGAGGACGGGGAACTTCCTCCGTGCCTCGGCGACGGTCGCCGCATCGACCTCCCCGACGAGGAGCGTCTCCTGCTCCGAGGCGGAGACGATCGCCTCGCCCCAGGGTCCGACGAGGGCGGAGTCGCCGAGGTACCGGAGCCCGTCCCCGTCGCCGACGCGGTTGACGCCGGCGACGAAGGCCAGGTTCTCCACCGCGCGGGCGCGCAGGAGGAGGCTCCAGTGATGGCGGCGCCGCTCGGGCCAGTTCGCGAGGACGGCGTAGAGGTCCGTTTCGTCCGCCGCGAGGCGGAACGGCTCGGGGAAGCGGAGGTCGTAGCAGACGAGCGGCGTCACGCGCAGCCCCTCGACGTCCCAGGTGACGACGGTGCCGCCGCTCGCCATCACCTTCTCCTCGCCGGCGAACGAGAAGGGGTGGATCTTCGTGTAGCGGCGGACGGAGCCGTCCGGGGAGACGAGGAGGGCGCGGTTCGCAGGGAGAGGCTCCGCGAGCTCGGCGACGCCCGCGAGGACGTGCAGGCCGAGGGAGGCCGCCCGCTCGCGGAGGAACGTCTCGGTCGCTCCCCCTTCGGCCTGCGCGACCTTCCGGCCGTCCATCGAGAAACCGGTCGCGAACATCTCCGGGAGGATCGCGAGGCGGGCGCCGAGGTCGGCGGCCTGGCCGAGGAGGCGGGAGGCGCGCGCGTGGTTCGCCGGGACGTCCTCCCAGGCGAGGTCGAGCTGGAGGAGGGCGACCTTCATGGGGCGGATTCTGCCGCGGTCGGATCGCGATGAGTCCGTTTCTCGCGTTGACGCCCCCTCCCGGGCGCGGCTACCCTGCCGGGTCGGCAGAGGGGGTGCCCATGACGGCACAGAAGGAACAGTGGGCTTCGAGGGCGGGGCTCGTCCTCGCGATGGCCGGAAACGCCGTCGGCCTCGGCAACTTCCTGCGCTTCCCGGCCCAGGCGGCGCAGAACGGCGGGGGCGTCTTCCTGATCCCCTACCTCGTCGCGTTCGTCCTGATGGGGATCCCGCTCCTCTGGGTCGAGTGGGCGATCGGCCGGCACGGCGGGCAGTACGGGCACCACTCCGCCCCCGGGATGCTCGACCGCCTGGGGAAGAGCCGGCTCCTGAAGTACATCGGCGTCTTCGGCCTCTTCACGAACCTGACGGTCGCGGCCTACTACTGCTACATCGAGTCGTGGACGCTCGCGTACGTCTTCCACTCGCTGAAGGGGACGTTCCGGTCGACGCCGCCGACGGAGTTCTTCCCGGCCTACCTCGGACAGCACGCCGGGTCGATCACCTCGCTCCCGCCGGAGGCGACGATCTGGTTCGTCGTCACGCTCGCGCTGAACGTCTGGATCCTCTCCCGCGGCCTCGCGAAGGGGATCGAGATGGCCGCGAAGATCGGCGTCCCGCTCCTGATCGTCTTCGGCGTCGTCCTCGTGGTGAGGGGCCTCACCCTCGGCACGGACGCCCCGGGCGTCGTCGAGAGCCCGCTCACGGGCCTCAACTACGTCTGGAACCCGGACCTGTCGGGGCTCAAGGACTTCAACGTCTGGCTCGCCGCGGCGGGTCAGATCTTCTTCACGCTCTCGGTCGGGATGGGCTCGATCCACTGCTACGCGGCCTACGTGAAGAAGGACCGCGACATTGCCCTGAACGCCGCGAGCGCCGGCTGGATGAACGAGTTCGTCGAGGTCGTCATCGGCGGGTCGCTCCTGATCCCGATCGCGACGGCCTACCTCGGTCTCGCGGCCGTGAAGGGGGCCACGGCCGGCGGGAGCGGCTTCTCGATGGGCTTCCTGACGCTCCCGAGCCTCTTCAACAACTGGGGCTGGTTCGCTCCGGTCGCCGGAGCGATGTGGTTCGGCCTCCTCTTCTTCGCCGGGATCACGTCGTCGCTCGCGATGGGGCAGCCGATCCTGGCGTTCCTCGCCGACGAGTTCGGCGCGGCGCGCGCGAAGGGGGCGCTCCTCTTCGGCGGCTGCACCTTCGTCCTCGGGATGTGGTGCGTCTGGCTCTACCCGGGCGGCTCGTTCGACGAGTTCGACTTCTGGACGGGGACGTTCTCGCTCGTCGTCTTCGCCCTCCTCGAGGTGATCGTCTTCGCCTGGATCTTCGGGATGGAAAAGGGTTGGGCGGAGATCACGAGAGGGGCCGACATGAAGGTGCCCGTCGTCTTCCGCTACGTCATCCCCTACGTGACCCCCCTCTTCCTCGCGGTCGTCTTCCTCGGGGCCCTCGTCCAGCCCGAGGGAGGGGATTGGGGCGAGGCGGTCCGGGGCCTCCTCGCCGGGAAGGGCTGGTCGCTGTCGGCCGGGAGCGTCCTCGGCAAGCTGATGCACGTCGGCGACACCGGAGGCTGGCACGGGCCGAACGGCGAGGTGACGCCGCGGATGGTCAAGGACCTGACCCGGATCCTGCTCTCGCTCGTCTTCCTGACCTGCGGGGTCCTCGTCTACGTGGCCTTCCGGCGGAAGGAGAGGAGAGCGTCATGACCTCGGCCGCCTGGGCGATGCTGGGGGTGACCTGGACGGTCATCACTTTTTTCACGGTCCGCTTTTTCCTGAAGGTCCTCCGGAACCCGACGCCCCCTGAACCGGGCGAAGACGGGCCGGACATCCCGTTCAAGGACGCCTGACCCGACGGGCGAGCCCCGCGAAGGTGCCCCCCCCCGCTAAGGTGCCAGGCGTGAAATCGTGTATTGTTTGAAACAATACACGATTTCACGCCTGGCACCTGGTTCGGTGGCACCTGGTTCGGGACCCCGGATGCGCCGACCTCTCTCAGCTCGCGGGGCGGCGTCCGGGGGCGCGGAGACTCAGCCCTTCTTCTCGGCCTTCTCGAGGGCGGCCCGGTGGGCCTTCTCGAAGCTCTCGGCGAAGTGGGCGAGGAGGGCCTTCTCCTCCGCCGAGACCTTGCTGCCGAGCCCGAGGAAACCGCCCGACGCCGAGGCGACCTTCAGGGCGGAGGTCATGATCTCGCCCTGGAAGGCGGCTTCCCGGTCCTCCGGGAGCGCCTCGATGAGGCGGGCGAGGATCGTCATCGTCCGCTCGAAGAACTCCGGGGACGGAGGGGAGTCGAGCCAGGAGAGAAGGCGGGCGTGGGCCGCGCTCCCTTCGTCGACGCCGCGCGCCGCGGCGAGCCGGAGGATCTCTTCCCGCTCCGCCTTCGAGATCTCCCCGTCGACCCAGGCGATCTGCAGGATCGGGACGAGGTGGAGGATCCGGACCGTGTGGCGGTCGTAGCCGGCCTCCTCGAACGCCGCGAGGATCTCGGGGTCTTCGACGCCGTGCTGCTCGCCCATCGCTCGCCGCTCGGCCTCCTTCGCCGCGCGGACGCGTACCTTCTCGAGCAGCTCGGCCTCCGCCCGGAGGAAGTACTCCTCTTCCTTGGAGCGCGCTCGACCGGAAGCGGGGCGGGTCTTGGCCATCTGGGGTCCTCCTCGTCGAAGCTCGGGTCTGAATCCGCGGCGGGGTTTTACCAGAACGCCCGGCCCGAGGGCGAGGGGCGGGGCGACCGGGACCGGTCTATTCGTAGAGCAGGTGTCGGGCCCTGCGGCGCTCGAACTCCATCTGCTCCGCGGCCCAGCCGGCGACGATCGTACCGGCCGGGTCGCCCCGCTCGAAACGCGTCACGGCGGAGGCGCTGCCGAGGAGCTCGCCGAATCGGTCCCGCTTCCAGTCCGCCCCGTGGAGGTCGCGGAGCGCGGTCGCGAGCTCGAGGCCGAGCGCGACGGGCCGGAGCGCGTTCCGGTCGGTCAGCGTGATCCGGAGCCCGTGGCAGAGAGCGCCGGCGTGCGTGGAGGAGGCGGGAGTGAACGTGACCGGTGTGAAGCGGACCCCGTGGATTCCCCGTCCGTTCAGCGTCCGGGCGAGGCGCTCGGCGTCGATCCACGGGGCGCCGACGAGCTCGAACGGCGCGTCCGTGCCGCGGCCGACGGAGACGTTCGTCGTCTCGAGGAGGGCGACGCCGGGATAGAGCGCCGCCTGCGTGACGGAGCGAAGGTTCGGCGACGGATTCACCCAGGGGAGGCCCGTCTCGTCGTACCAGAGCGCGCGGCGCCAGCCGCGGAGCGGGACGACGGCGAGGTCGGCGCCGATCTTCCTCTCGGCGTTCAGAAGCCGGGCCGTTTCGCCGATCGTCATGCCGGTCCGGATCGGGATGGTGTGGACCGCGACGAAGGAGAGCCGGTCGGAATCGGCAGGCGGCCCCTCCACGGCGAGCCCCCCGATCGGGTTCGGCCGGTCGAGGACGACGACGGCGACCTTCGCCTTCGCGCACTCTTCCATCACGTAGGTCATCGTCGTGAGGTAGGTGTAGAAGCGGACGCCCGCGTCCTGGAGATCGACGACGAGCGCGTCGAGGCCGGCGAGGTCCTCGGGCGCGGGGCGCCGCTTCTCGCCGTAGAGCGAGACGACCGGAAGGCCGGAGGTCGGCTCGACCGAGTCTCCGACCTTCTCGTCGAGGGCGGCCGCCAGCCCGTGCTCGGGCGAGAGGAGGCGGACGACCGTCACGCCGGCGGCTTTCGCGCGTGGAGAGCGGAGGACGGAGAGCGTCGGGCGCCCGTCGCGCGTCGTCCCCGTCGCGTTCGTGAGGAGCGCCACGCGCCGTCCCGCGATCGCCTCGAAGCCGGCCGACTCGAGGACGTCGATCCCGGTCCGGACGTCGAAGGCGAGCGCCTCGGGGGCCGCTTCCGGCTCGCGGCGGAGAGGGGCCGGCGGGCGGCCCGTCAGGACGGCGAAACGCTCGGAGGCGCGCCGGAGCGCGTCGGCCGGGACGTCCCGGATCGCCGCCGCGACGACGCTCGCGAGGCGGGTCCGGAGCGGGATCGCGTTCCCGGCGCCGCCGGGGTGGTTCCGCGCGGTGAGGAGGATGACGAAGCTGTCGGTGACCGGGTCGAGCCACATGGAGGTCCCGGTCCACCCGGTGTGCCCGAAGGAGCCGAGCGGGTAGAGGTCGCCGCGGCTCGTCGAGTAGTGGGTCTCGACGTCCCACCCGAGCGCCCGCAGGTCCCCGTCCCCGTA
>JAKLER010000113.1 GCA_022711615.1 Acidobacteriota bacterium
AAGGAGGCGCGCGTCAGGAGGCG
Source organism: Acidobacteriota bacterium (assembly GCA_022711615.1). Lineage (GTDB taxonomy): Bacteria > Acidobacteriota > Thermoanaerobaculia > UBA5066 > UBA5066 > UBA5066. The sequence goes on from JAKLER010000113.1 coordinate 24, forward strand.
CGCCTCGGCGTGGTCGAGCGCGGCGGGACTCGCCGGGAAGCGCTGCAGAGCGCGCAGGGCGAGGAAGTCGGAGAAGGTGACGAAGGGGTTCGGCTGATCCTCGACCGCCACGAGGGCGTCGTCCAGCATCGGGTCTCGGGCGAAGAGCTCGGAGGCGCGGAAGCTCGCGACGAGGTCCTCTCCGAGCGCCCTCAGCTCGGCGGCTCTCTGCCGCCGAGCGTACCAGCGGGCGAGACGCTTCCACCATTCGGGCCCCTCGAAGGTCGCGATCGCCTTCCGGTAGCGCGGCTCGAGCTCGTCGTCGAGCTTCCAGCCGGAGAGGCGGTCGACGGCCTTCAGCCAGACCGTCTCGGCCCGCGGGAGGCGGTCCATCTCGCCGAGGAGGAGCGAGACGCTCGCGCGGTGCGTGCGGTCGCGGTCGTCGAGCCGGGAGAGCGCTTCCGAGAGGACGCGGTCGTACTCGTCGTCCTTCGGAGCCGTGGCGAGGCGCTCCTTCTCCGGGCGCTCGCCGTCGTCCCCCTCCCACCCCGGCCCTTCGCCGGACGGCTCGGAGCCCTCGGCGTCGGAGCGGTCGCCGGCCCCGGCGCCCGGGACGCTCCCGTCGGGCGCGAGAAGCGCGAGGCGCTCCTTCCAGAGCGGGAGCTCCTTCTCGAGAGGGGTCTTCGCCTGTCGCATGGCGAGCAGAGCGACCCGCCGCGCCTCGGCGCGGGTGGCCGCGTCGCCCGACTCGGCGCGCGGAAGGAGGGCGAGCGCCTCGGCCCCCTTGCCGCGGGAGACGAGGCGTTCCATGAGCGTCACGTGGAGGGCCGGGATCGCCGCGTGCTCCGGCTTTCGCCTCTCGAGCTCAGCGAGGAGGAGCCGGCCGGCACGGAGAGTCTTCTCCGGGAGGCGCTGCGCCTCCAGCTCGGCCAGGGCGTTCTGCGGGTCCAGGCCGGTGAGGAGGAACGAGAGCCCGGCCGTGGCGAAGCCGGGGGTGACGTCGGCGCGGGCCGCCCACCGGTACGGCTCGTCGTTGAGCGCGCCCCAGGCGATCGGGCGGGAGCCGGCGGCGAAGGCGAGGCGTGCGAGGGCCGCGAGGTCGTCGGGCGCCTCGTCGGCGGAGGCGGCCGTCGCGCCGGCGAGCCGGCTGCGGAACGCCTCGGGGACGGCGTCGAGCGCCTCGTAGAGGCGCGCGAGGACGATCCGGTCGGGGCGCGTGAAGCCCTCCTCGTGACGCAGCTCGACCTGGGCGAGGAGCTCGAGCGCGAGGTCGGCGCGCCCCTTCCCCTCGAACCACCGGGCGAGGAGCGTGAGGCCGCGCGGGTCGAAACGGCTCTCGAGCGCGAGGCGGGCCGACTCCATCCGCGAGGCGGCGACGGCGTCGGCGCGCCGCGAGAACGCCTCGAGGGCTCGTCGCGACGGGACGCGCTCCGGGGCGGCGACCCAGGCCTCGAGGACGGAATACGCCCCCTCCCGATCGCCGTGATCTCCCTTCAGGTCGGAGAGGACGAGGAGGCGCGTCTCCTCCGGGAGTCCCTTTGCGCCTCGGAGCGCGGCGTCGGCCTCGTCGAGACGCCCCGCCTTCTCGAGGGCGCGGATCCACTCCTCGACGAAGGCGGCGTCGTCGGGGAAGAGGGCGGCGCGCTCGGCGCGCAGCGCGAGGGGATCCCCGCGAGACGGGTCCTCGTCGGCCCAGGCGATCCGCTCCGTCGCGAGCGCGCGCTTCGTCGCCGCCGGTGCGTCGGAAGCGAGCGCGGCGCGCGCGGAGGCGAACGCGAACGGCCAGCGCCGGTAGAGCGCTCCCCAGCGCGCCGCCTCGGCCCAGGCGGCGCCGCCGGTCCCTTCGGCCCAGCGCGTGAGCGCGGATTCCCCTCCCGGGAGGTCGCCGAGCTCGCGGCGCGCCTCGGCGAGATGGCGAAGGGCCGCGACCGCCGCTCGGCCTTCGGAAGCGGCGCGCGCCTCGAGCTCGACGGCGAGCTCCTTCGTCGGGGTCGGGTAGTGGACCGTGCGGCCGTCGACGACGGCCTTGCGGACGAGCGTCGAGGCGAGCGCGTCGGCCGCGGTCAGCTCGGTCCAGGGGACGAGGGCGTCGACCGCGTCGAGCGCGGCCCGCCCGGTCGCGGCCGCGAGCGTCGTCGAAACGGCGAGAGCGACGAGGAAAGGGCGTCGGGGACGGAGCGGCTCGAGCATCAGCGGACCCTCAGCTCCGCGCGGGCGAACCCGTGGTTCCCCGCGCCGTCGATGGCCTCGAAGTGGACCGGGACCGCGCCGGTGAGGCCCTGCGGCAGGAAGAGCTCGGCGACGTTCGCCTTCGCGGCGCCATCCCAGCGGAGCGGCACCGGGACGCCGTCGCCGACGCGCGCGGTGAGCGCGACGACGTCGGCGTCGGCCCGGGCCGCGAGGCGCACGCGCGAGCCCGCGGCGGCCGAGGCCGGCAGGAGGGGCGTCACGGTCGGCGGGGTGCCGTCGACGACGGCCCGCTTCGTCTCGACGGCCGTCGCGCCGTTCCGGTCGCGGACGACGATCCGGACGTTCATCGGCCCGTCCTTCGTCCCGTCCGGTACGAGGAAGCGCCCTTCCCAGAGGCTCGTGCCCGGGCGGCGCCGGAGGTCCAGCTTCCGGCCGAACGGCAGGAGCGCGGCGACGGCGGCCGTTCCCGGCAGGGCGTCGATGCGGATCACCGGGTCGCCCGGCTGGATGCGCCGCGGACGAAGGAGAGCGCGCGGCGCGGCGAGGAAGGCGGTGTAGGGCGTGACGAGCTTGTAGCGGCGCGAGAGCTCGAGGATCTCCTCGACCCATTCACGCTTCTCCCCCTCGAGCTCGATCCGGCGCAGGAGATCGTCGACACGCGCGCGGGCCCAGCGGCGCGGCAGGTCGCGCGCCTCGAGAGACCTCTCGGCGAAGCTCGCGACGACGGAGGCGCCGCCGAGCTCGAGCGTCGCCCTCGCCGGGCGCGCGTAGCGGCCGACCCACCCGGAGAGCGAACCGGCGAGCGGCGGCTGCGTCATCACTCCGTAGACGTCGCGGAGCTGCGGGTCTTCGCCCTTCCGCACGAAGGGGAGCCCCGACGCCCCTCCCTCCCGCGGCTCCTCTTTCGGGAGCGGTGCGAAGAGCTGCGCGAGGAAGAGCGCCTCCCCGGGCGGCGGCTGGAGCGTGCTGCCGGGCGGGAGGGGGAGGAGCTGGCGCGAGGAGACGGCGAAGGCTTCCCTACGCTCCTCGCCGGTCAGGACGGTGTAGAGAGGACGGCCCGCCGCGGATGCGGCGAGCGCCCCGGGCGCCTCGACGCCGTCCGTCACGAGGACGAGGCGCGCGTCGCTCCCGGACGGCACGAGCGCGGCGGCGGCGCGAAGGGCGGCCGCGACGTCGGTCCCGGGGCCGAGAGGGCGCGTGCGGAGGTAGGAGAGCGCGGCCTCCTTCGCCGCGGCTGTGGCGGCGGCGAGGCCAGCCGGGTCCGGAGCGGGTGTCCGGTCGAACGGCACGACGACGAACCGGTCCTGGGGCCCGAGCCGGTCGAGGAGCCGGGTCAGAAACGCCCAGCCCGACTCGAGGCTCCCCCAGCGGCTCGAGAGGGAGGTGTCGAAGAGGACGGCGACGTGGAGGGGGGGGCGGTCCCGCGCGGCGTCCGGAGCGGTGCCCTTCTCGGCCGCCGGCCGGTGCTCGAGAAGGAAGAAGCCGTCCTTCTCGGGCGGGACGTCGGAGAGCCGCTCCCAAGGGGCGAGGGCGAGGCCGTCCGGAAGGCGGCCGTCCGGGCTCCGGAACGCCGAAAACGTGAGCGGTTCGGAGGAGGCGGGGCGGAAGCGGACGACGACGTCCTTCGCGAGCGGGACCGCGCTTCCGCGGAACCGGGCGACCCGGCCCGCGACGGCGAGCGGAAGCGCCGTCGCGGGCACCTCGAGGAAGGAGCCGTCCTCGAGCGTGACGCTCACCTCGAGGCTCCCCGCGACCGTCGGCTCGCCGGAGCCCGGGCGGAGCGGAATGAGGAGCTCGCCGACGCCGTCGGCCCAGGGGACCTCCTCCTGGTACTGCAGCTCGAGGCGCTTCGTCCCCCAGGCGGGGATCGGCGAGACCTTCACGGAGAAGACGGCCCCGCCCGATGGGCGCCCGGAACCGCCGGAGCCCGTGTCCTCCTCCTCGCCCTGCTGCAGCAGCCCCGGGTCGATCCGGCGCGTCGTGAGCTCCTCGTAGAGGGCGCGTGCCCGCTTCTTCTCGACGATGACGCCGGGGATCCGGACGAGGCCGTCCCAGACCGCGAAGTCGCCGACGGCGCCCGACGGCGAGAGCCGGAAGCGCCAGGTCCCTTCCTGCACGTCGCCAGTGTGGTTCTCGAAGACCTGCCGGACGTTCACGCGGGCGTAGCCGCGCGCGACTCCGACGTCGACGGCCATCTCCCGGAGCGAGAGGACCCGGGCGTCCGGACGGCCCGTCGAGGTCGGCACGAGGAGGCCGGTCTGGGCGGCGGCCGGGAGCGCGGCGAGGAGGGCGAGGAGCGCGGCTCGTTTCATCGTGTCTCCGGAAGGGCGTCGGCCGGGAGGCGGAGGAGACCCTCCGACGTGCCGGCGAAGAGGTGCTCGGGAGCTTCCTTCGGGAACGCGGCGAGGGAGAAGACGTCGGGAGAGGGAAGGGGGAGGTCGACGCGCGCGAAGCGCGTCCGCGTCCGGTCGGAGCACCAGACGCCGGAGCCCTGGGTGCCCGCGCAGAGCCGGCCGTCGGGGAGCGCGAGGAGCGCGCCGGCGTTCACCTTCAGGCCCCGCGTCTCGGGGAACGGCTCGAAAGGGGCTTCCTCGCCGCCCCGGCGGCGGACGGCGATTCCGCCGCCGTAGGTCGCGATCCAGAGGCCGTCTTCGCCGACGAGGAGCGCCGTCACCCACGGATGGGGGAGCTTCCCCTCGCCTGGGAGGACGCGGCCCGACACGCGCTGCCGCTCGATCCGGCCGAGGCCGGTCGGCGTCCCCACCCAGAGCGACGCGCCGTCCGGCGCGAGGGCGTAGGCCTGGTTCCCCGGGAGGCCGTGCCAGGCCGAGAGGAGGCGGCGTGCCGGCAGGAGGACTCCCTGCCCGTAGCCGATCGCGAGGCCGGACGTCGTCTGCGCGAGCGCGAACGCGGCGCCGGCCCCGTCGATCGCGCGGACGTCGTCGCCTTCGATACGGAAGGCCCCGCGAAGCGTCGCCGCCCAGACGACGCCGGCCGCGGGCAGGATCGCGTTGACGCCCCACGCGCCGCCCGAGGGCGCCGGCCGCGCCTGCAGAGGCGTGGCACGCGGATCGGCCGTCGCGAGGCCCCCGTCGAAGAAACCGAGCCAGAGGCGCGTGCCGTCGGCGGCGAGGGCGTTCACGTGGGCCGCGGGGAGCCCGGGCGCCGCCTCGCGGACGAGCTCGAATCCGCGCGCCCCGTCGTATCGCCGGAGACCGGCCGATCCGTCGGCGAGGAGCCGGCCCCCGGCGACGAAGAGGCGCCGGAGGCGCTCCGGAGCGGGCACCTCGCGGCGGGTCCCGTCGGGGAGGAGCGAGGCGAGGCGGGGCGGGGCGTCGGCGGGGACGAAATGGAACGCGCCGTCGAACCCGGCCCCGTCGACGGCGTCCCCTCCGCGTGGGTGGGCCGTCAGAGTCGTCCCGTCGAGCGGCCCGTGCGCCGCCCCGGTCGCCGTGGCGACCCAGAGCGTCTCGCCGACGACCGCCACGCGCGAGACCCAGCGGTCGGGCGTCGCGACGAGGCGCGCCTCCGCGCGGCCCGGCGCGACGACCCGGAGGCCGGTTTCGCCCCCGGCGGCGACCTCGCCCGACGGGAGGACGGCGAGCGAGAGGACCGGCGCGCCGTCGAGCCTCTCGATCTCGCCCGCGCCGAAGGGGGCGCGGAAGAGCCCCTGGCGGGCGCCGACGAGAAGCTCTCCTCCCTCGGTCTCCGCGAAGTCGCGCACCTCGAGAGGGTCGAACCCCGAGGCCGCACGCTCCGGACCCGAAGGTCCGAGCCGGCCCCATCCGCCGCGCTCGAGGGCGAAGACGGGCGTCCCGCGCCACGACGCCACGGCGCCGACGCGCAGGGAAGGGAGGCCGTCGCGGATCCCAAGCGTCCGGTCGGCGGCCACGAGCCCGGAGCCGGTGCCGAGCAGGAGGTCGCCGGAGACTTCCGCCACGTCGAGGACCGCTCCGTCCCCGGCGACGTCGCCCGCGGCACGCGACCGCGACGCCGCCTCGAACCCGAGAGTGCGGACGCTCTCGGCGCGGACCGCGGCGGGCGCCGCCGCGCCCGCCACGGCGCGGTCGATCCGGCGGAGGAGGAGCAGGGCGGCCGCACCGGCGGCGAGGAAAGCTCCGCCCGCGAAGAGGAGCGCGCGGCGCGCGGCTGGGGACATGCTGGTCCGAGTCTAACGGGCGCCGGAGCCGGCGCGGGAGCCTTCCGTCCGCCTAGCGCTTGAAGAAGCCCGACTGCGGCGTCCCCTGAGAAGGCGGGTTGGCGCCGCCCATGATCCGGTTGTTGAGCTCCTTGATCCGCTCGTTGAGCTGCGCGATCCGCGCGGCGGCCTCCTGACGGACCCGCTCGTTCTCCTGCCGCGCTTTCTGCAGCTCGCTCTCGAGCTCCTGGCTCCCCATCGTGTTCGCTTCGAGGACGCGGTCCTTGGACTGGAGGTCGGCCTCGAGGTTCGCGATCAGGTCGTCCTTCTCCTGGAGGCGGAGCTTCCACTTCTCCTCCGCTTCCTCGTAGAGCTTCTTGATGTCCATGAGCTCGGTGATGGCGGAGAAGTCGTTCGCGGACGGGGCCATGATTCCTCCTCGGAACTTTTCCTCGATCTGGGGGAAGAGCTTGCGGAGCTTCAGGGAGAGGTCCTCGGGGTCCGCCGTGAGCTGCATCGCCTTCTCGTAGTCGATCGCCCCGTTCACGAGGAGCGCGAGAAGCGACTGGTTCATCGACTGCATCCGGTAGTAGGTGACCGACGACTCCATCTCGTCGAGGATCTCGTTGGAGTGCCCCTCCTCGATCAGCTTCGTGATCTTCGGAGAGTTCACGAGGATCTCGATGACCGGGACGCGCCCCTGCCCGTCGATCCTCTCGATCAGCTGCATGGAGCAGATCGACCGCAGGACGAGGGCGAGCTGGCGGCGGACCTGGTTCTGCTGGCCGCCCGGGCAGCTGTCGAGGATGCGGTCGATCGTCTGCGCCGCGTTGTTCGTGTGGAGCGTGGAGAAGACGAGGTGCCCGGTCTCGGCGGCGGTGATCGCCGTCTGCATCGTCTCCCAGTCGCGCATCTCGCCGACCATGATGACGTCCGGGTCCTGGCGCATCGCGTTGCGCAGCGCCTCGTGGAAGGAGACCGTGTCCGTCCCGACCTCGCGCTGGCAGACGGAGCCGAGGTTGTCTTGGAAGAGGTACTCGATCGGGTCCTCGACGGTGACGACGTGAACCGGGTGGCGCTCGGTGATCCCCTTGATGATCCCGGCGAGCGTCGTCGACTTGCCCGAGCCGGTCGGCCCGGTGACGAGGACGAGGCCCGAAGGGTAGTCGCAGAACGTCTGGATGACGTCCGGCAGGTGGAGCTCCTCGACGCCCGGGATCGTGAACGGGATCCGCCGGAAGACGGCGGACCAGCTCCCGCGCTGCAGGAAGATGTTGCCGCGGAAGCGGGCGAGCCCCTGGATGCCGTAGCCGATGTCGACGGCGTAGTTCGCCGTCAGCTTCTCTTTCTGGTGCGGCGTGAGGATCGTGAGGACCATGTCCTCGATCTCTTTGGGCTGGAGCGGGTCGGTCTTGAGCGGCACGAGCCGCCCGTTGATCCTGAGGAGCGGGGGGCGGCCCGGCTTCAGGTGGAGGTCCGACGCCTCCTTCTTCGTCACGAACTTCAACAGTTCGGTCAGGTCCATGTTCCAGATCCTCGCACGAAGCTTATACCGGGAGGCGCTCCCGCCGCCCTCGTGGCGGACGGGGCGGGGACCCTTCGGAGAGGAACGCCCGGGCGGGGCCGGCGCCGCGGACGGCTCCGGTCGCGAGGGCGTCGTCGAGGCGCTCGAGGGCGCGACCGAGCTCCGCTCCCGCCGCGCCGAGGATCGTGGCGACCTCGTGGACGGCGAGGGGCCGCCGGGGGTGCAGGAGCCGGGCGAGCGCGCCGGGTGCGGTGAGGACGGCGTCGGAGAGGCGCGCGAGGGCCCGTCCGTTCCGGCCGCCGGTCGCTTCCACGAACGCGATCGCCTCGCGCGAGAAGGGGGCGGCGCGGCGAAGGACCCGGATCGCCTCGGTCGTGTCGGGCCGGGCGGGAGGAGCGGGCAGGGCGGCGAGCGCCGCCGCGAGCCGCCGGTCGTTCCGGCTCGCGCGGAGCGCGTCGAGGGCCGCAGCCGCGCGGTCCGGCGGAGCTCCCGAAAGGAGCACCGCCCGGAGAAGCGCGGACGGGGCGTCGCGCCGGACGGCCCCGAGCGCGGCCAGGCCGCGACGACGCTCCGCGGCGTCGGTCCCAGGAAGGAGCGCGGCCAGGCCGCCCCACGCCTCGAGCCGGCGGAGGGCGCGCGCGGCCCGTGCGGGGCCCGCGGCGAGGATCGCGTCGAGCTCGGCGAGGCGACGCTCGGGCGCCACGGCCTCGAGGTCTCGCGCGGCGGCCGCGAGCTCGGGGCGCATCCCGGGGTCGAGCCGGAAGCCGGGAAGGCGCGCGAGGAACCGGGCGGCACGGACGACGCGGAGGGGGTCCTCGAGGAGGACGCCGGCGCGCGGGAGCCGCAGACGCCGCCCGGCGAGGTCGTCGAGGGCTCCCGCGGGGCCGACGAGACGGGCGCCCGGGAATGCGAGTGCGAGCGCGTTCACGGTGAAGTCCCGCCGGAGGAGGTCGGCGGCGGGGTCCCCGTCGGTCTCCCAGACGTCGACCGACGACCGGCGCAGCGGGACGTGGAGGATCCGCCTCGGCGCCCGGCCGATCTGCGCGACGCGCGTCCCCGCGAGCCGCGCGAGCGCCGCGGCGAAGGCGCCGGCGCCGGCTCGGGGCACCGCGAGGTCGAGGTCCCCGGAAGGGAGGCCGAGGAGCGCGTCGCGCACGGCGCCGCCGACGAGGAGAAACGGGACGCCGGATGTGTCGGACGCCCGCCGCGCGAGGCGGGCCGCGCTCCGGCGCGCGAGGCGGGCCAGCGCGGCGCGCGGCTCGGGCAGTGGGCTCACGATAGGCCGCGACGGTAGGGGAGCGGTCCGGGAGGCGTCAAGCCGCTGGCTATACTCGAATCCGTGAGGATCGACGGCGGCCTCGTCCGCAGGATGGCGCGGCTCGCCGCGATGGACGTCACCGACGGAGAGGCGGCCCGCCTGGCCGAGGAGCTGAGCCGCGTCCTCGATCATTTCGACGCGATCCGCGCGGTCCCCGACGACCTCCTGCCGCCGGTCCCCGACGCGCCTCCGGCGCCGCTTCGGGACGACGTGCCGTCCTCCGGGCCGGGGGAGCGCGCCTACGTCGCCGCGAACGCCCCGGAGAGAGCGCGCGGGCACTTCGTCGTGCCGCGCGTCGTCTCGAGGAACGGGTGACCGGGGACCTCGCCCGTCTCCTCGACGGACCGGCGCACGGCCTCGCCGCCGCCGTCTCGGCCCGGGAGGTGCGCGCGCGGGACGTCGCCGGGGCCGCGCTCCTCCGGGCGGGACGGAGCCGCGAACGCCACGGGGCGTTCCTTCACGTCGCGGGAGAGGACGCGATCGAGGCCGCGGCCGAGGTCGACCGCCGCGTCGCGGCGGGCGAGGCGCTGCCGCTGGCGGGCGTTCCGATCGCCGTCAAGGACAACGTCCACGTGGCCGGCATGCCGACGACGGCCGGCTCCCGCATCCTCGGCGCTTTCGTCCCGCCGGAGGACGCGACGTGCGTCGCGCGGCTGAAGGCGGCCGGCTGCGTCGTCGTCGGAAAGACGAGCTGCGACGAGCTCGGGATGGGCTCCACGAACGAGACGTCGGCGTTCGGGCCGGTGCGGAACCCCTGGGAGCCGACGCGCGTCCCGGGCGGCTCCTCCGGCGGCTCCGCCGCCGCCGTCGCGGCGCGCGCGGTCCCGCTCGCCGTCGGGACCGACACCGGCGGCTCCGTCCGCCTCCCGGCCGCGTTCTGCGGGCTCGTCGGCGTGCGTCCGACGTTCGGCCGCGTCTCCCGCCTCGGGCTCGTCGCCTTCGCCTCCTCCTTCGACCAGGCCGGGCCGCTCGCGCGGCACGCGAGGGACGCGGCGCTCGCGCTCGAGGCGATGTCGGGCGCCGACCCGCGCGACGCCACGTCCCTTCCCGGCGCGTCGCCCGACCTCCTCTCCCGGCTCGACGACGGCGTCGCGGGGCTCCGCGTCGGCCTCCTCGACGACGAGGAGGGGGTCCATCCGGACGCGGCGGCGGCCCTCTCGGCGACGGCGCGCCTCCTCGCGTCTCGCGGAGCTTCGCTCGTCCCGCTCCGCCTTCCCCGGCTGGCGCTCGGCGTCGCGGCGTACTACCTGATCGCGGCCGCGGAGGCCTCCTCCAACCTGGCGCGGTTCGACGGCGTCCGCTTCGGCGCGCGCGCCGCGGGAGACGGCCCGGCCGAGCTCGTCCGCGCGACGCGCGCGGCCGGCTTCGGGGACGAGGTGAAGCGCCGGGTCCTCCTCGGGACGTTCGCCCTGTCCGCGGGGCACCGCGAAGCGTGGTACGAGCGGGCGCAGAGGGTCCGGACGCGGATCGCGCTCGACCTCGGCGAGGCCTTCCGCGCCTGCGACCTCCTCCTCTCGCCGACCGCGCCCGGCCCGGCCTTCCCGATCGGCGAGAAGAGCGGCGACCCGCTCTCGCTCTACCTCACGGACGTCTTCACCGTGCCCGCGAGCCTCGCGGGGCTTCCCGCCGTCGCGGTCCCCGCGGGGCTCTCGCGGGAGCGGCTCCCCGTCGGCGTCCAGCTCGCGGGGCCGGCGGGCTCCGAGGCGCTCCTGCTCGCCGTCGCGCGGGAGCTCGAGGCGGCGAGGGGCCCGTGGACGGCCCCGCCGGACGTGATCCGGTGAGACGCGCGCTCTCGACGGGAGCCCTCGCGCTCCTCCTTCTCGTCCCCCTCATCGCGCCGGCCCAGACGGCGCCGCGCCGGGTGGAGGTCTCCGAGGACTTCTCGGCGTTCGTCGACCAGGGGGCGATCCTGGTCGAGGTCCGCCCGCTCGACGGCGAGTCCGTGACCGACTTCGCGCGGCGCATCTCCCGCGACGAGGCCTCGGCCTCGCGGCTGCTGGCGCTGCCGGCCGCCCCGTCGCGGAGCCGGCGGATCGTGCTGCCGTATGGCGACCTGTCCGACGAGGCGCGCCTCGCCGCCGTCCGGGCCCTCTTTCCCTCCGACGTGAGGGCGACGATCGGCTGGCTCCACGTGGCCGTCGAGACGGAGCCGCTCGCGTCGATCGCGACCTGGTTCACGGGCGACGCGCGCCTCGCCTCGCGCCTCGCGGATCTCAACGGGCTCCGCGAGGGCGAGCCGGCCACGCGCGGCACGCTCGTGAAGGTCCCGGTCGAGTACCTCCTCCCCCCGTTCCGGGACGCCGAGCCGATCCCCGACGAGGAGCCTCCCCGCCTCGAGTACGGCTCCGACGCCAAGGGGCGTTACGCCGTCTATCGCCTCAAGCGGAAGGAGGCCCTCTATTCGGCGGTCGTCGTCCGCTTCACGGGCCGCATCCACGCCGAGGACGTCATCCAGCTCGCGCTCGACATCGCCCTCCGGTCGGGAATCGAGGACGTCCACGCGATCCCCGTCGGATTCCCGGTGAAGATCCCGCTCGAGCTCCTCTCCGAGGAGTACCTCCCGCCCGACGACCCGAAGGCGGCCGCGCAGGCGAAAGAGCGGGCCGAGGCGGCCCTCTTCGCGACTCCGGCGAAGGCTCGGCACCTCGCGGGGGTCCGGGTCGTAATCGACGCCGGGCACGGAGGGACCGACACCGGGACGCTCCACCACGGCGTCTGGGAGTCGACCTACGTGTACGACGTCGCCTCGCGGCTCCGGAAGGTCCTCCTCGAGACGACGCGGGCCGAGGTCGTCATGATGACGCGCGAGCCCGTGCAGGGGTGGGAGGTGATCGACCGGGACCGCCTCCCCGACCGGAAGGGACGCGTCCTCCTGACGGACCCGCCGTACGAGATGACGAACGTCGTGGCTGGCGTGAACCTCCGCTGGTACCTCGCGAACGCGATCCTGAAGAGGCCGGGCGCCGGCGGACGGCCGATCCCTCCGGAGAAGACGGTCTTCCTCTCGCTCCACGCCGACTCGCTCCACCCGTCGGTGAGAGGCGCGATGGCGTACGTCCCGGGCGAGCGCTTCCTGCGGGAACGGTACGGACGGGCGACCGAGTTCTACCTGAGGTTCCGCGAGGTCCGCGACGACCCGGTCGTCTCGTTCACGAAGAAGGAGCGCGTCCTGGCCGAAGGGGCGTCGACCTCCCTCGCCGAGAAGCTGA
>JAKLER010000114.1 GCA_022711615.1 Acidobacteriota bacterium
GCTCGTCCTGACCGTCGACGTCGAAGAGTGGTTCCACGTCTGTGGCCACCCGACGTACGACCGCCCGGAGCGATGGGACGCGTTCCCGTCCCGCGTCGTCCCGTCCACGGAGCGGATCCTCTCCCTGTTCGAGGAGAGCTCCTCGCGCGCGACCTTCTTCGTCCTCGGCTGGGTGGCGCGAAGGCACCCGGGGCTGGTCCGGCGGATCGCCGGCGCGGGGCACGAGATCGGTTGCCATGGAGACCTGCACCGCCGCGCGACCGAGCAGAGCGTCGAAGAGTTCCGGGACGACCTGCGCGCGGCCCGCGCGTCGCTCGAGGACGCCGCGGGAGCGCCCGTCACGGCCTTCCGCGCCCCCGAGTGGTCGTTCCGGACGACGGCCTGCCCGCACCTCGGAACGCTCGTCGAGGAGGGCTTCCGGGTCGATTCGTCGCTCCTTGCCGTCCCGCCGATCGGAGACATCGGAAATCCCCTTCGACCGACGATGATTCCGACCCCGGCGGGCGACCTGCTGGAGGTCCCCCCGCTCGTCGGCACCTTCTTCGGGCAGCCGGCGATGATGGGCGGAGGCTGGACCTCCCGGCTCTCGCGGGAGGCCCGGGTCTCGCGGGCCGTCGAGGAGTCTCTCGGCCGAGGGGAGAGCCCCGTCCTCTACCTCCACCCCTGGGAGGTCGACGAGGCCCACCCTCCCATGGAGCTGCCCCCCGTCGCCCGCCTGGTCCACTTCGGAGGCCGGAGCCGGGTCGTTCCGAGGCTCGCCCGGCTCCTCGCCCGCCACCGGTCGGCCTCGCTCGCCGAGGCGTTCCCGGCCTCCCGCCGGAGCCGGGGGGTGGCGGCGTTAGGCGGTTCGCGGCTCTCTTCCCGGGGCAGCTCTCCGAGAAGGCGGGGATGGGCGAGGCGCTCGCCGCCTCGTTCCCGCGCGTCGCCTCCTTCTTCGAGCAGGTTTCGGAACGGAGCGGCGTCGACGTCGCGGGGACCTTCTTCGGCGAGGGACGCCCCGACCTCCACGCCGACCTCCCCGCGCAGGTCGGCGTCTTCGCCGTCTCGGTCGCCGCGCTCGACGTCCTCGCCGAGGAGCACGGCCTCTACCCCTCGGCCTGCGCCGGCTACAGCCTCGGGACCTACGCCGCTTTCGTCGGCGCGGGCGTCCTCGACCGCTGGGCCGCGCTCGACGTCCTCCTGGAGGTCGAGCGCCTGCTCCGCGAGAAGGCGCCCGCCGGTACGATGGGGTTCGTCATCGGCCTCCCGGAGCTGGAGGTCGCGGCCGAGCTCGCGCGCCTGACGCGGGACCCGCACGAGGTGGCGATCGGCAACGTGAACGCGGCCCAGCAGGTCGTGCTGACGGGTCGGCGCGAGCCGGTGCTGCGCGCGCTCGACCACCTCGCGATGCACGCCCTGAAGTCCGAGGCGCTTCCGCTCGGCTGGCCGATGCACTCTCCGGCTCTCGCGCCGGTGGCCGCGGAGCTCGCAGAGCTCGTCTCGAGCCGGATCCGTCTCGCCTTCCCAGGCCGCGCCGCGCTCTACGCCCCGATGCTCGGGCGCGTCGTACGGAGCGAGGAGGAGGCCCGCCTCGTCATCACGAGCCAGATCGCCCGCACGTCCCGCTGGGCCGACGTCCTCCTCGCGATGGCCTCGGCCGGGGAGACCCGGTTCGTCGAGGTCGGCCCGGGGGACCTCCTCTCCAAGATGCACCGCTGGACGCTCCGGAGCTCCCGCGCGGACGTCCTCGAGGACCCGGCCGGGATCGCCCGGTTCGCCTCGGCTCTCGGCGCGCCGGCCCTCGGCGCCCCCGCTCGGCCCGCGGCCGGCGAGGAGGTCGCGTGACGGAGAGGCAGAGGGTCGCCTGGGTGACCGGCGGCTCGCGCGGGATCGGGCGGGCGATCGCCGAGCGCCTCGCGGTCGACGGGCTCCACGTCCTCGTCACCTATCGCTCCGACGAGACCGGGGCGGCCGAGACGGTCCGCCGGATCACCGAGGCGGGGGGCAGCGCCGAGGCCGCGAAGGCCGACGCGACCTCCCGGGACGAGATCGTCGCCGTCGCCGACCGCCTCGACGCGGAGCGCGGGGGGGTCGACGTCCTCGTGAACAACGCGGCGACCCTCCGCAACGGCCTCTTCGCGCTCATGCCGGAGGCGCACTGGGACGAGGTGATCGACACCTCGCTCGGAGGGGCGTTCCGTTCGACGAAAGCCGTCGTCCGGGGAATGCTCCGGCGCCGCTGGGGGCGAATCGTCAACATCTCTTCGCTCGCGGCCCTCATGGGCTCGGCCGGGCAGACGAACTACGCCGCGGCGAAGGGGGCGCTCGTCGCCTTCACGAAGTCGCTCGCCGCGGAGGTCGGCCCCTACGGCGTCACGGTGAACTGCGTCGCGCCCGGCTTCGTCGAGACCGAGATGATCTCCTTCCTCTCGAAGGAAGCCCGCGAGGACTTCACGAAGCGGATCCCTCTCCGGCGCTTCGGAGTCCCGGAGGACGTCGCCCCGCTCGTGGCGTTCCTCTGCTCCGACGGCGCGGCCTACCTCTCCGGCCAGACGATCCGCGTCGACGGCGGCTTCGTCGGCTGACGGCGCGCCTTCCCCGGGGCGTCCCGCTCGATATACTCCCGGCCATCGCCCGGAAGGAGGCGGAATGGAGCAGGTTGAAGAGCTGAAGGGGCGCGTCAAGTCGCTGATCGTCCGCCAGCTGAAGCTGGAGATCGACCCCGCGACGATCAAGGACGACGCACCCCTCTTCGGGGACGACCCGAGCGGCCTGGGGCTCGACTCGATCGACGCCCTCGAGCTCGTCCTCGGCATCGAGAAGGAGTTCGGCATCAAGGTCCAGGACGAGGAGGTCGGGGTCAAGGCCTTCGCCTCCGTCGACGCCCTCTGCGAGTTCGTCCGGTCGAAGGCGGCGTGACACCCGTTCCCGAGCCCCTCCCGCACGCGTACCCGTTCCGCTTCGTCGAGCGGACCGTGGAGAAGCGCGGCCCCGCGGAGGGACGGGTCCGGGCGCTCGTGACCGTGAACGGACGGCGAACGGAGGCGGGGGAGTACCTTCCCCCTCTCACGCTCGTCGAGGTCGTCGCGCAGGCGGCGCTCCTCCTCGAGGGGGGCGATCCGGGCATCGGCCGGACCGGCTTCCTCGCCGGGGTCTCGGACTTCGAGTTCGACAGGGAAGCCGGGAGCGGCGACCTGCTCGACGTCGACGTCCGGATCGCCGGCGTCCTCGGCCCGATCGTGCGCTTCGAGGGAACGGTCACCGACGGCGAGGGCCGGAGGGTCTGCTCCGGGGCCGTCACCGTGAAGAAGGGAAGCCCGGCGTGACCTCTCCCGGCGGAATCCGGCACATCGCCCTCGCGGGGCCGGGATCGGCGTGGATCGCCCGCGCGGAGGAGGTCCTCGACCAGGCCGGCTACCTCGTGACGCGCGTCGAGACCCCCGAGGCGCTGGACGCCATCCCGTCCGTCCCCGCCGTCGAGCTCGTCGTCCTCGACGAGGCGTTCGGCCCCGAGGGGGGGCTCCGCGCCGCCCGGCAGCTCCGGTCGGTCCCGCGGTGGAGGTCCGTCTCGATCATGGTCGTCGTCCCCTCGGGCTCGACGCACCTCGAGGAGTGCCTCGTCTCCGGGATCAACGACTTCCTCCTCGCCCCCTTCCCCGAGGGCGAGCTCCTCGACAAGGCGCGCCGCCTCACCGAGATCGCCGCGCGCCGCGAGGTGAACACGATGCTCCGCGTCCACGAGGTCCGGGAGGCGGGCGTCACGGTCCACGGCAAGACGCTCAACGTCTCGGTGAACGGGCTCCTCGCGGAGGTGGACGCCGAGCTGAGCGTCGGGCGCGTCGTCGACGTCGAGTTCTACCTCCCCGACGACCCTGCCTCGGTGCGGAGCCGCGGCCAGGTCGCGCGGCGAGCGTACGAGGCGTCGACGTTCCACCCCGTCTTCGGCCTCCGCTTCCTCGAGCTCTCCGCGCGCGACCGGACGCGGATCGAGCGCTACGTCGCCTCGCGCGAGCGGTCCGGGGAGAAGCCCGCGTGATCATCCTCCGCGAACGCCGCGAGAGGACGACCGTCCTCCGGATCCAGGGGGTCGTGAAGCTGGGGGAGAGCGCCCGCCAGTTCTCCGAGCTCCTCGAGAAGGTGCTCGAGGAAGACGAGGGGCCGGTGCTCCTCGACTTCGAGAAGATCGACACGCTCGACTCCACCGGCCTCGGGGAGCTGATCGGCTACCTCCAGCGCTTCGAGGAGCGAAAGAGGAAGATGGCGATCGTCCGCCCGAAGGACCGCGTCGTCGCCCTCCTGAAGCTGACGCGGCTCGACACCCTGATCCGGATCTTCCCGGACGACGAGGCCGCGCTCGCGTATCTTTCGGGGTGACCGCGGGCGGGCGTTCCGGCCGCGTTCCGGAGTCTCGCGTGTTTGACGCCGAAAGGGCCGCGTCGTATCCTCCCGCTCCCCGCTCGTGCGAAAGTGGCGGAACTGGTAGACGCGCAAGGCTCAGGACCTTGTGGCTCTTAACAAGCCGTGGGGGTTCGAGTCCCCCCTTTCGCACCACTCCTCCCCGCCCCGCGCGGCGGAGGCCTGCCGCGGCGGGCCCCCCGGAAAGGACACCGTGACCACGAACACCCCCGAAAGCCGCGTCCTCGCGGCCCTCTCGCCGCGCGGCCAGCGCATCCTCTCGTTCCGCGACCTCGCGAAGGGGCTCCTCGGCCCCTCGGCCGACGAGGCCTCCCTCGAGGCCCTCCGCGCCGAGGTCGACGCCCTCGAGCGCAAGGGCCTCGTCGTCCGCACCCGCGGCGAGAAGCTCTCCCTCATCGAGTTCACGAACCTGAAGGCGGGCCGGATCGCGTTCCGGGGCGAGGGGCGCGCCTGGCTCCTCTCGGGCAGACCGGGGGTCCCCGACCTCCCCATCGCCCGGGGAGGTGGCGGCTCGGCGCTCGACGGCGACTTCGTCCTCGTGAGGGTCGAGAAGTCGAAGGGGCACGCGGGCTACCGCGGCCCCGCCGAGGTCGGCGTCGTCGTCAAGGTCCTCGTGCGGCGGCGGGAGACCGTCGTCGGCCGGATCCAGAGGCGCCCCGACGGCGTCGTCCTCGTCCCGTACGACACGAAGATCGACGCCCTCCTCCGGATCCCCGACGGCATGGACCTCGACGCCCCCGACGGCATCTACGTCGACGCCCGGATCACCACCTGGCCCGACGAGCACCGGCTCGCGCAGGCGGAGGTGACCGAGCTGATCGGCTTCCCGGGCGAGGAAGGCATCGACGTCGAGGTCGTCGCCCGCAAGTGGGGCATCCCCCGCGAGTTCCCGAAGGCGGTCCTCGACGACGCGAAGCGGGCGATCCGCGACGTCGGCGAGGCCGAGCGCGCTTCGCGCCGCGACCTGACGTGCGACGTCGTCGTGACGATCGACGGCGAGTCGGCCCGCGACTTCGACGACGCGATCTCCGTCGAGGAGCTTCCGGGAGGGGGCTTCCGGCTCGGCGTCCACATCGCCGACGTCTCCCACTACGTGAGGCCGGGCACCGCCCTCGACGCCGAGGCGTTCGAGCGCGGCACCTCCGTCTACTTCCCCGACCGCGCCGTCCCGATGCTCCCCGAGCGCCTCTCGACCGACCTCTGCTCCCTCCGCCCGCACGAGGAGCGGCGGACGGTGACGGCGCTCCTGACGCTCGACGAGAAGGGCGAGACCCGGAAGGCGGAGTTCTTCCGGAGCGTCATCCGCTCGAGCGCGCGCCTCATCTACACCGACGTCGCGGCCTTCTTCTCCGGCGAGGAGCCGGGGGAGGAGAAGCTCCCCGCGAGCGTGAGGCCGATGCTCCTGGCCGCCCGCAAGGCGGCGTTCGCCCTCCGCTGGATGCGCCGCGGCCGCGGCGCGCTCGACTTCGACCTCCCCGACGCCGACCTGATCCTCGGCGAGAAGGGGGCCGTCGTCGACATCGTCCGGGCCGTCCGAAACGAGGCGCACCGCCTCGTCGAGGAGTTCATGCTCGCCGCCAACGAGGCCGTGGCGAAGCACCTCCTCTTCGTCCCGACCCCGGCGATGTACCGGGTCCACGACCGCCCCGACGAGCGCAAGCTCGCCGACCTGCGCGCCGTCCTCGAGCCGCTCGGCTACGAGATCCCGGCCGAGGACGACGCCGTCAGCCCGGGCGTCTTCCAGTCGATCCTCGACCAGGCCGAGGGCAGGCCCGAGGAGCGGTTCGTCTCCGACCTCGTCCTCCGCGCGCAGAAGAAGGCGCTCTACGCGCCCGAGTGCCGCGGCCACTACGCGCTCGCCGCTCCGTACTACGCGCACTTCACCTCGCCGATCCGGCGCTACCCCGACCTCGTCGTCCACCGCGCCCTCTGCGAGTGGATCGCGTCCGGGCGACCCCCGGCCACGGCCGAGGCCGAGAGCCGCGAGCGCTGGCTCTCCGACGCCTCCGCCCAGTGCTCCGAGCGCGAGCGTCGCGCCGAGTCGGCCGAGCGCGAGGCGCAGTCGTGGAAGAAGTTCGTCTTCCTCTCGAAGAAGGTCGGCGAGGAGTTCGAGGCCTACGTCTCCGCCGTCGTCCCGTTCGGCCTCTTCATCACCCTCGAGGACGTCTACGCCGACGGCCTCCTCCCGATGGACGCCCTCGGCGACGACTGGTACCGCTACGAGGACGTCGAGCACCGCCTCGTGGGCGAGTCGAGCGGGCGCGTCTTCCGCCTCGGCGACCACCTGCGCGTCAAGCTCGTCCGCGCCGACTTCGACAAGCGCCTCCTCGACTTCCAGCTCCACGGCGTCCCGCCGGCCCGGCGCGACGACCGCGTCGCGCCCCCCGTCTGGACGCCGGCGCCCGCGCCGCGGCGCTTCGCCGGCGGCGAGCCGAAGGGGGCGCCGAAGGAGCGTGCGGGCGCCCCACGCGGCGGCCGGAAGGCCCCGGCCCGCGGGGGCCCGCCGACGAAGACCTCCCGCGGCGCCCCGAGGGGGAGGCGGAAGTGACGGAGGCGGCGCGCGGCGCGCGCATCTGGTCGGTCGCCCTCGTCGGCCGCCCGAACGTCGGCAAGTCGGCCCTCTTCAATCGGCTCTCCGGCACCCGGAAGGCCCTCGTCCACGACCGTCCCGGCATGACCCGCGACGCCCTCGCGCTCGACCTCGCGACCGAGACCGGCCGCCGCTGGCGGCTCGTCGACACCGGCGGACTCGACCTCGACGCGGCCGGCGGCTTCGCCGCCTGGACGAGCGAGAAGGCGCTCGAGGCCGTCGTCGACGCCGACCTCCTCGTCCTCGTCCTCGACGGCGCCGACGGCGTCCTCCCGGAGGACGAGCGGATCGCCACCCGCCTGCGGGCGCTCGGCAAGCCGGTCGTCGTCGCCTGGAACAAGGTCGACCGCAAGGAGGCCGAGGCGGGCCTCGAGCAGGCCTACCGCCTCGGGTTCGAGGACGTCTTCGGCGTCTCGGCCGTCCACGGGCTCGGCAGCGACGAGCTCCTCGAGGCGCTCGAGACGCGCCTCCCCGAGGACCTCGATCCCGAGACCCGCGCCGAGGGGCTCCCCATCGCCATCGTCGGCCGGCCGAACGTCGGCAAGTCCTCGATCGTCAACCGGATCGTCGGCGCCGAGCGGGTCATGGTCTCGGAGATCGCCGGCACCACCCGGAATCCCGTCGACGTGGAGCTCGTCCGCGGCGGCAAGAGCTACCGCCTCGTCGACACCGCGGGCATCCGGCGCAAGGGGAAGACGTCCGACTCGGCCGAGCTCCTCTCCGTCGTCGCCGCGCGAAAGGCGATGGAGCGCGCGCGGATCGCCGTCGTCATCTTCGACGCCTCCGAGGGGATCACCTCCCAGGACGCCACCATCGCCGGCTACGCGGAGGAGGCGCGCCGCAGCCTCGTCCTCGTCGCGAACAAGTGGGACCTCCTCGCCGACGACCCCGGCGCCCAGAAGACCCTTCGCGAGGACGTCCGCCGCCGCTTCGTCTTCACGCGCGGCGCCGCCTTTCTCACCGTCTCCGCGAAGACCGGCGCGGGGGTCTCGAAGATCCTCCCCGAGGCCGACGCCGTCGCCCGCCGCTCCACGCTGAAGATCCCGACGGGGGAGCTGAACCGCGTCCTGAAGAAGGCGTTCGAGGCGCAGCTCCCGAAGGCGCGCTCCGGGCGCGAGCTCAAGATCCGGTACGCCGTCCAGATCGCGTCGGAGCCGCCCCTCATCCGGCTCTTCTCCGACCGGGACGAGCCGCTCCACTTCACGTTCGAGCGCTTCCTCCAGAACCGGCTGCGGGAGAAGTGGGACCTCGCCGGCGTTCCGATCCGGTTCGTCGTCCGCAAGGGCGAGTAGGCGTTTGCTTTAGACTCGGGACCGCTTCCAGGAGGGACCGCACGGCGTGAGCGAGACCAAGTCGGCTTCGGAGGCCCGCTACAAGGTGGCGGAGGTCTGCCGTCTGGCGGACGTCCAGCCCTACGTCCTCCGCTACTGGGAGAGCGAGTTCCCCGTCCTCGCGGCCCCGAAAGGGGCGAGCGGCCCGCGCCTCTACAGCGCGCTCGAGCTGAAGATCATCGAGCGGATCAAGAAGCTCCTCTACGACGAGGGCTACACCATCGCCGGCGCCAAGAAGCGCCTCGAAGCCGAGCTGAAGGAAGGGGAGCCCCCGGCCGCCGAGCCGGAGCCGCTCGTCCTCACCGCCCCGGCGCCGGAGCCGAGCGAGTCGACGGGGACGCGCCGGAGGAGGACGAAGTCCGCGCCGCCGCCCGAGCCCGAGCCGCCGGCCGCCTCTCCCGAGCCCGTCCTCGAGCTCTCCGAGGCGCCGATCCTCGCCACGCACGCGGTCGCCCCGTCGCCCGAGCCGTCGATCCCCCTCGAGATCGACGAGAGCCCGGCGGCCGCCGTCGACGTCGACGACGCTCCGCCCGTAAAGACCGCGCCCGTCGTCCGCAAGATTGACCCTGCCCCGGCTCCGATGGCACAATCCCCGGACCCCCGGGTGGCGATGGCCCTCGCGGAACTGAAGGAGATCGCAAGCCTCCTTTCCCGCGAAGACGCCTGATCCTCCCGTCCTTTCGTCCAGGGTCGGGACGTGGCGCAGCCTGGTAGCGTACTTGAATGGGGTTCAAGGGGTCGCGGGTTCGAATCCCGCCGTCCCGACCATTGATTCCAGACGACTTAGCGCCCCGCGAGGGGCGCTATTCGTTTTCGCGCGCAACCTCTCGCGCAACCTCCTCGGGCTCCGGAGACAGCCCCGCCTTCTTGCTGAGGTGCTCAACCAACGGGATGAGGTCCTCCGGCTCCAGGTGCGTGTAGCGGGCGGCCATCGAGTCGTCCGCGTGGCCCAGGAAGGCGTTTCGTTTCGCCTCCGAGAAGTCAGCCCGTACGAGCCACGTTTCGACGGTGTGCCGGATGGAGTGTGGCGTGAGCCGCTCGATCGGGTCGACGCGCCCCGGGTCCTGGATGCCAGCGATCATCACCGCGAGCTTGAAGTGGTGGAGGAGCTTTCGCTCTTCCCACGGGCCGCCTCCCGGCTTCTGGAAGACGAGGGCCTCGCCGATGCCGGCCGGCAGGGACTCGATGAGGTCTTTCAGGCCGCTCACGAGGGGGAGGGTCTTCTTCGCGAGACCCCGGTTCTTCGTCTTCGACAGGAGGATCGTGACGGTCGCCCTCTTCCTGTCGATCTGGCCCCACTTCAGAGAGAGGATCTCGCCGCGCCGGGATCCCGTGAGCATGAGCGCCTTGAACACGGACATCGCAAGCCGCAGCCGCCCCCGATAGCCGTGAGAGGCCTTGCTGTCGGGGCGCATCGCTCCACCATGCCGGCGGGCCTTTCCCGTCGTCAGGTCAGTTGTCATTGGGCCGAGTCGGCGGACCTTTCGGCTGTGTTCCTCCCATCTCTGGGCGTCGTCGAATGCGGTCATGAAGCTGCCCCATTCGGCCTCTGAGAAGATCCGGTCACGTCGCCGTTCCTTGTGCCGCGTGAGCCGCGACCGCGGGATGGGGTTCCTCTCGATCCAGCCGAACTTCTCTGCGAAGTTCAGTGCCCCCATCAGAACGTCCGATTCCCGGTTCACGGTGGCTCCGGTGACCTTGTCGCCAATCCTCTGGTGCTGATAGAGGACGACGTCGGCAGCCTGCAGGTCTTCCACGCGGCGCGCGCCGAACCGAGGCACGAAGATCATGTTGAGAACGCGGTCCGCGTACGCCAGCCACGCCTTCGAAACCCGGCCCTTCTTTGCCTCTAGATATCGAACGACCAGAGCCTTGAATGTCAGGCGCGACGGGGCAGAGCCGCGTGGACGGAGGGCCCGCTTGCCGAGGAGGCGCTCGAGTTCTCGCTTCGCGTCCGCGTGGGAGCCCCTTACAGTCACCTGGCGGTGCCGACCCACGGGTGGCTTTCCACCGTCGAGGAAGCGGACGATCCAGACGCCCTCAGCCTTCCGGCGAATGCTGCTCATCGTCGTCCCCTCACCAGAACAGCAGGTCCTCGCGCCGTTCGACGCGGTACCCGGCGCGCAGGAGCGTCGCGACGACGCGAGCACGGTTCTCCTCGGCGATGTGCAGGTAGACGCCGTTGATTGCAGTCTGCTGCCATTCCCCGAACTGCTCGATGACCTCCCGGGGCAGCACGAACTGCATTTCCTTCTGGAGCCACGGGGGGTAGTCGCCGTCGACGTAGCCGGGGATGGCCACGGAGTCGAAGGGCTCGTCGTCGCTCGGCCGATCCAGGTCGTCGAGGTCGAACAGTTGCGCGGCGATCAGCTCGTAGTCGCCCGCAGGCATCGCGGCGCGGAACTCGCCCCAGGTGCGGCTTCTCGCGATCGCGCAGTGGAGCTGACTGATCTCGATGGCCCGCTCCGGTTTCGCGAAGACGAGACCGCGGTTCGCGGGGGAGACGCGGTAGAAGAGCCAGGGCGGTGGACCGGGGAGCGCGCTCACTGGATCACCTCTCCGTCGCCCGTACGCGGCAGGTAGGGAGCACCGTTCCAGAAGAACTCGAACTCCTCGTCGACTTCGTCCCTGAGCGCGCGCCCATGAGTTATCGATCGGACGACGATGGAGTCCCTGACGGCCTGTTTCGCGTAGCCGAGCCGCGACGCGGCCTCCCAGCAGGCGCTCAGCGCTCCGAGTGGGAAAGGAAGCGAGTCGCTTTCGATGGCGTCGAGCTTGCGGGCGAGGAAGATGACGTCGGATGCGACCCACGACGTGTACTCCCCGCGGACCCGGTAGTCGTTCCCCGCGTCGTCAACGGCTCGCCACAGAGCGCCGTTTCGAAAGGGGCGAGCCCGGAGAGAGATGACCCGGTCATCCTTCGGGAGCAGCCAGAGAAGCCGAGCTTGTTCGATCTCGCCCGGCAGCAGATCTGGAAGCAGCTCGCCCGAGAGCGGCCAGCGGTTCGCCCTCGCGATGCTCACGTACTCGGCGGCCGTGATGTTCTCGCGACGCAATACGGCGGGAACGCGGGAGAGAGGGACGTTCATCGCCACGAGACCGGCGACGATGCGGCGACGACCTTCGCCCTTGATTCGGTTCAAGGTACGAAGGTAGGGATCCTCGGGCTCGAACGAGAGGAGGGGCCGGGCAGGGCGCGGCGAGGCATCAGGCGGAACGGGGGAAGGGGCCTCGGTGGGCATCTGAGCGTCCTTTCGACGGGGAACGGGTCACGCCTCGATCGCGCATGGTTCCGATCCGTGGATCGGCCGGCGTTACCACCGTAGGGACTACGGTCTGGTGGACGGGTCGTCGAGCCGGTGCTCTCTCCGTCGCTCTTCATGCCGACAGCCCGAAGCGCAGGGCTGCCTGGTGCTCAAAGATCGCTGCGACAGCCGGAGCCGCCGCAGCAGACATTCTACCTCTGCGGAGCCTCTCCTCGATGGTCTTCGCTGGAGGCGGTCCGGGCGCAGGAAGGACCTTCCCGATGGCGCTGTCTCTCCGATTCGACCTCTGCCATGGACACCATTTGTCCCCCTGGGAGTTCGATCCTGAAGGTCCTGGTCGTCACGGACCGCGTGAACTCTATGAGGAGCGAATCCACGAGCGACCCGGGACTGGCGAGCCTGTTGTAGGGAATGGTGCCGCTCCTCGTTTCAATGGCAACATGCCACGCGGCATCCTCTGGTCCGGCCTGGCGACGGGGCGGGCGATGTCACGGAAGCGGCCCACGAGCCCTTGAACTGGAGTCCCTGAATGCACGCTGGGATGGAACGACTTCTCAAGCTCCGACTCGCCGTCGCCCGCTTCGGCGAGATGGACGGAGCCCGCTGGTGGAACACGAACGGGCAGCTCGGAAAGCTCGGGGCGATGGCGCTCCGGCGCGGGTTTCCGCGTACGCATCGTTTCGCTCAGGCCCGGGCGGTCTTCGCGGTCGCCGGGCACCGCTGCCGGGAAGTCTTCGAGCCGCCCCAGTGCGTCA